>JAKAPW010000006.1 GCA_021811935.1 archaeon | reverse complement strand
CGCTGCGAGGTTTCGGTTTCCCTCCGCCTTCGGGCTTCTAACCCTTAAGCTCGCCATGAAGATGAACTCCCCGGCCCGTGTTTCTAGTCACCGAGGGCACGCAACAGACGTGGATGTCTGAGAAACAAGTGTCTTGAGACGAGCTTCAGTTGTCCCCGGCCATTGAGCCGGAAGACGGACCAATCACCGTAATTGAAGAGTCGGACGGCCTTGGAGATGTGTCCATCTCCCAAGACGAATCCTAGAATGTAAGCTGAAGTCTCGTTCAGGATCACAAGCTCTCACACGACGCCCATATTTATGCACCTCGGGTGATTTCTAGACGGACCGTGCCACCCCGGACCCTCGTCCAGCAGCCGGCCCTTGCGGACCGGCAACAGGATTCTGAGTCCTTCCAGGCGGCACACGTCTGTAACCATCTGGTTTCAGGCTCTTTTCACCCCCCTTCCGGGGTTCTTTTCAGCTTTCCCTCACGGTACTATTGCGCTATCGGTCTTGGGTTGTGTTTAGCCTTGGAGGCTGCTTTCCCCCATCTTCCCTAGCCACTGCCAAGGCCAGGTACTCTTCCCGGCGGCACCGACCCTCTCCCCTTTCGCCTACTGGGGTTTCACCATCTATTCCGGGCCCTTCCAGGCCACTTCAGCTAAAGGATCAGGCCAGCTAACGCCGCCGGGCACACTACATCTCCCATGCGTTGCCGCACGGGATTCGGTTTGGGCTCTCCCCGTTTCGGTCGCCCCTACTCAGGGGATCTCATTTGATTTCTTTTCCTCTCCCTACTCAGATGCTTCCCTTCGGGAGGTTCACCGCCGGACCTTGCGGCCCGGCTTCCCAAGGTTTCCCTTGGGAGGGAAGTCCCATTCGGGCGTCCCCGGATCGAAGACTGCTTGCATCTCCCCGGGGCATATCGCAGCTTGCCACGCCCTTCGTCGTCACCCAAGCCAAGCCATCCACCAGATGGCGTCGTAGCACCCATCGGGAGCGATACGTTAAGGCTTGCGCATTCCTATACACGGCGTTAATCGCAGGACGGCCCGGCGGGGCCGCCTGCTACGCCCTTCGCCATGCATCTATGATGCATGGCTGCATCCTGACATCCAGGTTGTCTGCCACAATTCGCAACCGGTAGTGCTGCAAGGCTCCCTTTATCGTAGGAGGTGATCCGGCCGCACGTTCCCGTACGGCCACCTTGTTACGACTTCTCCCCCCTTATCGACCCAAGGTTCGATAGCGCCAACAAGACGCCACCTCGCCATGAACCAATTCGGGTGGAGCGACGGGCGGTGTGTGCAAGGAGCAGGGACGTATTCACCGCGCGATGGTGACGCGCGGTTACTAGGGATTCCAGATTCGTGAGGGCGGGTTGCAGCCCTCAGTCATAACTGGGATAGGGTTTAGGGATTACCTCCCCCTTACGGGGTCGGAGCCCGCTGTCCCTATCATTGCAGCCCGCGTGTGGCCCAAGGGTTTCGGGGCATACTGACCTGCCGTGGCCCACGCCTTCCTCCACCTTAGCGGTGGCGGTCCCACAAATTAGCCCCGCCACCCTTTCGGGTAACGATAGCAACATGTGGTGTGGGTCTCGCTCGTTTCCTGACTTAACAGGACGCCTCACGGCACGAGCTGACGACGGCCATGCACCTCCTCTCAGCTCGTCTGGTAATTTCTTCAGAGTGACCTTCATCCTGCTGTCGCCCTTGGTAAGGTTCCCGGCGTTGACTCCAATTGAACCGCAGGCTTCACCCCTTGTGGTGCTCCCCCGCCAATTCCTTTAAGTTTCAGCCTTGCAGCCGTACTCCCCAGGCGGCAGGCTTATCGGCTTCCCTGCGGCACTAGAGAAACATATAGTTCCCCTATCACCTAGCCTGCATCGTTTACAGCTGGGACTACCCGGGTATTTAGTGGAACGGACAGAGCACGCGCAAGTGCGTTCTTCTTGACAGGGTGGGTGAATCCGATCTGAGCTTCAAACTTCGCCAAATCATCCTTCCCGTAGATATTCTGTCGTGAAGCACTGCACTTACTGATTGCTGCGCGTATATATGCTCCCCCGCTCCATATCTAATCCGGTTCGCTCCCCCAGCTTTCATCCCTCACCGTCGGGCGCGTTCTAGCGGACCGCCTTCGCCACTGGTGGTCTTCCATGGATCAGAGGATTTTACCCCTACCCATGGAGTACCGTCCGCCTCTCCCGCCCCCTAGCTCCATGGTATCTCCTGCAGTCCAACGGTTGAGCCGTTGGATTTAACAAGAGACCTATGGAGCCGGCTACGGATGCTTTAGGCCCAATAATCGTCCCGACCACTCGGGGAGCTGGTATTACCGCGGCGGCTGACACCAGGCTTGCCCTCCCCTTATTCCCCCGGCGTTTTAGACCGTGGAAAAGCCACCCTCAGCGGGTGGCACTCGGTATAGCCTCATCGCGCGTTAGCGCAGTGTGAAGGTTTCGCGCCTGCTGCGCCCCGTAGGACCTGGACCCTTATCTCAGTGTCCATCTCCGGGCTCCTCCTCTCAGAGCCCGCACCGGTTATAGGCTTGGTGGGCCATTACCCCGCCAACAACCTGATCGGCCGCAGTCCCATCTTGGAGCAATAAAAGAAGCATGCTCCTCCAACCCTTTGAGCTCGAAGCCATTCCAGGACTCCGAACCTATCACGGATTAGCCCCAGTTTCCCGGGATTGTCCGCGTCTCCAAGGTAGGTTGACTACGTGCTACTGAGCCGTACGCCGCGCCCTCCACAGCCGGAGGACGCACGACTAACATGGCTTAATCCCATGCCGATAGCAGTCGGGTCCGGCAGGATCAACCGGAATCGATCGGGAGTACAGCACTACCGGCTTTTGCGTGGTAGCAAACAACCTGTATGGTCAGATTCGATCCATTACAGGTCGAACCCTCATGATGTATGCACACCGGGAGATCGATGCTTCACAGCCGGGCGAGACCCGCCTTGGCATCGATGCCGCCAAAACAGCGTGCAGAAAGCCTACCGGGATGGGCGATATAAGGCTTTACGTCGTTCGGCGGACGCCGGCGGTCACCCGAGGCACCTGCGGAGCTCCGCCGCCTCCATCAGCGCGGCCCTCGCCTCCGCCTCTTCCCCCTCCAGGTAGGATATCAGGAAGTTGTTGACGAAGTTCTCGTGCTTCTTGAACCTGCCGCCCGTCGGCCCCAGCCTGACCGAGAGCGACTCCTCGACGGCGGACAGGTCGGACATCACCATCCCCAGGGAAGACTTCACGGTCTCCGCCTTCGTCCCCACTGCCTTGGCCACGTCGGTCCGCCTGTCGGCCAGCAAATTGATGTTCTCCCAGGAGACCAGCCCCCCGGCGAACCCGAAGTCGTCCTTCATCTTCAGGTAATGCGCGCCGAGCGCATCCCATTCTGGCTTCGTCAGCCCCTTCATCGCCTCGGCCCCGAGCAGCTCGGGTGGTATCCCCAGCGTGTACAGAGCGGCGGCGAAGGGTATCGCCCTGGGCATGGAGACGCCCTTTACGCTCCTCCCGTAGCCGAAGAGCCCTATGTGGAGCTTCCTCGCCCTCCGCCTGGGGACGAGCGAAGCGACGGCGGTGATCAGCGGGGCCAGCTCCTCGACCCTGGTCTGGTAGGCGCGCGTGAACCCGGCCATGGCCGACTTCAGGTGCGGCTCGACTCCCTCCGTGGAGACCGGCCTGCCGCTCGGCAGGCCGGAGTTAAGGGTGGAGATGGCGGCCTTCACGACGGCGGCCGGGTGGTCGTAGCGGAAGGCGGACTGGGTGGTCACCGTGTACACCCCCCTGTATTCCTCCAGGAATCGCCCCGGGTCCTCGGGGGAGAGGTGCCCCCTGAAGGGCATCGTCCCCACCCCCATGATCGGGTATATGCGCGCGCCCGTCTCCTCCTCCAGCGAGCCCAGCCTGGAGAGCGCCACCTTCGAGAGCAGGACGGCGGGTACCATGCCGTAGTTCAGCGCCGGGTCGGAGCGCGCTATGAAGACCCTGACCCCCGTGACCTTCGCGGCGGACAGGTAGCCCCGGACTATCGAATCGGCGTTGAGCAGGCTGTCGCTGTCCTCTATGAGGGGTATCGGCGCGATCTTCTTCGGGTGGAAAGTCCCTATCCAGTCCCTCACCCTGGTGGAGCCGTCCAGCACCATGTCCTCGACGCCGACTATCGCCCTGTGGTAGTATTCGTGCAGGTAGACCAGCTCCTTCCCGCTCGTGGTGAACGGCAGTATCACTTCGAAGACGGGGGTGGAGGTCCTGTTGTAGAAGACGCCCGCGACGTCCGCGCTGAGGGGTATGGTCTGAAGCGTCTCCGTCACTATCTTTCTTTCGGCCGTCTCTATCTGCGGGTTGGGAATCCTGTAGGTCAGGAAGACGTCCTCCCCTATGACGTGCTCCCGGAAATAGTCCGGGTAGTTGCTCAGCAGTTTCCTGACGACGTTCGTGTCGACGTCCTTCCCTTCGGAGTCCCACATCACTTCGTTGCACCCCAACTCCCGGTAGGCGTGGAAGGCCTCGTGGAGCTCCGCCTCCTCCTGTATGGCTTCGCCGTCGGCCCAGGGCGGGACGGTGGCGTTGTCCGGGTGCTGGGTCGACATTGTCTTCGGTATCTTTCTGCTGTCCAATTGCCGCGACGGCCTGCAGGGGGGAGGGCTACATTAACCATGTTGATGGCGCCGGGGATGGGACTTGAACCCATGGGGGCCGCAAGGGCCCATCAGCTTGCCAGCCCTGTTCGTAAGATCTCGAGGCTGACGCGTTCTATGGTGGTGCGTCACCATAGCCACTCCGCCACCCCGGCGCGTGGGTGGTGATTCGGGCCGCCTTTAAATCAATCTGGCCGGCGCCCAGACCTTAATAACACACGCCGGCCCAGCCGGGGATGGTCGACCTCTTCTGATCGGAAAAAGGGGGGCCGTGCTGTCCCTCGTGCTGCTCGGGAGGTTCGTGTACAGCCTCAACTGGTTCATAATCTCCCCCGCACTCCCCGACATAGCCTCGGCGGGGAGGATACCACTGTGGGCGCTCGGCCTCATCCCGTTCGCCTTCTTCCTCTCCACGGGCGCCTTCCAGATTCCCTCGGGGGCGCTCTCCGGCAGGCTGGGGGCCGTCAGGACGTACGTCATCGGGCTCGCGGTGCTCTCGGCGGGGAACGTCCTGCTCCCCCTGGACCCGTCGGCCGCATGGGTGATGCTGACCAGGGTGGTGTCCGGTGTGGGATCCGCATTCTTCTTCGCTTCGGCGGCCGGGGTGCTGCTCGGACTGTACCCAGAGAGGCCGGGGCTGATGATGGGGTTGTACAACACGGCCTTCGGGCTGGGGGGAGCCGGTGGCCTCCTCTGGGGGACGGTGCACCAGGCGATAGGGTGGCAGGCGGGGGTGGCGCTCGGAGGGCTGCTGGGGATGGCCGTGGCGGCGGTCAACTACGGGTTCGTCCGCGGGGTCGACGTGAAGGGGAGATACAGCGCCCGGGACGCCGTGAAAATGCTCGGGGACAGGGGGCTGGTCGTCCCCGCACTGGCCTTCGCTGGGACATGGGGGAGCTACTTCGCAGTGGGGCAGCTCCTGCCCGCGTACCAGCAGACGGTGCTCGGGAGCGGCGTCGCGCGTTCCGGGCTGGAGACGTCGCTGCTCCTCTTTTCGAGCATAGTGGGCGGGCTGTCCTCCGCGGTCTACGACAGAACGGGGCGCAGGAAGCTCCTGATGCTGTCGGCTGGCGCGCTCGCGGTCCTCCCCATCGTGCTCATAGGGGCGATGGGCGGCGCCCTGATCCTCCCCTCCCTGGTGGCGATGGGCTTCTTCAACGAGATGGCGATATCCATGTTCTACGCCTTCGTCAACGACAGGGTCCCCTCGGGCGCCGCCGCGGCGCTGGCCATGATCAACACGGTGCAGATAACGCTCGGTATGCTCTTCTTCCCCGTCCTCTCCTTCACATCCGCCGTCTTTTCCTGGGAGGTCGGGTGGGCGGTGCTGGGCGTGGGCTCGGCCCTCCCCCTGCTGTTGATGGCCAGGGTGAAGGTGTGACGACAGAAGATATGACTGGAGAAGGTGTGGCTGCGTGCTGGGATGGATGAGCAGGGACGGCAAGCTGATACACGCCTCGAAGGCGACGAGGACCGTCTTCTTCGGGTACCTGGGGGTGGCCCTGGGCATCTACCTGCACGAGCTCGGGGCCCCGGTCTTCGTAGTGGGCGCCGTGCTGATGCTCGCTATGCTCGGGAGCGCCTTCTCCACCGCGCTGGTCGCCTTCTTCGCCGACAGGTTGGGGAGGCGCCGGACGCTCGTGGCGTTCTCCGTGCTGATGACCCTGGGGGGAGCGCTCCTCTCCATCTCCTCCGACGTCGCGACGGTGGCCGTGGCCGCCTTCCTCGGAAGCCTGAGCGTTACGGGGACGGAGGCAGGCCCCTTCTCCTCGCTGGAGCAGGCCATACTGCCGCAGGCGGTGGAGCAGAAGAGGAGGAACGTCGCCTTCGGGGTCTACAACCTGGTCGGGTACGCCTGCTCCTCCTTCGGCTCCACGCTCGCCTGGATACCGGAGCGGCTCCAGGGGTCGGGGCTGGAGGTGGCGGCCGCGTTCAGGCCGCTCTTCGTCGCGTACACGGCGGCGGGGGTCGTGCTCTGCCTGCTCTACCTGTCGATGGGGAAGGGGATAGAGCCGGCCGCCCCGGCCGCTTCGGGGCGGAAGCTGACCCCGGAATCCCGGGCGACGATAGCCAGGCTCTCCGGCCTATTCGCGGTCGACGCCCTCGGCGGCGGTTTCGTAGTGCAGAGCGTGATATCCCTCTGGTTCTACCTGACCTTCGGCGTCGGCATCTCCTCCGTCGGCGATGTATTCGCCGTGGCCTACCTGATTACGGCCGCCTCGTTCCTGGCGGCGGCGAAGATAGCGGACAGGATAGGGCTGCTGAGGACGATGGTGTTCACCCACATACCGTCGAACCTGCTGCTGATGGCGATCCCGCTCTCCCCCACCTTCCATTGGGCCGCGGCGCTGCTCTTCGCCAGGCAGTCCATGTCGCAGATGGACGTCCCCACCAGGCAGGCGTACATAGTGCAGGTGGTGGAGCCGGAGGCGAGGACGCCCGCCTCCTCCTTCACCACCCTGTCAAGAAACGTAAGCGCCGCCTTCGGCCCGAGCATGGCGGGGTACGTCCTGCAGCAGGCCATGATGTCCACGCCCTTCTTCGTGGCCGGCGGGCTGAAGACGGCGTACGACGTGGCCGTCTACCTGGCCTTCAGGAAGGTCAAACTGAAAGGATGACGTCGGGGCGCCAGAACTGGTCGACCATGTTCGTGTTCAGCGTCACATGATAGTATTGGGCGTTGGCCTGGTCTATGGGGGGGGACTGCAGGCCGAAGTCGTAGGTGGTGTTCTGCTGGGGGACCCACACCTTGTAGGCGTAGTTCGGCACTATCTCGAAGCTTCCGGTAGAAAAGGTGACGAAGGACGAGTTAGTGGAGACCTGGGTGAGGTTGGCGAGCGGGTTGCCATACGCGTCGTAGAGGGTGGCCGAGAGGGGGACGGTGCCGTTGACCACGGGGACGGAGATCATGGCCGGCTTGTGCAGGTCCGGCTTGAACCAGGGCGGGTAGATCTGATATTGGCCGTAGTTCAGCGCCGTGGCGACGAACCCGGAGACGGTTATCAGCCCTATGATTATGATGACCACGAGCGGCAGGTCGACCTTCACCCGCCTCCTGCCTGTTGCCTGCAATTTGAGTTCGGGGTTTCGGTCAGCGATTCATAAACCTTTCAACGGATGCGCTTGAAGTCGGCGAAGAACCGGTCGGCGAAGAGCTTCACCCTGCCGCCGTCCACCTCCACCCCCTCCGCATGCAACCTTTCGACCTTCAGGCCGGTCCCTTCCTTCGCTCCGTAGCCGCCCAGCCTGCCGTCGGAGTAGACCACCCTGTGGCAGGGGGTCCTGGGCGCGTCCGGGTTGGTGTGCATGAGCATCCCCACCCCCCTGGCGGCCCCCGGGTTTCCGGCTGCGGCGGCGAGGGCCCCGTACGTGGTCACCCTGCCGGCGGGTATCTGCCTCGTGAGCTCGTAGACGGCGTCCCTGTCCAACTTCGGCATAGCCGGGGGAGGGGCGGGGCCCCCTTAAAACGTTGCCCGGCGGGCGAGCGGAAGGCTTTTGAAATTGGGGATTGGAGCAGGATGCGCTGCGGGGGTCGCCCAGCCTGGCCAAAGGCGTGAGTGCGCGATGCGCCACGACGCTCAGGACCTCATCCCGTAGGGGTTCGTGGGTTCAAATCCCACCCCCCGCACCATGTAAACCTCTCTCTCTTCTTTGCCTGTGCCCGCGTGAGAGACCGAGAGAGCGCCTGAGAGACAGAGCACGAGAGGGTGCATGGGTATATAGAAAAAACATCGTTTGAAGAGTGGTTTTTAAGGCAAATCGAAGCTCCTTGTACCTTCTCCTTGACGCATCTTCTCGGGTAGGACACGCTCGTACCACCGGCCAAGTCCCCGCTTCGATCGTTGCATCTGCTTATATCGGGCCAAGCGGGTCCGGGCCGTGGATTGTCCGAACGCCGGGTGAGGGACTTCTTTTCTCGGCACGCCGATGACTACGCCAGGAGCAGGAGCCATGCGGAGGGTGGGGACCTCTCGCGCCTGATGGAGCTCCTTGCCCCGACGCCGGATGCCAGGGCGCTGGACGTCGCCACAGGGACCGGGTTCACTGCCATGGCCCTGGCGCGTCTGGCAGGAAGCGTGGAGGCGGTGGACATCACTGCCGAAATGCTGTCAAAGGCGCGGGAGATGGCGCTCAGAGAAGGGATCTCGAACCTCGCCTTCGGGGAGGGAGAAGCCACGCACCTGCCGTTCAAATCCAGAGCCTTCGACGTGGTGACCAGCCGGAGGGCCCCCCACCACTTCCCGGACGTGGCGTCCTTCATGCGGGAGGCGACGCGGGTCCTCAAGGCGGGCGGGAGGCTGGGGATCGCCGACATGTCGCCCGTCGAAGGGACGCAGTACCACGTCAACCTGATGGAGACACTGAGGGATTCGAGCCACGCCCGCGCCCTGACCCTGAAGGAGTGGGCCGGGACCTTCGAATCGGCCGGGCTGGAGGTGATGAGCGCCGAGTTGATGCCCGAATTCATCTCATTCGAGCGGTGGTTGTCCCCGGTGCCTCCTGGGGGGGAGGAGGAGAGGGCCATAGTCAGGGCTTGTGTGGAGTTCCCCGACAGGGTGAATGCGCTCATGAATCTCAAATTCGACGGAGCGAGGGTCGGTGGCTTCGTGAAGACCCGGGCGGTGGTGGTCGGGCGGAGAGTAGCCTGAGCGCCCCCAGTCTGGAGCGGCGCGACGCGCGGAGGACGCCCGAGCTCTCCTGCGTCGACCTCGGACCGCCTTGCGGTGACACCCGGGGGCTATCGTCCGGGGCCCCGCCGGGGATTACGTTTTTATCAGAAGGAGATGAAGCGGAAATCCGTGAACGAGCAGCATTTCCGGATCTTGCCGCCCCAAAGGATGAACATGGTTTCTATGGTGCTGGACAGGTGGGCGGACAAGCCGGACGGCGTCAGGAGGCCGGCCATCTACAGCGAAGACGAGGTCATCACCTACCGGCAGCTCCAGGGCACCGTAAACAGGCTCGGAAACTTCCTGCTCGGGAACGGCGTGAAGCCGGGGGACAGGGTGCTGGTCAGGATGAGCAACCACCCCCTGTACATCGCGCTGAACATGGCGATAATCAAGGTCGGCGCTGTGGCCGTGGCCACCAGTACCCTGTTCAGGAGCAGGGAACTCCGATACATACTGGACAATTCAGGGGCGAAGGTGGCCGTGACGATGCCGGAGTTCGCGGACGCGGTGGAAGAGGTCCGCCGCGAAGCGAAGGGCCTGGAGAAAGTCTTCTTCGTGGCGGGCGGGAAGGGGCCGATCGAGGAGGCGTCGAAGGACGAAAGCGACCGGCTGCTGGCGCACGACACGTCGGCGGACGACCTCGCGTTCATACTCTACACGTCGGGCACCACCGCCTTCCCGAAGGGGGTCCCCCACGCGCACAGATGGCTTGTGGCGATGGGCGAGCCGAACGCCGCCGTGGTGATGTGCACGGGGGGAGGCGACAGGGTGATGACGCCGAGCGAGATGACTTGGATGTGGCCCTGGGGCTACTGCATATGGTACACCATGTACAGCGGCGCGGCCACCTGCGTCTACTCCGGCAGGTTCGACCCGGAGAAGACGATCCGATACATGGAGAAATACGGCGTGACGCACTTCGTGGGAAACCCGACGATATACCGCAGGTTGCTGAGGATCGAAGTCGGAGGGAAGCGCCCGGCGCTCAGGGCTGCCTTCAGCTCGGGCGAAACGCTCGCGCCTGAGCTCTTCAACGAGTGGAAGGACAGGTTCGGCTGCGAAATCTACGACTGCATAGGGCAGACCGAGTCCCACGTCTTCTGCTCTACCAGGCCGGGGACGGTCAGGCTGGGCTCGATGGGGAAGCCCCTGCCCGGGATCCCGGTAACGGTGGTGAGGGAGGACGGGACGGAATGCGACGAAAACGAGACGGGGTACCTCGCCATCGACAAGGGGTTCGTCGGCCTCACGCCGGGCTACCTGGGCCTGGAGGAGGAGTGGAACGCCAGGATCAGGGACAGGTGGTACCTGACATGGGACTACGCGAAGGTGGACGAAGACGGTTTCTTCTGGTACATATCGAGGACCGACGACCTGATCAAGAGCAGGGGATATCTCGTCGCGCCGAAGGAGGTGGAGGACGTCCTGCAGGAGCACCAGGCCGTGCTCGAGTCGGCGGCGGTCGGCCTCGCCGACCCCGAACTGCGCGAAAGGGTGGCCGCGTTCATAGTGCTCGCGGAGGGGAGGGGGCCGACGGAGGAGCTGGCCAAGGAGATAAGGCGCCATGTGGCCAGCAGGGTGGCCGGCTACAAGGTCCCAAAAGAGATGGTCTTCGTGGAGGCCCTCCCGAAGACAGTCACGGGAAAGGTGATGAGGAAGGCCCTCAAGGAAGGCGGGGTCGTCGGGGATTCGTACAGGTTCTGAACGGCATCCGTAAACCTATTTATATGCGAAAAAGGCGCGCCACGTGCGATGTTCAGCGAATCCCCATCCACGTTCAGGAGTTATCTGAATCTTGTCGAAAAGAGCGGCGAACTGAAGAGGGAGACCGGGGAGGTCAACGCGAAGTTCGAGATAGCCGCCATCCACATGAAGGTACAGGCTGAGAAGGGCCCCGCTCTGCTATTCGAGAACGTGAAGGGTTTCGACATGCCAGTCCTGGTGAACATGCTGTCGACCAGGAAGAGGCTGGCCATGGGCCTGGGGCTGCCGGCCGACGTGACCTTCGAAAAGCTGAACGAAGAGCTGGTGAAGAGGGTGAGGAAGGAGGTGGAGCCCGTGGTGCTCGAGACCGGGCCCTGCAAGGAGGTCGTGGTCGGGGAGGACGAAGTGGACCTCACCAGGTTCCCTATAGTGACCATGCACGAGAAGGACGCCGGCCCCTACCTGACCGGCGGGTTCGTCGTGGCCAGGGACCCGGAGACGGGGGAGCAGAACATGTCGTTCCACAGGTTCCTGCTGAAGGGCAAGAACAAGTTCGGGGTGCTGCTGGAGCCAAGGCACCTGTGGCACATCTACAACAAGGCGGACGCCAGGAACGAGCCGTTGAAGATAGCCATAGTCATAGGGTATCACCCGGCCGTGGGGATGGCGGCTGCGACGGGGCTCCCCCTGGGCAGGAACGAATACGCCCTGGCGGGCTCCCTGGTCGGCAGCCCTATCCAGCTCATCAGGGCCGAAACGTCCGACCTGCTGGTCCCCGCCGACGCGGAGATAGTGATGGAGGGTGAGATACTCCCTCGCGTCAGGGAGAAGGAGGCCCCGTACGGCGAATACACGGGCTACTACGGCGTCCAGGGGATGCGGCCGGTGGTGGTGGTCAAGAGGATCACCCACAGGCGCGACCCGATCTACTACAGCATCACGGCCAGGTCCTCGGAGGTCGGTTACTATTTCATAGCCAAGACCGTCCTGACGCAGGAGAGGATCAAGGAGGACGTGCCGGGCGTGAAGTCGGCCAACTTCCTGCACACCTTCTTCTACGTCATTTCGCTGAAGAAGGAGCGCGAAGGGGACGGCAGGAAGGCCATGCTGTCTGCGGTGGGTGCCAACGACAGCATCAAGTATTGCGTCGCGGTCGACGACGACATAAACACCAGGAACCCGGAAGAGGTGCTCTGGGCCATCGCTACGAGGTGCGACCCGAGCAAGGGGACGATAATCATACCCCACACATACGGCCAGATGCTCGACCCGTCCGGCGAAGGCGAGGACGAGGCCAGGGTCTGGAGCCTGATGCTCATAGACGCCACCCGACCGCTCCACGCCCCCTTCCCCGAGAGGGCCAGGATACCGTCGCTGGAAGAAATCGAGAAGATGAAGAGGGAAGGGAAGCTGTAGGGACCCGCGGACGCGTGGAAGGCCCCCCCGCGACTGGTGCGTTCCGGCCTCGTCCTGTTGGAAGCCCCGCGGCGGTTCACAGCATCTTCAGGGCGGTCCGGCGAAGGATGGACTCCTTCGCCCGGGAGGAAAGCGGGAGTTCCAGGAAGGACGCTATGTTCTCCTTGATACCGGGCACCATGGGGCCGGACCAGTCGGAGCCGAACATCGTCTTCTCCGATATCTCCTCCAGCCTCGGGAAGTAGCCCAGGAGGCCGCGGGGGGGTATCCCGGATATGTCGAGGTAGACGTTCGGGTGCTTACGCACCAGGAAGAACGCAGTCTGCATCCAGAGCGGTCTGCCGCCGTGGGCCATCACCACCTTCAGGTCGGGGTAGTCCACCGCCACATCGTCCACATAGATGGGGTCGCCGTAGACGTTCCTGGCCTTGGGAAAGATCGACGTCCCGGTGTGGATGATCACGGGTATCTTCCTGTCCTGCGCCATGGAATATATCGTGGTCAATGCCTTGTTGCCGTTCCGATGGTCGTTGGGATAGACCGACTGGTGCGGCGGGTGGACCTTGATCCCCTTCATCCCCAGCCCGTCCACGATGTGCTCGAAGTCCTTCTTCGCGTCCTTCGTGTAGAGCGGGTGGATGGAGCCTATCGGGACAAGCCTGTCCGGGAATTCCGCCGCGTACTTGGCGAGGAAGTCGTTGTATTCGAACGGCATTCCTTCTATGTCCGGCGAGACTATGGAGATCAGGAACGCCTTTTCCACGTCCGCCTCGTCCAGGATGGAGACGAAGTATGCTGGATCCTCCGTCGCCCTCCTTATCGCGTCCGCGTCCTTCTTCCCCTGGAGGTAGAGCCTGAACGACTCCTCCTGGAGCATCCTCTTGGGGGTGATGTGTACGTGGCAGTCTATGTATTTCAAGCCCCGCATCGGCGGACCGCTTCAGGATAATTAAGCGTGCGGTACGTACATCCCTTCGGGGTCCAGCTCCCTGAGTATCTTCAGCTCCCTCTCCGTCGGGGGGCTGGTGGTCTCCAGCTTCTCCGCCACCAGAGGCGCGAAGCCCGTGTTCTCCAGCACGTCCTCTATCGTCACCCCCGGATGCAGCTTCTTCACCCGCATGACCCCGCTCTCTTCGTCGAAGTCCATCACGCAGAGGTGGCTCACCAGCCTGTCCACCTTGCCGAAGATCAGCCCGGCGGCCCTCCTGCTGTCGCCCCCGGCGAGGTAGCCCGGGCTGGTCAGGAAGTCTATCTTCTCGATGAACCTTCTCTTCTCGTGGTGGGTGACTATCATGGTCTTGGTGCAGAGCGACGATATGTCGTTGGCCCCGCCGCTCCCTGGGAGCCTGACCTTGGGGTGTTCGAAGTCCCCTATCACCGAGGTGTTGATGTTCCCGTATTTGTCTATCTGGGCGCCGCCGAGGAAGCCGTAGTCTATGTAGCCCCGATGCAGCAGGTTGAACAGGTCGGACGGGGAGGAGACCATCAGCGCGAACCTGGTCGCCCTGGCCTCGTTTGTGGAGTAGGGGGCGAGCGTGGGATGGATCAGGGGGGCGACCGCCCCGCCTTCGAAGATTATGGTGAGGTCGGGGGCGTGCGTCTTCTGCGCTAGCGCTGCCGAAATGAGCGGCAGGCCGGCTCCCACGAACGCTGTCTTCCTGTCCTCCAGCTCCCTGGAGGCCATCACGGTCACCAGCTCCGCCGTCGTGTAGCCTGGCATCTCAGTCGCTCACCAGCCGCCTCGACAGCCCGACGTTCTTCATCAGGTTCGCGATGTGGAACTTCTGCAGGTAGTCATAGTAAGACGCGGGGCCGTATACGTACTCCTGCAGGTACTCCTTGACGCCGTCTACCCCCTTCTTCGCCACCGTGTCCGCGTAACGATGGAAGTGTTCGTAGTCCGCCTGATAGAGGCCCGGGCACTCATGGGGGTACGAGCCGAAGGGGGCTTCGACCACGGCGTCGACACAGAAGAAGGGGATGACCGTCTTGTCCCCCTCCCTCCTTATCCGGTCCGTGCTCACTATCTCTTCGGCCGTAACGATCACCCTGCCGGAGGCCCTGGCCAGGTCCGCGTCCGCGAACGGCATCCCGTCCACCTGGACGTTACCGTACCTGTCCGCCCGCTGGACGTGGATGACCGCGACGTCAGGATACAGGGCGGGGACCAGGCAGAGTTTCCTGCCCGTGAACGGGCAGTCCATCTCCTTCGCACCGTTGTACTTCATCAGGTCGGACCCGAGCATCGACAGCGTCGGAAGGAAGGGCACCCCCATCGCCCCCGCCTTGTACCTCAGGTTGATCCCCGCGTGGCTCCACTCTTCCAGCTTGACCTTGCCTCCTTCGACATAGTTGCGCATTATCTTGGACACGCCCCATGTGACGGCCATGCTTATCCAGCTCGTCACCGCCTTGTCGACGCTGCCGGCCACGAACAGCATGTCTGATTCGAATGAGAAGAGGAGCCTGGAAGCCGTGAGCCCCTTGACGCCGCGCCTTATGACCTCCCTTATCATGGCCATGGGCGTCCTGGAGTACATTATCCCGCCGATCGCCATGTGGTCGCCGTCCCTGACGAGCTTCGCGGCCTCCTCGGGCGGCATCAGCTTGTCGCGCATAGAATGGTCCTTCGCCTCTATCTGCTTCCTCGCTTCGACGAAATCCAGAACCATGTCGAAAGGGCGGCCCGGCTCAGTCTATATATGTTTTAGCGGCAGGGCGCTCTCCGTCGTGCAAGGCTTATCTGTGATGCGGAGGTGAGGTCGTCATGGTCAACCGTTCCATATACGGAATCATGGTCGGCTCCTCTCCCAGCTGGCACGGCTCGGGCATATCCCCCGTCCTGAGGTCGGACGTGGGCAAGGAGAACCGCGTCCCCTATCCGGTGTGGTGCATCTTGGGGGACGGGGAGCCGGTGCTCGTGGACACGGCCTTTCGTGAGGACGTCGCCGGCGAATGGGCGAACGGGAAGGACTACAGGGACCCGGGAGAGCTGCTCGCCGGGCTCGGGTTGAAGAAGGAAGACGTCAGGAAGGTGGTCGTCACCCACCTGCACATAGACCACTTCACGGGGTACAGGCATTTTCCGAATGCGAGGTTCTACATACAGAAGAGGGAGATCGACTTCTGGAGGGGGGACATCATGAGGTTCCAGGCGGCCAGGAGGGCCGCGAACAGGACGATGATGCTGGATCTGGTCGACATGATGTCCGGGGGGCGCGTCGTCGTGGTGGACGGCGACGCGGAGGTGGCGCCGGGGGTCAAGGTGATGCTGGCGGGCGGGCACACCCCGGGGCTCCAGATGGTGTCGGTGGCGACGGCCGGGGGGACCGCCGTGCTCGCCAGCGACAACGCCTACCTCCGCTACAACATAGACAAGGAAGAGCCCGTGGGCTACTTCTGGGACCTCCGGGAATGCCTGCTGGCCCTGGAGAGGGCGAAGGCCGAGGCCTCCTCGGCGGACATGGTGATACCGGGGCACGACATATCCACCTGGGGGGACAGGCGTGTGGTCAGGGTGGCATGAACCCGGAAGAAGCGAAGTTCGGCGGGACAAGCACCGGATATTTCGAGGCCGGGTCGGGCCACGATGCTGTCCTGATTCACGGCGGTAATCCCGGCAATTCTACGGTTCGTACGCTGGTCCCTCAAATTCGACGCCCTGTCGGAAGGGGTTCCACGTCTATGCCTTCGACAGGCTGGGGATGGGCTTCAACCCGGCCGACGGCTACGAGATGGACTCGCAGGTCCGGCACGCAGTCGGCCTTCTCCGGACGATGGGCGTGAACCTGGTCGGGCATTCCAGAGGCGGGTTCGTGGCGGCCCGCATAGCGCTGGAGCAACCCGAGCTTGTGAGGAGGCTGGTGGTGGTCGACAGCGGCACCCTGGCCCCGGACGACCCCGTCGGCGGTGGTTGAGAGAGGGATAAACCTCTACAGGGTGCCGAGCGGCGGCGTGGAGAGGAGCCAGATGCACCTGTTCAACAGGGCAGGCCACTATTGCTTCCGGGAGCACCCGGCCGGCTTCACGGACGCCTCCGGCGCTGTCAGCGGGTCGAACTCCACGACCACCCGGTTCAGCATGGCGGGCGTCCTGACCCCGCGGACGCCCGGCACGTCCTCCAGCCCCCTCTTGAAGATGGGGTGCAGGCGGCGCATCCAAGCCCGTGGATGTCGAAGGCCAGACGGTCGCTCACATCTTGGGGGTGAACCTCCTGAGCGTCAGGGAGTTGGTGACCACCGTGACGGAGGACATGGCCATAGCCGCGCCGGCGAGTATCGGGTTGAGCAGGACGCCGACCACCAGATAGAGCAGCCCGGCCGCGACCGGGATCAGCGCGACGTTGTATACGAATGCCCAGAAGAGATTCTGCCTGACCTTGCCCATCGTCCTGCGCGCGAGTTGTATGCCTGCCACCACGTCTCTGGGGTCGTCCCGCATCAGGATGAGCCCGCCCGTCTCTATCGCTATGTCGGAGCCGGAGCCTATCGCTATGCCGACGTCGGCCTGCGCCAGCGCAGGCGCGTCGTTTATGCCGTCCCCCACCATCGCCACGCTCCTCCCCTCCTCTTCCTGCAGCCTCTTGATCGTCTCTGACTTCCCCGCCGGAGAAACGCCCGCGATGCACCTCCCTATCCCCAGTTGTGATGCCATGGCCGCGGCCGTCCGTTCGTCGTCGCCCGACAGCATCACCACGTCCAGCTTCATCTTCGCGAGCGCCTGCACCGTCTCCTTTGCGAAGGGCTTCGGCGTGTCGGCCGCGGCCACCAGCCCGGCGGCCCTGCCGTCCACAGTCAGCAGCATCGTGGTCTTTCCCTGGCCGGCCAGGCGGTCGAGGGTCGCCGCGTGCTCCCCCTCGAGCTCCGCGGCCCTGCCCAAGAAGACCTGCATCCCGGCGTAGGAGGCGCGCACGCCTTCGCCCGGGACGGATTCGAACGAATCGGGTTCCGGCACCAGACCGAGCTCCTCTCCGGCCTTCTTCAGCACGGCCGACGCGAGCGGGTGCTCTGAACGCGTCTCTGCCACGGCGGCCAGCTTCAGCACGTCGCCCTCCGAGAAGGAGGGGTCCAGGCTGATTACGTCGGTGACCGAGGGCGTCCCCTCGGTGAGCGTCCCCGTCTTGTCGAAGACCACCGTGTCGACCTTCTGCATCCTCTCCAGGTATTCCCCTCCCTTGATCAGTATCCCATTTTCGGCTCCCTTCCCTGCCCCGACCACTATAGCCGCGGGGGTGGCAAGCCCGAGGGCGCACGGGCACGCTATTATCAGCACGGCCACGGCCGCGGTGAAGGCGAAGCTGACCGGCTTGTGGCCTATCGCGGTCCAGGAGACGAACGAAACCAGGGCCGTCAGGACCACGGCGGGGACGAAATAGGTCGAGATAGTGTTGACCAGCCTTTCCACGGGCCCCTTGGACGTCTGCGCGTCCTGGACTACCTGGACTATCTTGGCCAGCGTGGTGTCGGCCCCTACCCTGGCGGCCCTGACCTTCAGCGCCCCCGTGCCGTTCAGCGTGCCTCCGATGACCGGGGCGCCCCCCGCCTTCTCGACCGGGACGCTTTCCCCGGTCACCATCTTCTCGTCCACCGAGGAGTGGCCGTCCACCACCGTGCCGTCCGTGGCCACCTTCTCGCCGGGCCTCACCAGGAAGACGTCGCCCACCTGGACCTCTTCGATAGGCACCTCCTCATGGGCCCCCCCGTCCCTGACGACGGTGGCCGTTGTGGGCTGGAGCCGCAGCAGCCTGGTTATCGCGTCTGTCGCCTTCCCCCTGACGGTGTGCTCCAGCAGCTTCCCCATCAGGATGAGAGTTATGATGGCCGCCGAAGTGTCGAAATAGAGCCCGCCGTACGGGAATTCCGTCGGGAACAGGACATAGGCGAGGCTGTAGAAGTATGCGGCCGAGGTCCCCACGGCTATCAGGAAGTCCATGTTCGAGGAGCGCATCCTTATCGCGTTCCATGCCCCCTGATAGAACCTCCACCCCGCCACGAACTGCACCGGCGTGGCCAGGAGGAGCAGGACCCAGCCGGGGGCGACCGCGACGTACGACAGGATCAGTATGGGGACTCCGAGGAGGAGGCCGAGGAGGGTCATCCGTTTCAGCAGGCGCAGTTCGAGCTCCGGCGCTGTGAACGTCTTCATGCAGTATTCGGAGCAGAAGTAGTAGGTGGCCCCCCTGACTGCCGCGTGGAGGGCGTCGGGCGACTCCTGGACGAACATCCCGCAGACCGGGTCGGTGGGCAACCCGCTTCAGCCCCCCCCGACCGTCGACTTCCTGTATGACGCCGCGCAATACCTGCAGCAGAAGGAGAGCCTCCTTCCGCCCACCTCTTCCACGTGCGCGTCCCTGAAGACGCTGCACCCGCAATGTGAGCAGACACGTATGCTGGGCCTGATGGCGCTCGACACCAGGGCGGTGAACTGGGCGAAAAGCCTGTCACAGAGGCGTCTCCCTTCGGCTGTGAAGGAATAGACCTTCCTCTTCTTTCTGCCTGTCCCCTCCTCCACGAAGGCGACCATCCCCTCGGAGCGCAGCGCGCTCAGGAACGGGTAGACCTGGCCCGGACTGGCCCTCCTCCCGAGCCTCCCCTCCATCTGGGACATTATCTCGTACCCATGCTTCGGCCCCTCCGAGAGCAGGAGCATGACGTAAAACTTCGAAAAGTCGTTCACCATAGAGCTCATCCCTGGGACGCGCTTCAAGTACAGTCTTGTGGTGATATATCTGCCCGAGATATAAATCTGTCCGGAATAGCTACGCTATCGCGCAGCTTCCGTACATGAGCTTCCCGAGGCTCCGAAGCGCGACGACCGCGCCCGCCACCAGGATCGGTATGCTGAGCGAGATGAAGGCCGCCTGATAGGGTTGGAGGGCCAGGGCCAGGCCGGCCGCGCCCAGTCCGCCCGCTGCGCCGGCAAGGAAGAGGCCGGCACAGGTGGGACACCCCGTGAAGACGCCGACGAAAGCCCCCACGCCGGCCAGCCACCTGCCTCCGTTGCCAGACGGCCTGTTCCGCACGGCACAGGAAGCTATGGCCACGTTAAAGCCCACCAGGACGGGGATGACGAGCGACAGCAGCACGTCCAGCGGGAGGACCTGCCCCCCCAGGTGATAGGAGGGGAGCACGTACAGCTCCACCGCGGGGACCGTCCCCATGCTGCCGCAGCACGCAGCGATGTGCCAGCCCGGGGCTGTCACGCCGTAGGCCTGGGCGAAGTCCACAGTCGGCTGATAGACTATGACGCTGGAGGCGAAGGCGTAGAAGACGGCGTAGGCGATTCCCGCCGCCACCCCCCGGAGCACGTCCCTCCTGGACGAGAGTACTTCGGATACGACGGCGGCCAGCGTGGCGCCCGCCCTCGGCCTGTCCCTGAAATACAGATAGGCGGAGACGAAGCCCCCGGCCACGAGAGACACGGCCGACGCCTGGACGATATAGAACGCTCCCGCGGCCGCCATGACGGAGCCCGCTTCATAGTTCGTGTAGAAGGCATATTGCAGGCCCGTCCACGCGGCCATGTCGGCCAGGGCCAACGCTGTTCCCAGGGCGATCAGCGCCATGCCCAACGTACCCCCGGAGGCCACGGTCGTCTTCGGCGCTTCTGACGGCTTAAATCCGTTTGGTCGCCCGCGCCGGGGTTTACTCCGGCGGTTGCTGTGTCCTGGCGTGGGCCTTCTTCGAAGTGGGCCTTCTTCTGATTTCGGAGCCGCATATTTCGCATATGCCCCCGCGAGGGACGTTCCTGTATTCGCGCCTGCACCCTCTGCAGAAGTATCTCCATTCCATGACGTGGGTTATCCCCCTGCTCGAAAGAGACCTGAAGGAGAGCCCCATGTGCGACGCCGTGTTTTCAAGAGAATAATCGTCGGAGAATATCTCGACCGGAGAGCCGCGGGTGCGGCGCAGCTCCGCGCCCAGGGCAAGGATGGACATGTCGGCTTCAGAGAGCCGGAGCGCTTCGCCCAGCTCCGCCGCCTTCTTCCTCACCTCCTCGACCGCGGCGGGGGGCGGGTCCATCACGGAGACCCTGTGCAGGGTGCCCAGCCCGACGTCCACGGTGGAGCGCGACGCCTTGGCGCGCACTTCGTTGAGCACTAGGGTGGTCATGCAGGGGGTCGGCTCTAGGGGGACATCCAGCATGCCTGCCAGCACGGCCGAGGTGTCGAGCACTATCGCCCTTGGCCTTTCACCTGATGGCATTCTCACTCAGCAGCTTCCTAAGCTGTTTGAACGGCCTGGGCCTGAACCTCAAGAAGGACGAGGGGGGCGCCTTGGTTATCGCCACGGCGTCGGTCTGGCCGGACGCCGCCCGCACCCCGTCGACCATGACATCGCACGCCGCGTCCGACGATATAATTATTTCCGAAACCGGGACGACAAGGGAGGGCACCCTGTATATGGGCAGGACGGGCGTGATTATATAGGCTTCCAGCGACTCGGCTATGACCGGGCCGCCGGCCGAGTAGGAATAGCCCGTCGACCCGGTGGGGGTCGAGACCATTATCCCGTCCATCCTGGCCCCGAGCGTCTGGCCCATCGACTTGATGTAGAATGTGGGCGTGTCTACATATCCGGAACGGATCATGTATATTTCGTTCAGCGCGTGAGGGAGCGTCTTCTTCCCCATCGTAGCGCCGAGCCTTGTCCTGGATTCTATGTAATATCGCCCCTCCTTGAGCTGGCGTACGGCTATGGGCAGGTCGGTGGGCTCCAGCTCGTTCAGTATCCCCCTTCCGCCCAGGTTGATCCCGAGTATGGGCACCCCGGCCGGCGCCTCCCTGGCTACGTGTAGCAGCGTGCCGTCGCCCCCGAGGCTCACCATCAGGTCGTGCCTCGACGGAGACACCTTTTTGAAGGAGTCCAGCCGCTCTGTCCCTTGGTAGGAGACCGGCCCTATCAGGGACAGCTCGAAGTCGCGCGAGAGCACCTCCATGACGTCCCTGAACACGTTGGAGTCCTCCAGGCCGTCCTTGACGTTGACGGCGAGCCGCCTGATAGATCTTCGTTTCAAAGAAAGGAAGCCTGGCCGTCCATGCGACCGTTTCGCTAAATAAAGGTTTGAAGCCGCAGATTTATTTAGGGTAACGTGGACACGGGGCCCGACCTAAATGATGTCTACGGAAGAGCAGTATGATGGTGTAATGATTGGCTTCACGGCTGATAGGTCATAGAGGTTGACTGGCGTGCGGGCCGCGGCCCTCTTTTCGGGCGGCAAGGACAGCAACTATTCGCTTCTCTTGGCGAGCAAGGAGGGTTACGACGTGGCCTGCCTCCTGACCCTGGATCCGGGGACGCCCGAGAGCATGCTCTTCCACTACCCCAACGTCTGGGTCACCAGGCTCCAAGCCGAGGCCCTTAAGCTGCCGATCGTGTACGAGCCGATCGAGGAGGGGGGAAGCGAAACCGAGGCTCTCCGAGGGCTGGTCTCCAGGGCCAGGAAGGAATTCGGGTTCGACGTCGTGGTCACGGGGGGATTGAAGAGCGACTACCAGAGGAGGGCCTTCGGCGGCGTGATGGCCGCGGAAGGCGTCGGGGTCCACAGCCCCCTTTGGGGGGTCGACGAGGCCGGGTACCTGCACGACCTGGTGGGCTCGGGTTTCAGGTTCATCATGACCAGCGTTTCTGCGCACGGTCTTGGCCCCGAATGGCTGGGCAGGGTCTTTGACGGGGAGATGGTCGAGCGGCTGGTCGAGCGCTCCGTCAGGTTCGGCTTCAACGCGTCCCTGGAAGGCGGCGAAGGCGAGACGCTGGTCCTCGATGCCCCGCACTACTGCAAGGAGCTCGTCATAGACGAATCGGAGACGGTGTGGCAGAAGGACAGGGGCCTCCTAAAGATTAAAAGAGCGTCGCTGAAGGACAAGGTCGATGTTTGAAAGGGTCAAGGAAGGTCTGCAGTCGGCCATAAGGAAGCTGCTGGACAGGGACATAGTGGACGAGGCCGCGATCAAGGAATTCGTCAGGGACGTCCAGAGGGAGCTGTTGCAGGCCGACGTGAACGTCAGGATAGTCTTCGAGCTCAGCAAGAACGTCGAGAGCAAGCTGATGTCGGAGAGGACCAAGCCCGGCATCTCCGTGAAGGAACGCGCGGTTACGCTGCTCTACGACGAGATGGTAAAGATAATGGGCGAAGAGACGAGGCTGGCACCCCCCCAGGAGAGGCCCTGGACCATACTCTTGGTCGGCATACAGGGCTCGGGGAAGACCACCTTCGCGGCCAAGCTGGCGAAATACTTCGTCCGGAAGGGCTACAGGACCGGCCTGGTCTGCGCCGACGTCTACAGGCCGGGTGCCTATGAGCAGCTGAGGACGATGGGCCAGGCGGCGTCCACCGAGGTATTCTGGGAGGGAGGGAAGGACGCCGTGAAGGCGGCCAGAGAAGGAAAGGCCCGATGGATATCCCAGAGGAAGAACCTGATAATAATCGACACGGCGGGCAGGCACAAGGAAGAGAAGTCCTTGCTCGGGGAAATGGCCAAGATGGAGGAGGCGGTCTCGCCCGACCTTACGCTGCTCGTCATAGACGGGACGATAGGCCAGCAGGCCTACCAACAGGCCCTGGCATTCTCCCAGTCGACGAAGCTGGGAGGGATAGCCGTAACCAAGCTGGACGGTACCGGAAAGGGGGGAGGGGCGCTGGCCGCCGCCGCGGCCACGGGCGCCAAGATGTTGTTCGTCTCGAACGGGGAAAGGGTGGACGACATCGAGGAGTTCTCCCCGTCCAGGTTCGCCGGCAGGATGCTCGGGATGGGAGACCTGAAGGGGCTGGTGGAGAGGGTGAAGCTGGCGGAGGTGGACGAGGACGTGGCGAAGAGGGTGGCCTCGGGGAAGATGAACCTCTATGACTTCGAGGTGCAGCTGACCCAGATGACGAAGCTGGGTCCCCTGCAGAAGGTCCTGGAGATGCTGCCCGGCCTGCCGAAGGTGGAGGATTCACAGCTGGAGAAGGCCGAGAAGAACGTGGGGAAGTGGAGGGCCATAATGAAATCCATGACGGGGGAGGAGAAGAAGGACCCTTCCCTGATCGGAGGCGGGCGCATAAGGAGAATCGCCAAGGGATCGGGGACGGCGGAAAGGGACGTCAAGGATATGCTCACCTCTTTCGAACAGATGAAGAAGATGATGAAGAACATGCGAAAGCTCAGGATGAACAGGGAACTGCTAAAACAGTTCAAGGGAGCCGGTGCTGCCTAGGCCTTGAAGAGAGGGCCGGAGAGGGCCAGAGGCGTAGCCTCCAGCGTCAGCCTGTGCGACTGGTGCCTCGGGCGGCAGTTCGTCAGCAGCGTCCTGGACGCGGAATCGTGGGGGTCCAAGGTGCCAAGGGAGGGCGCTGGGGGAGGGTCCTGCGCGCTCTGCAGGGAGGCGTACAAGAAGCGCAAGGAGATAGCGGCGAAGGCGGCGGCGGCCCTGGACAAGTTCGAGTTCTCCAGCCTGCAGGTCGGGGTCGCGGTGCCCGCCAGTCAGGTGGACGCCGAGGACGAATTGAGGGCCAAGTTCGGACTGAGCTCGGGCATAGGCATCAAGAAGGCGCTCGTGTCACTCTTTCGCAGAGAAATACTCGATGTCCTAGGGAAGGAGGTGTTGCTGGGCAACGCCGACGCAGCTCTCAAGATAGACCTTTCGGACGAGTCGTTCTCCGTGCGGAGCAGGAACATGTCGTTCATGGTCAGGTACGTGAAGCTGCTCAAGGGGGTCAAGACCAAGGGGGTAGCGTGCGCCGGCTGCGGAGGGGACGGCTGTCAGGCCTGCGACGACATGGGGGTGTCCGCCGAGCATCCCAGCGTGGAACGTTCTCTGGTCAAGGCGTTCAAGCAGGCGTTCGAGGCGGCCGGGGTCAAGATAAGCTGGTCGGGGAGCGAAGACGACGACGCGATGGTCCTCGGAAGGGGGCGGCCCGTATTCGTCCAGGTCGTCAGCCCCATGCGGAGAAATGGCGGGTTCGAGCGGCTGGACAGGCTGATCGGGGGGCCGGTGCAGCTCGTGCAGGTAGAATCGAAGGACTTCGACCCCGGCTTCTTCGACGGACTCAGGAAGGTGGTGA
This sequence comes from archaeon, assembly GCA_021811935.1. Taxonomy (GTDB): domain Archaea; phylum Thermoproteota; class Nitrososphaeria; order Conexivisphaerales; family DTJL01; genus JAKAPW01. Next base: position 14,184 of record JAKAPW010000006.1, on the reverse strand, counting down.
GGTTCGACGTCGAACTCGACAGAGAGGCGGGGCAGGACGCCCTCGCCATGATCGAATCGTCGTTCAGGGAAAAGGGCCTGCCCTCGGCATCCAGAAGGGTGAAGAAGGTCCATTGGCTCAGGATTACGGAGAACCGGGGAAGGAAGGTGAAGGCGGTGGCGGAGATGGACAACGGCATAAGCCCATGGCGCGTGGTTGGCCTGAAGGAGGGGGAAGAGGGGATCGCCGGCCTGCTGGGCCGCGGAAGTGTACTGAAGGCGTGCTACGACATACTTGACTTCGCCTGGGCACACGAGTGAATAAACCTTTATTATGGGCACCCATATTCGTGGTGCAAGCGCGCAACCATGCCTCAGCACAAAGGTTTTAGGAGGAAGACCAGGAGCCTGCTGACGTCCGACCATTCTCCAGGCCTTTCCAGTCTTATGGTTGAATACAAGGAAGGACAGAAGGTAGTGATAGACATCGAGCCCTCCCAGAGCAAGGGAATGCCTCACAGAAGGTTCCAGGGGCACGTCGGCGACGTCGAAGAAGTGAGAAGGCGGTCGCTTGTCATAAACGTCCCCGTGGGCGACAAGAACAAGAAGCTCATAGCAAGGTTCGAACATGTGAAGCCGTTGAAGGGATGAGTGTCTTTGGTCACAGAAGTGTCGAGAAAACCTCTTACGGTCCATGAGGCGAAGGACCTGCTGGCCAAGGTGGACCAGGAGAAGGCGGACCAGATCCAGAAACGGACGCTGGACTACATGTCGAAGTTTTCCAAGCTCGAGTCGAAGGAAGCCAGGGAGGTGGTGGAGAAGCTCGTGGAGGAAGCCGGTCTCACGGAGCTTCAGGCGGTAGAAGTGGTGAACGTGCTCCCCAAGACGCGGGAAGAGTTGAGGACGTTCACCGTCGGCTGGAGGCAGCTTTCTCCCACCGAGACGCTGGATAAGATACTGCAGATAATCTCCACTTACGTCCAAGCCCCCAAGGCGTAGAAGACGCGGCTTCTCGCGGGTCAACACTTAAATCATAGTGCGAGGATATCTTTCGAGAAGTCGAAGAATGCGCGCTGAAATGGCGTCTGTGTCAAGGTGTAGGCCGTCGGTCAGGGTCCCAGTCTAGCCAGAAGCAGGAGCGCATTGACATGATGAATTACTCGGCGCCAGTTAAGCGGTACGAGGAATACGCGTACGTGCTGGACTACATGCAGAGGTCCAGGTCGAAGCTGGTGAAAAACAGGGAGGGGCTCATAGTGCAGGTGGTCGGAGAGGAGTACCTCACCCTCCTGGAGTTGCTGGCGCTTGACACCGCGACCTTCGGCATGGGGGAGAGGATATACATAGGAAAGGACAGGCGGGAGAAGATAGTCAGCGTCCTCGGCAAGCTGAACTTCGACGACCTGCCGCCCGGGGCCAAGCAGGAGCTGCAGAGCGTGCTGGAGCAGATGGTGCAGGCCAAGGAGCAGAAATACGTGGCATACTTCAACAACCTCCAGCCCATAACTCCCAGACTGCACTCTCTGGAGCTGATACCTGGGATAGGAAGGACACTGACCGTGGGCATACTGGACCAGAGGGAGAAGAAGCCCTTTGAGACTTTTGCCGACGTGGAAAAGAGGGGGGGCCTGAAGGACCCCGGCAAGCAGATAGCAAAACGCCTCTACAGCGAAATAGCCGGCCAAGAAAGGATAAACATATTCGTGAAACGATGAATCCCCGTCGATTCAGGTTCGGTCAGCACTCCCTGGCCAGCCAGCAATCGGCGAAGCTGTTGGCTGACCGCGCGTCGCTGAGGCCTGAGGATACCGTATTCGAGATAGGTACGGGGCATGGCATGGTGACCCGGGAGCTGGCTCTGCGGGTTTCGTTCGTCCGGACGCATGAGCTGGACGACGCGCTCTGTGAGGAAGCGGCCGGATGGCTTCCCAGGCTGTCCAACGTCGAGCTGGTCAGGGGAGACGCCCTGAAACACGATGCCGGCGGGTTTGACGCAGTGGTGTCGAGCCTGCCGTATTATATCTCCAGCCGTTTCATCACATGGTTCTGCGCGCAGAAGACGCCTAGGGCAGCAGTGATACTGCAGAAGGAGTTCGTGGACAAGCTCCTTGCGCGCCCGGGCTCGGCCAAGTATGGCCCGTATTCGGTGGTGGTCGACGCGTGCTTTCAGGCGACGCCCCTCGACGTCCTCCCCCCGGCGGCCTTCGACCCTCGGCCGAAGGTCTTTTCACAGATAATGTCTCTTCACAGGAAGCGAGAGATGGCTGACGCCGCGCCGACCGTGCAGGCGCTCAAGACACTGTTCAGTTTCAGGGGGAAGACGGTCGGGGCAGCCATCAAGCACCTTTCGAAAAGAGGGTCGAATATGCCTCAGGAGGGATTCGATCGAGCCGCCAGGGTAGCGGAGCTGGAGCCGCCGGACGCCCTGAGGCTGGCCATCAGTATTAGGGATGGGGCGGCGTGAAGCGCGTCTATCTGCCCTCTCAGGACAGCATGCTCCTGCTGCGGTCGGCCGAAACTACTCCATTCCGGTTCGTGTTGGAGATCGGTACGGGTTCCGGTTTCGTCCTCGGGCATCTGGTGGGCGGAAGGCCGGGTTCCGAAGGCGTCGGGACGGACATCGATGTCGAATCGGCGCAGGAGGCCAGAGACAGGACGGACGGCCTGCGGGCGGAGGTCGTACAGTGCGACTGCGCCGCCCCCTTCAGGGAGGAGGCGTTCGATCTGGTCGTGGTCAACCCGCCCTACCTGGAAGGGGATTCCGCAAGCGACCCCGCCGTCTATGGCGGAGAAGGAGGAGTGCAGATCCCCCGGCGGATGGTCGAGGACGGGATCAGGGCTCTCAAGGTGGGCGGGTCTCTTTTTTTCGTGACGTCTTCCCACAGCGATTATGGGGCGCTGGTCCGGGGAGCCGCCTCCCACGGGGAGGTGACGGGGGTGTCAGAAGAAAGGTTGTTCTTCGAGAGGCTGATGGTATACAGGGTGGTCAAGAGGTGACCGGGCGCTTTTCATACATGCGTCGGCAGGGCGGTGCACGCATACGCTTGGAGAAGATGTCCGTCGCCCTGATGTCTCCCAGGTTCGGCATAAACGTAGGCTATGTGTCCAGGGTGATGAAGAACTTCGGTCTGAAGGACCTTTACCTGGTCGACTCCAAGGAGTTCGGGAAGACGGCGCTGGTCTACGCTTCCCATGGGCAGGACGTGCTTCTGGGCGCGAAGCGCGTTTCCTTCGAAGACCTTCTGAAACGGTTTGACTTCGTGGTAGGGAGCACGGCCATAGCGAAGGGGAAGAAGGTCGAAAGGCATACCGTCTCGCCCGAGAGGCTGGCCGGGTTCAACTTCGCCCCGGAGAAGGCGGTGCTCCTGCTGGGAAGGGACACGACGGGGCTCACCGCCGAAGAGCTCGCCATGTGCGACGCCGTGGTGCACATACCCACCTGGAGTGGTTATCCCACGCTCAACATATCCCATGCCCTGGCGGTCCTCCTCTACGCGATGCGGAGGACGGGACCCGCCGGCCGCTCGGCCGGCCCGCGGAGGGAGCTGACGAACGTCATGAACGGGTACGTCATTGACATGGCCGAGAAGTCCGGCATGCCCCTCCACAAAAGGAGGCGCGTCGCAGCCATAATGAAGAAGCTCGTTGTCCAGTCCGGCATAAGCGACGACCACCTTGAGTCGCTCCTCGGGCTGTTCCGAAGGGTGGACATGCGGCTTCCGGAGCGCCAGCGTCGGAATCAGACTACCTCGAAGACATAGACGCCTCGCCTTATCCACCTTGTGCTCTCCGAGGCCATCCTGACGGGATATCCGACCCTCGGCCAGGGGTCCGGCTGGTATTCTTTCAACCCCAGCTCCTGCGGATCTGTGAAGGCCAGCGATATCTCGCCGCCTTCGGCCGTCCTTATTACGGGGACCACTATCACCGCCCTGCCTCCTGGCTTCAGGACGCGCCTGACCGAACGAAGGGCCGCCATATACGTGTCGAGGGCCGCCTCCGCTGCCGTTTCCGCCCTCTCTTTCGTGGGAAGCGCCGTGAACTTCGGAAGGAGGACGGGCTCGGTGACCACCGCGTCCACACGCGAAGCGCCGAGCGTCTCATGAACGCTCCTCGCGTCCCCCGTCCTGACGTCCCAGCCTGCCTTTCGCGGGCCATACTTCCCAAGGAGCCAGCCGATGTTCTGCCGGGCATGCCTGACCCGGGCCGGGTCGCTGTCCACCCCTATGCAGCCTATCCCCCGCAGCAACGCTTCCATCAGGATGGTGCCCGATCCGCAGAAGGGGTCAAGGAGCGTCTGACCCTCCTGCAGGCCGGCCAGGTTGACCAGGGTTCCGGCGAGCCTGGGCGACATGGATATCTCGGGGCTTGGCACGGGCCGCTCCTTCGTCCGGAGGCGCATCTCCTTCGCGTCCGGGACGTACCACGTGGCGCCCGCCTGGTATCCTTCCTCTCCGCCGCCACCGAAGACCACCAGGTCCACCGCATTCCTGGACAGTATCTGCTCCGCGCGAAGCTCGGACCCCCGATCGGGCCTGAGCATGTTGGCCTTCTTCAGACCCGCGCGCCTCAGGGCTCCGAGCACCGTCGAGGCCACCCCGGAATATTCGTCGACGGGCGAGCCGTAGAGGCTCACCGAGAAATTGGCGTGTGAATACGCTTCATCGAACGTTTCACGCAGCTTCCCGGCCAGTTCGGCTTCGTCTGAAAACGCCCCCAGGCGTATTGCTATCTTGTAGACGCCGCTGAGGCGCTGAAGCCGCACCGGCTGATGGCCGGACAGCTCCACCGCGATTATCCCTTCGCACGGCACGGTGCAGCTCTTCAACCACGGCCCGAGCACGGAGCACGCTTCGAGGTAGGAAAGCCGTCCGAAGCTACCGACTAGGATGAGGCTGGTCGAAGCCCGGTTGCGGGGAAGGAGGTAGGGCACCTGCAGGAACCGGGGGACCCCCGGGTTTTGAATCTTGTTGCTTCATATACGAAGCCACCAATATGCTTTTAAAGACATGCCAGGGAGACGGGTTGACGAATTTTGCACGGTAAGAACTACAGGGCGGCGGTGGGGCAGCCGTACACCAGAAAGGAGTTCATCCACGGGTCGCCCCAGCCGAAGATAGCGCGGTTCACCACTGGGAACCCGAGCGACGCGTACGACCATGTCTACAGGCTCGTCTCCCTTGAAAGGGCCCAGATCAGGCACAACGCCCTGGAGGCCTGCAGAATATCGGTGAACAAGATAGCGACGACCCTGGGCGAGACAAACTACTTCCTCGCTATCAGAGTCTATCCGCATGTGATACTCAAGGAGAACAAGATGATAGCCACGGCGGGGGCCGACAGGCTTCAGGAGGGCATGAGGAAATCCTTCGGGAAACCGACCGGCCTGGCAGCCAGGGTGAACAGGGGAACCGTGATCTTGGAGCTGGGGATAAAGGGCAAGGCGGTCAAGGACGCGCAGGACGCCCTGCGGGTGGCGGCCAGCAAACTCCCCGTGCAGACCAGGGTGGAGGAGGTCGGGGTGGCCGCGAAGGCTTCCGGTGCTTGAAGTGAGCCTGGTAATCGGCAGAGATCAGATAGACAAGATAATAGAAAGAGAGAAGCCCAAAAGGGTGGGGCTCGAAGCGCCGGACGGCCTTCTTGACCACCTGCTCAGGCTGTCCCAGGAGATAACGAAGAAGCACGGCGTGGAGACCGTGGTGTTGTTGGACAACACCTGGGGGACCTGCGACCTTGTGAACTTCGACGTGAAGAGGCTCGGGGTGGACCTCGTGTTCAACATAGGACACTCCATCGGCGTCGAGAAGCTCGGCCGTCATACGTACCTCATAGACGCAGAATATAGGGCGGACTTTCGTCCCGTCCTTGACAGGGCGGTGGAGCTGCTCAGGAAGTCGGGCTACTCCTCGGTCGGGGTGGTCACGATAAGCAACCACAAATCCCAGCTAGACGCCGCCATAGAATACCTCAGGCAGAAGGGGATTGAGGCGCAGAAGGGCGAGGCGGAGGGGCCTCTCTTCGATGGGCAGGTCTTCGGGTGCAACTTCCATTCGGCGCGGAAGATAATCGGCGACGTGCAGGCGTTTCTCTTCATGGGCCAGAGCAGGTTCCACAGCCTGGGCGTCTGCCTGAGCACGCGCAAGCCGACCTTCATGCTGGATCCGTTCTTCAACGAGGTGGTCAACATCGCCCCGGAAGCGGCCCTCTTCGAGAAGAAGGCCATACTCTCGATATACAAGGCGCGGGACGCCCGCTCCTTCGGCATAATCATGAGCCTGAAGGAGGGCCAGCTGTTCAGGAAGCAGGCGTTGGAACTGAAGCAGGAGCTGGAGAAGCTGGGCAAGGTGGTCCAGCTGTTCTCCCTCAGAGAGATAACCGCGCAGAGGTTGAAAGCCCTGAGGGGGATAGATGCGTTTATAGAGACCGCCTGCCCCAGAGTTTCGATGGATAATTATGACTTTGACAGGCCGGTCTTGTCGTATCAGCAGGGCATGGGCCTGGTCAGGCTGTTCAAGGGACAGGAGATGGGCGACGTGTTCGACTACTCGTTCTGGGTGTAGCTTATGAGTGGAGAAAGGAAGACACGCCTGGCGGTCCCGGGCGAGAAGCTCGGGGTGATAGAGGAATATTCCTCTTCATACATGACATACGAGAAGTCGGGGGACGTAAGGGCGATGGGCATCGGCGAGGTAGCGCTGGACAGGAGCAACAGGACGATCGGCGTCGCCGGGACGGCGCTCAAGAGCCCCTTCCCCAGGTTGGGCGATGTGGTGGAAGGGACCATAGAGGCGATCACCGGGGCCGGTGGGGCCGTCAGGATATACATGGTCAACGGCGTCGAAGTCTCCAGCGACCTGTCCGGGACGCTCCGTGTAAGAGACGTACGGGGCAACCCGGTGAGGCTGGGGGACATGGTGAGGTGCACCGTCACCAACACCACCAACAACAACCTGTGGCTCGGGATAGGCGACGAGAATCTGGGCGTCATGAGGACGGCGTGCGGCATCTGCGGCGGCCCCGTGGAGCCGCTCCCGCCGGACAGGGTCAGATGCGAAGGTTGCGGATTCTCCGATACTAGAAAACTGATCGGCTTCAGGCCGTTCCCCCCGAAGAGGGAGTTCGGCAGGGGCTTCGGGCGCGGCAGGGGCGACCGGCGCTTCGGCTTCAGGAGGCGCCGCCCCCATGACATGGGGCCGCGCTGAAGCTCAACAGATTCAGAAACACTTAAACGTGCACCGCCGAGTGTCGCTGTCGGAAGGTATGGAAGTAAAGGTCGTCAGGGAAGACCAGAAGCGTTTGGATCTCGAAATTCTCGATGCTGACCAGTCCGTCCTACAGATAATACAGCAAGAGCTCCTTGCAGATGAACGCGTGGAGTTCGCGGCCACGAACAAGCCTCATCCCCTGCTCAACAGGCAGACGATGAGCCTGATAGTCAAGGAGGGGAAGCCCAGGAAGGCCTTCCAGGCGGCCTGCGACAAGGCGTTGGCCAAGGCCAAGGAGCTCGAAGACTCCGTGGTCAAGACGCTTCAAGAGAACGTCGGTGGTTGAGATATGGACTTTTGCCCTAAATGCGGGTCCCGCCTGAAGCCGAAGCAGCTGAAGGAAGAGGAATCCGTGACCGTCGCCCTTGCGTGCTTGCGGTGTGATTACACCTCTCAGGCGGCGGGTAACAGGGTCTCTGTTTCAGAGGAGATGGAAGGGGGCACTTCCATCAAGGTGGTAGGAGAAGAAGCGGACGCGCTCAAGGCCATGCCCGTCACCACCGTCGAATGCCCGAAATGCCACAACATGGAAGCCCAGTGGTGGTTCGTTCAGACCCGGAGCGGCGACGAGCCGCCCACTCAATTTTACAGGTGCACCAAGTGCGACCACACCTGGAGGCAGTACGCTTAGGCTCCCGCCGATTTCATGTCCCTGATCACTTCAAGGACCCATTTCCCCGTTCCGTCGGTCTTGGTCAACCTGTCCAGGTAGTCTTCCCATCCCAGGCCTCCGTAGGCCTGGCTCCACGCGGCAAAGCTCTCTTTGACCTTTTGCACCGCCGAACCATGATAGCTGCAGTAACCGTCCGAAACGGCCGCCCTGTGGCACAGCTTGCACCCGTCTGCCATCGGGAGCCTCCATCATGAACAATCTATTATCCTGCTCGGTTCCGCGGCGTCCCCATAACAGTTTTAGTATGGCCCCAGTTAAGGCGGGAGGCAGCGAAGTGGCCGCCATCGTATAGTGGTAGTATCGGGGCCTGTGGAGTCCTGGGCAAGGGTTCGATTCCCTTTGGCGGCCTCCCATGACCACGCTTTCACGACAATCAAAAATATGGCCCTGAAATGCCAAGATGCGGCGTGCAGTATTTCGAAGCCTCCAAGATAGGGCAGGAGAGGACGGAGAGGTCGGCCCAGCTGCTGGGGAGCGTGACGGGATACGCCAAGAGCGCCGTCTTCCTCAGGCATGAAAGCGATTCGTTCGAGCCCGTGGGAGAGGAGAACATGTACGCTGTGGTGAGCCTGCGCCCGCCGTCCGTGGTCGTGGTGCTGTGCGACGCCGGGGGAAACGCCAAGGCGATGTCCCAGTTCCTGCACCCCAGGGCCGTTGACGATGTGACCAAGAAGCTTGAGGGGTTGGGGCTGCGAAAATACGAGGGGGAGCCTTACCTTCCTGCCTAGTCCTGCTGCAGCAGGTCGGGGGTGGCGTCGGCCGCCATCTGGTACATCTTCGACACGAGCTCCCTGATCTCCCACTGCGCTTCGGGGGCCGTCCTGAGTTCGGCTATGTGTTTGAGGCTCCATCCGGAGAGCGTCATGACGAGCTTGGTCTTTATGGCGTGGGGCATCACGTAGCGCGCGTCTTCCTTGGGCACGCCGAGCGCAATCATGGCTTCGAAGGTCTTGGCGGCTACCTGGAGCGCCTCATCGTAGAGTTTGACCGCCTCCGGCCTCTCCGCTATCGATGGGGGGATGACGAAGGACTCCCTGGAAGCCGATGAGAAGCGTTGCGACTCTTGGTCATAGGAAGCCACGCGGTGCCTTATCAGCTGGTGCGTCGTGACCCTGCTGATGTCCTCTATGCTGAACATGTATACCATGTGGCGCAGGAGGGCTTCCTTGTGGGGGTGGACCCCCTTCGATTCCAGCACCTTCTTTATGGCTTCGTGGTCGGTGTGCCACAGGAGCACCAGCTGCAATTCAGGACCCCCCGAACGCGACGGACGAATATATGGCGCCTATTCCCTTCTCCTTCATGGCGTCCGTTATGGTATGGACAAGGTGTTTGTGTTCTGAAGAATGCCACATCTCCAGCAACGTCCTGGCGTTGACCGAAAGGAGCCAGGAGTCTCCACCCAGCGAAAGGAAGTGGGCGAAAGGATAGACCATGGTGATGTTCCCGACTTCGCCCTCTTTCAACCCCTCCAGCAACACCTCAAGGCAGAAGTGCTCTATCACGTCGAAGGATTTGTCGCGCAGGGCCAGGCCTATCAGGTGCCTCCAGTAATCTTCCCCTTTTTCGTCCAGCTCTGCCTGTATCTCCTGGAGCGGCTTGGTGCTGTAGCAACGCCTCATCGCAGTGGCTATCGTCTTCTCCGGCTCCGGAGTGTGCCAGATTATGCTTGCCTTCATAGTCTGAGTACTAGGATTCTGCCTTTTATAATACTGTTTCTTCCTGGTCTCACGGGCGGGGCGATCCCGTCCGCATCCCAAATCCGGGGCATGGGGCGGCGCGCGCCGTTCCGGGACCGCGGCCTGACTCGGGCACAATAAATATGGTTGCCGGCTGGCTGCCATGATGTCGCTCGCGGACTATGCCGTGGCGCTTCTGGCCGTGATGGGAGGGGCGGCGCTGGGGCTGGCGTTCGGGTTGGTGTATTTCAAGGCCAAGTTCAGAAGCTGGATTCTGGATAAGGAGGCCGAGATAAGAGAAGATGCGATCGGCAGGAGCAGGTCGTCCGTCACCGGCAGGGTCGCTGAACAGCTCGCTCCACTGCTCCCCAACTTCCTGTCGAAATACAACCCGAAGGACGCCAGGTTCCTGGGAAGCCCGGTGGACCTGGTGGTCTTCGACGGGCTGGACGAGGGCCGGCTGAAGGGGGTGGTGTTCATCGAGGTCAAGACGGGCTCGTCCGGTTTCACGCACAGGGAAAGGCAGGTCAGGGACGCGGTCAGGGCGAAGCTGGTCAGCTGGGAGCTCCTGTCAGAACGATGACGGCATCGTTAAAAGGAGGAACCCTGGCAACCTACCTGACTTTGCCTGTCGAATTGGTGGGGTTCAGGAAGGTGCTGGTCGCGACGGATGGCTCGGAGAATGCCGAGAGGGCAACCGACACGGCGATCGAAATCGCCAAGCGATACCAAGCCAAGCTGGTCGTGGTCAACATAGTGCCGCCCCCCGGGGGGCTCATGCTCGCGTCGGAGAGCGCGACCCCTCAGAGCGCGGTGGTGACCGAACAGTACTACAAGAACTCGCGTACACGAGCCAAGAAGCTGGTGGACAGGGTGGCGAGCAAGGCCAAGGCCGAGGGCGTCGATGTCGTCGGCAGGTTCGCCGACGGTTCTGTCTCGGTGGTCGAGATGATAACCCGACTGGCAGAGGAGGAGAAGGCCGACCTGGTGGTCGTCGGGACCAGGGGACTGGCAGGATTCAAGAAGCTCCTGCTGGGAAGCGTGTCGGGCGGCGTGGTGACCCACGCTCATTGTTCCGTCCTTGTCGTAAGGTGAATGTCAAGGCCGACGGCCCCGCGCGCACATATGTCGTCCAGGGGCGATGCCGCTTCGCTTCACTTCATGAACGCGTATTCCCTGTTCCCTTCCTCGGGCGTGTCCTGCCTGCCCACCTTTGAAAGGGTGAATCTGGGGGTGGAGAGGACCGGCTGGCCATCGGGAGACGGCGTGCCAGAATGCAGCGTCTCATACTCCTCTATAGAGACCTTTCTCCTCCGCGCTAGCCTGTTCATGAGGTCCAGCTTGGACTTGACCTCCCTGTAGGTCTCGGAGACCCTGGTGGCCTGTATCAGCGCGTGGCTGCCGCTGCCGTAGCCGCAGAGCGTGATTACCTTCTCTGCGAGGTCGTCCCGATCGTTCTCGAATATGCTGTCGAATCCGACGAAGACGGATGCGGCATAGCAGTTGCCCACTATTTCTGGGGCCACCAGAGAGCTGTTGATTTTCTTGTCGAAGTATTCTGATATCTCCGGGAGGGCCATGAACTTCCTCCTGTAGTCGTTATACTCCTTGCTCATGTAGTATTCGACGTCGTCCGTCCCCGACCTGTTGGGCTCCTGCCCTATGGCGTCCGCTATCCTGGACCACTTGGGCAGCGTCCTCCATTCATGAATCAAGAGAGAAGCGAAGGCGGACAGCACCATCTTCTTGTGAGGGTTGTGGAAGCCGGCCTTGTCTATCTTGTCGACAAGAGATTCGTCACGGCCGAGCTGCAACAGGCCGAGCGACCTCACCGCGGACGAGAAGTTCAACCATGCCTGTTTCATCTCGCTCAGGTATGCGGCGTAGGACCTGCCCTTCCCTATCGTGTCCACCAGGGCTATGGTCCTTCCGCCGGGCTTCTTGAAATCTCCCTGTTCATACCTGAGGCCCGACCCGACGGCCTTGGGTATGACCTTGACCAGCCTCGGATCTTCCCCAATAAGAAGCGCCGCCGCGGCCGCTCCCTGGGTCGGCTCCTCCTTGCTCTTCAACTCATATTTTGCTATGTCGGTGACAAGCACAAGGGCATATCTTCTCGGGTTCCAGCCCGCGGCGAACCAGGCCGAAGAGTCAAGGAAGCGTTCCATCCCGCTGACACAGGCGAACTTCTGCTCGTATCCCAGCACGTGGGAAAGGCTGCCTTTTCCATACACCTGTTCCAGCATCCCGACGACATCCGACACCAGGGCTCTTGAGGCGTCCAGACCGCTTTCCGTGGGGGTGTCTATCCTGAATATCTCCTCCGGGGGTATGTTGTACGTTTCGAGCAGCCTGTAAGCCGCTGTGGCTGCCATGCTGGCCTGGTCCTCGTTGGCTGGCGGGATGGCGAACTTGGTTATGCCTATCCCATCCGTGAAATGCTTCGGGTCCTCTCCGCGGGCGGTCGCGAGCTCCGTTGTGTCCACGTACAACTCCGGCGTGTGAATGTACATCGCGTCGATTCCCACAGAAGTCATTGTGGTACGACCTCCCGCAGGTTTCCATAAAAAGACTACTATTGTCTGACGTGCCATGTGGTAACTGGCGTATGCTGCTCGAAGCATATTTAGAGGAAGGTGTCTGACCATGCTGGATTGTGAAAGGTCGAAGACTGCTCTTCATCGGCATAGACGGGGCCATGGCCTATTTCATCAAGAAATACTCCAAGGACGGGATGCTGCCGAACATAACGCGGGCGACCGAGGAAGGGTGCTTCCTGAACACCACCCCTTCGTTACCGGTCGATACGCCTACCAACTGGACTACCCTGATGACCGGTGCCGACTCCTTCACCCATGGGGTCGTGAGTTTCACCACCCACCTGCCAGGAGAGCTTCCACAGGAAGGGCAGTACGTCCGCAGGACGCAGCATTCGGGGTTCAGCAGGGCAGAGTTCTTCTGGTCCACCTTAGAAAGGAACGGGTTGAAGCCGGCCGTGCTGAACTACCCGGTGGGTTGGCCGCCCCAGGTCAGAGACGGCTTCGTGATAGGCGGGCTGACCCCGGGGGGTGACCTCTGGCGAATATCGAAGCCCATGATATATTCTGTCGGGAAACCGGATTCCATAGCCAACCGCCTGAAGGGGACCGGCCCCAACCACGTCCCCATAGAAGTGGTCCGGAACGGCGGTGGCGGCTCCTTCACACTGGTCCATGACGCCTTGGGTCTGAAGCTTGCATGCTCGTTCGAGGAAAAGGGCGATCCGACGCTCGACATGAAGTGGGAGGGCAGAGAACTCGCCTTGGCGGAGGGCGGGTGGTCTCCGTGGCTGTACGCTGGAGAGGGAGAAAGAAAGGCTTCTTACAGGATAAAACTGCACTCGTTCCGGCCGCCTGACGACGTGGTGGTTTACGTTACACAGGCGTTCAGGGCTTCGGGCTGGGCCCACCCCGCTGGCCTGGAAGAGAAGGTTTGCAGCCAGGCGGGGCCTTACGTGGAGGGACTGGAGACCCCGTATGTCTCCAACGACCCCAGAAGGCCCTATGGGCCCTCGAACCTGGCGCCGAATCTGGTGCTGGAGCACGCCCAGATGCAGGCGGACTGGTTCGTCGGCGCCAACTCGACCCTGATCGGGGAGGGGGGATACGACGCCCTGATAATGCACTACCACCTGATAGACGCGATAAACCACACCTACCTTTCCCTCCTGAGCAGGCGCAACCCTGCATATGATGAGAAGACTGCGGAAGAAGTCGAATCCATATTTTCGAAGTCGTATTCCATAGTAGACGGGATGATCGGCGGGCTGCTTGAAAGGATGGACAAGGAGACGACCGTGGTCATCACCTCGGACCATTCCGCGCTGCCCTGTTGGATGTACGTGTCGATCGAGTCCGCATTGGCCAAGGCCGGCCTCATGAAATACGAAAGGCTCCCGAACGGGCTGCTGCGGTTCGACTCCGGGCGTAGCGTCGTCTTCCCGTATCATGACCCGTTGCACCTGTGGGTCAACCTGAAGGGGAGGGAGAAGGGGGGAGTGGTGGAACCCCGCGATTACGACAGCACGGTCGAAGCGGCGATAGACGTGCTCCGCTCGATAGGAGACCCGGACAAGGGAAACAGCGTGATAAAGCTGGCCGTCCGGAAATCGTCGTGGAGCAGGGGCGCGAGCGAAGACAGGTTCGGCGACGTGTTGTTCTTCTTCGAGCCGGGTTACAACAACTGGAACGGTTCCATAGGCTCCCTCAGGTTCGACGAAGTGGAGGCTTCAAGATTGGAAGAACCCGTCGTGGAAAGCCAGGAAGTGGGGGGACACCACACGACCTACCTTCCCACGGAGACGCAGGATTGCTTCGAAAACCATTCTTTCACGATATTCTCGGGGCGCGGCGTAGCTACCGGTCCGGCGGCAGGGCTGCGACCGCAGCTGCGCGATGTGTCTCCCACCATAGCCGGCATGTTGGGCATACCCGCGCCCCGGGACAGCGATGGTCAACTCATCTACCAGATACTGGCCTGACACTGAGGGGCCCACCGCGGGCCGAGGAGTGGTGGGCCGGACAGGATTTGAACCTGTGATCTCCGCCGTT
>JAKAPW010000055.1 GCA_021811935.1 archaeon | reverse complement strand
GCCGCTTTAAGCATTCCCCTCAGTCCCGCCATGCTTCCCGAGACGGCCAGCGACCGCATCCACCCCGCCCCGTCGGGGGACAGGTTCACCGCGAGCGGCAGGCTCTCGGCCACCCTGCCGCCCTCCGACAGGACGCGGAGCACCACCCCCCACGGGAACTGTCGGAAGAGCTTCACCCTCGTCCCCAGCAGCGCCTCCGCCCCGCACAGGGCGTAGCACCTGGCCGCGACGTCCTCCGCCAGCCCTCCGTCCCTGCGGCCGCAGAGCACCGCGACGTACCGCTTGACCTTCTTCGTCATATCACGCACATCCCGTCCAGGCGCGAGAAGACCTTCCTTACCGCCAGGGGGAGGCCCCCTTCCCTTCCACGCCCCAGCTGCACCAGCCTTTCGTAGGCCTGAGGCGAGACGAGCTCCCCGGGGGACGCGGCGTCGGAGCAGTAGATGACCGGGAGCGACCTTCTGCCGCAGGCCGCCAGGAGGCCGGCCAGGTCCCGCATGGCGGAGACCGGGTCCCCCGCGAAGGAGACCCTGAACTCCTTGAAGCTGACCTCCGCCGCCAGGACGTTGCGGAGCGCGGCCGGGGGGAGGGAGGCGAGCCTGCCCGCGTCCCCTCGCAGCCTCAGCCTGAGCAGGCCCGGCTGCCTGCGCCCTCCGTCGAGCGCGGCGACCCCCACGCCGTCCCCGCCCGGGTCGACCCTGGGGAGGAGCGCGACCCCTTCCGCCCTTGCGCGGCCCGCGAGCTCTTCGAACCCGTCGTCTCTCCTGACGCCCACGGCGGTGTACCCCAGCAGCCTGAGCCCCCGCAGGAGGGGGACAGGGTCTTCGCCGGGGACGACGGACGGCTCCAGCCCGATCAGACCGGGGACACCCCCGCGGCGAGCCTGAACCTGAGCTTCACGGGGTCGGCGTACCCCAGCTTCACCCCCCCCATGACCATCGCCTGCTTGTCGAGCCTGACGTGGAAGAACTTCCCCTCCTCGAGCCGCCCCGCCGGCGCGGACCTGAGCTCCTCCAGGTCGCCCGGGCCAAGCTTCGCCAGGACCGTCCGGAGGAGGGTCTCCCCCTCCTCGCCGTCGACCGACACGCCGCAGACCGCTATCGGGTTGCCGAAGTGCCCCTCCGCCGCCGTCCTGGTCACCTTCAGGGGGTCCAGGCCGAGCTCCTGGGCCAGGGCGCGCAGTATCTTCCCGTCGTCCTCCGTGGCGTGGATGTGGAACGTGACCTCCGCCGACCGGACGCCCCCTTTCATGGTCGGCTTGACCCGAGGACGAAAGATAAACGTTGTCTCCGAGCGAGCCGCTTATAATGCCCGGACTGGCGATAGCGCCCCATGCCCCGACGCGCAGCGACCGGCCCGCGGACGACGGTGCGCCCGTTGGTGCTCGGCATCGAGTCCACTGCCCACACCTTCGCGGCGTCGGTCGTATCCGGGGAAGGGGCTATACTCTCGGACGTCCGGGACGCCTACAGGGCCCCGGAAGGCGCCGGGATACACCCAAGGGAGGCGTCCAGGCACCACGCCGAGGTGGCGCCGTCGGTGGTCAGGAAGGCGCTGCTGGACGCGGGGGCAGGGATGGAGGAGATGTCGGCGGTCGCCTACTCCGCCGGCCCGGGGCTCGGCCCCTGCCTCAGGGTGGGGGCGGTCGTCGCCAGGGCGCTCTCGTCGTACTATTCGCGGCCCCTCGTCCCCGTCAACCACGCGGTCGGGCACATAGAGCTGGCCGCCCTCCTCACGGCCGCGTCGGACCCTGCCTGCGTCCTGGTCTCGGGCGGGCACACCGCCATAGTGGCCGCGGCCGGCTCGCGCTGGAGGTTCTTCGGCGAGACGCTGGACATAACGATAGGGCAGCTCTTCGACCAGTTCGGCAGGCACCTTGGCCTGGCCAGCCCGTGCGGCCCGGCCGTGGAAGCGATGGCGTCCGGCGCGACGAAGTACCTGCCGGTGCCCTACACGGTGAAGGGGAACGACATGTCCTTCTCGGGCGCCCTGACCCACGCCAAGAGGCTGCTGGACAGGGAAAGGAAGGAGGACGTCGCATATTCCCTGCAGGAGACCGCCATGGCCATGCTGTGCGAGACCACGGAGAGGGCGCTCGCCTTCACCGAGAAGAAGGAGCTCATGGTCGCGGGCGGGGTAGCGGCCAACAGGAGGCTGGCGGCCATGCTGGGGGACGTCTGCGGGAGGCAGGGGGCGAGGCTGATGGTGCCGGACGGGAAGTTCGCCGGGGACTGCGGCCCCCAGATAGCCTGGCTCGGGGCCAGGCTCTTCTCCTCCGGCGTCTCCTGCAGCCCCGAGGAAGGCTACGTCAGACAGTCGTGGAGGCTGGACGAGGTGGAGGTCCCATGGAGAGGCTGCTGAGCAGGGGGGCTGAAGCGGACATCTGGCTGGGAGACTGGATGGGGATGGACGCCGTCTACAAGACCCGCACCCCCAAGACCTACATGCTGCCGGAGATGGACGGGCGGATCAGGCACGCCCGGACGGCCCGCGAGGCGCAGCTGCTGGTGGAAGCAAAGGGCGCCGGGGTGGAGACGCCCACCGTCTACTACGTGGACCTCGGGCGCTGCACGATAGTCATGGAATACGTGGCCGGGACCAGGCTCAAGGACGCGCTGCGGGCTGGGAGCAGGGAGATGGGGGCCAGCCTCGGCAGGCTCCACAGGGGCGGGATAGTCCACGGAGACCCGACCACCGGGAACTTCGTCCTCCGCGACGGGCGCCTGTGCGTGCTGGACTTCGGCCTCGCCAGCAGGTCCACCGAGCTGGAGGACAGGGCCGTGGACCTGCACCTGGTCAGGGAGGCCTTCTCCAGCGCCCACCAGGACGTCTGCGCCAGCGCCCTCCGGAGCTTCACCGACGGCTACTCCGAAGCGGTGGGGAGGGGGGCAGGCGAAGTCCTCCGGAGGTGCCGGGAGATAGAGAGGAGGGGGCGGTACAGCAGGCGTGAGTGGGGATAGGCTGCTCTTCGCGACCGGCAACGCGGGCAAGTTCGCCGAGGCCGCCGTCATCATGAAGAGGTACGGCCTTGTCCTGGAGCGCTCCGGGCTGAAGGGGACGGAGGTGCAGGAGGACGACGTGGCCCTGGTGGCAAGGGCCGCCGCCGCCTCCATCTTCCCCCCGCCGGGCGCGTCCGTCATAGTCGAGGACGCCGGACTGTACATAGACGCCCTCAAGGGCTTCCCCGGGGCCTACTCCGCCCACGCGCTGAAGACGCTGGGGAACGAAGGCATATTGAAGCTGATGGAGGGGGTGGCGGACAGGGGGGCCCACTTCGACTCCGCGGTGGCGCTGAAGACCTCGGAGGGGCTCTGGGTCTTCACCGGGAGGGTGTACGGCAGGGTAGCCGGCTCCGCCGCTGGCGTGTCCGGCTTTGGCTTCGACCCCATCTTCGTCCCGGAGGGGAGCGCCAGGACGTTCGGCGAGATGGGGCAGGAGGAGAAGTGCAGGCTGTCGCACAGGGCCCTTTCGTTCGGCAGGCTCGCCTCGTGGTTGAACCCGACACTTTATTAAAGGGCCTCGGAAAAGGTCGGATAGGATATGGCTAGAATCCACAGCCACAGGCATGGGAAGTCCCATTCCAGCCGGCCCCCGACGACGATGTCCACCCAATGGATAAACTACAACCAGGAATCGGTGGAGTCCTTCATAGTGAAGATGGCAAAGGAGGAGGTGACGCCCAGCGTCATAGGGATCAGGCTGAGGGACGAATACGGCATCCCGCTCACGAAGAAGCTGATAAACAAGCCGGTGTCGAAGGTGATCAAGGAGGCTGGCCTGGCGCCCGCCGTCCCCGAGGACCTGAACAACCTGCTGATCAAGGCCAGAAGGCTCCGCGAGCACCTGAACACCCACAAGGCGGACAGGAAGAACGTCCATTCCCTGGAGCTCCTGGAGGCGAAGATCCACAGGCTCTCGAAGTACTACAAGAGGAAGAGCGTCCTGCCCGAATCGTGGAAATACTCTTCTGTGGTGGCCCAGCTCGCCTGAGCGGCCATGGCCGACATAGAAGCGCTGAGGGATGCTGCTTCTCAGATAGGCCAGACGCTCAAGGAAGCCTCGCGCTCGAAGTCCGACATCCTGATGATGGCCAGCCCCGAGGCCGACGGGATAGCCTCGGCCGCGATCCTGTGCAAGACCGTCTTCTCCATGGGCGGCATCTTCACCGCGAGGTTCTCCAGGTACATGGCCGACCGGGACTTCGAGAAGCTCTCCACCCAGGGGCACGACCTTCTGGTCTTCATGGAGGTGGCCGACGGCAGGGAAGAGGAGCTCTCCAGGCTCTTCAAGGGGAAGGCCGTCTTCATGGGCCACCACCAGCCCGCGGAGAAGGCGGAGCGCTCGCTCAATTCATGGAGCTTCGGCTTCGACGGTTCCAAGGAGGTCTCCGGCTCCGGCCTGGCCTACCTGGTCTCCCAGAGCGTCCTCCCCAACCCCAACTCCGCCGCCTGGCTCGCGGTGCTCGGCGCCCTGGGGGACAGGCAGGACACGGGGGCCAAGAGGTCCCTGATAGGCCTGAACGAGATGTTCGTGCAGGACGCCGTCGGGGCGTCCCAGCTGGAGTTCCAGGAGGACCTGCTCCTCTTCGGCAGGGAGGTCAAGCCGCTGCACGAGTCGGTGGCGCTGACCAGCGACCCCTACATACAGGGGCTGACGGGCAACAGGGACATCTCCCTCTCCACCTTCTCTTCGTCGGGGATAGACCTCAAGCGCTCCTCCAGGTGGCGTGTCTCGTCGGACCTGACGAACGAGGAAAGGGACAAGCTGCTCGTGATGCTCACCTCGTACATAGAGGTCTCCGGGGACAGCGTCTCCTCCCTGCTGGGGAACACCTACCTGCTCAGGAGGGAAGACGAGCACTCCTACCTGAGGGACGGGAGGGACTTCGCCGCCCTGCTGGACGCCACCGGGAGGCTCGGCAGGCCGAGCCTGGGGCTGGCCGTCTGCCTGGGCGACAGGGGAAAGGCCCTCTCGGAATCGGAGAAGCTCCTGACGGAGTACAAGTCGGCCATCCTCAGGGCCGTCAACATACTCCTCTCCGGGGACGACCGGATGGTGCCGGCGGACCAGTTCGTCCTCTGCGTCGCGGACGGCGTGGTGTCGGAGGGGATGGCCGGCGCCGTCTCCAGGTCGATCTCCGTCATACCCCGGATCAGGGAGAAGGTGGTGGTGCTCAGGGCGCTCACGGCGCAGGGGGAGGTGAAGTTCTCGGCCAGGAGGGGGAGCATGTGCGCCGCGCAGGCCGACCTCGGCTCGATCTTCTCCAAGGTGGCGGCCGGGCTCGGAGGGGGAGGAGGGGGGAACCAGGCCATGGCGGGGGCCAGGGTCCCGGCCGCCAAGTCGGCGGAGTTCTTCGAAAGGGTCAGGAAGGAGGCAAAGGGGCCATGAGGGTCGGGGTCAGGGTGCGCCTGCGCGACCAGAGGGCGGCCAGGTCGGTCTACGGCTCCCTCCTTCCGGACAACGTAGGCGTCCCGGCGTGCATGCGGCTCTCCATGGAGAGGAGGGGGAGGACGGTCGGGGTCGAGATAGACTCGGAATGCGGGATGGACACGCTTATCTCCACGGTCGACGACGTGCTCCGAACATGCGAGCTGTCCCTCGCCAGCGTGAGGTCCGCGGGTGACGGGGATTGCTAGACTTCAAATTCATCAGGGAAAACAGGGCGACCGTGGAGGGATGGCTCCGGAAGAGGCGGACGGACTATCCCCTGGACAGGCTGCTGACGCTGGACGCCAGGCGCAGGGCGGTCATAACTTCGCTGCAGGAGCTGAGGCACAGGAGGAACGTCGTGACGGGGGAGGTGGCCGCCGCGAAGAAGGCGGGGCGGGACGCGTCGGCCCAGATACGCGACATGAAGGCGGTAGGGGACAGGATAGCCGAGATGGGGAAGGAGCTGGCCGAGGTCGAGAAGGAGCTGGGCGCGCTGGAGCTCCGCATGCCGAACGCGGTGCACGAGTCCGTCCCCGACTGCGCTGGCGAAGAGGAGAGCGCCGTGGTCAGGGCCTGGGGGGAGCCGAAGGCCGGACCGGCGAAGGACCACATAGACATCGGCGTCGCCTCGGGCGTGATTGACATGGAGAAGGCGGCGGAGACTTCGGGGGCCAGGTTCTACTACCTCAAGGGGGCGCTGGTGAGGCTGAACTACGCCCTCCTGCAGTACGCCATCGAATTCGGCGCGTCGAAGGGCTTCCTCCCCATGCAGCCCCCGTACATGTTGAAGGGAGCGGTGATGAGGGGGGCGGTGGACATGGCCGCCTTCGAAGACTCGATATACAAGCTCGAGGGTGAGGACCTCTACCTGCTCAGCACGTCGGAGCACGCCCTGCTGGCCTACCACTCCGGGGAGATACTCCCGGGCGTCCGGCTTCCCATCAGGTACCTGGGTGTGTCTTCCTGCTTCAGGAGGGAGGCGGGGGCGCACGGCAGGGACACCAAGGGGATCTTCCGCGTCCACGAATTCGAAAAGGTGGAGCAGTTCGTCTTCTGCAGGCCGGAGGATTCGTGGAAGGAGCACGAGCTGCTGGCGTCGAACGCGGAGGAGTTCTTCCGGTCGCTGGGCATACCGCACAGGCTGGTGAACATCTGCTCCGGGGACCTGGGGGCGCCCGCCGCGAAGAAGTACGACCTGGAGGCCTGGCTCCCCGGCCAGGGGAAGTACAGGGAGATGGTCTCCGCGTCGAACTGCACCGACTGGCAGGCCAGGAGGCTCTCCGTCAAGTTCAGGGACAAGATGGGAGACGAGCCGGTCCACGTCCACACACTGAACTCCACCCTGGTGGCCACGGAGAGGGCGATGGTGGCCATAATGGAGAACTACCAGAGGCCGGACGGCGGGTTCGACATCCCAGAGGCGCTCCGGAAATACATGGGCGGCCAGACCACGGTTTCGCCGCCCGCATAGCGCAGGACATGGTACCCTTTCCTGCGCCGCCGCCGGCGGCAGGAAGGTGACGGAGCAGGTCCCCCAGCGGGCCTAGCCGTACCGGAAAGCTTTTCATACGCCAGATGTCTCCTGCGTTGCAGTTGAACGGCCCGGCACGGGCCGTCGCGGCGTTGCTCCTGGCCGGGCTCGCGCTCTCCGCCTCTTCATCGCCGGCCTCCGCGACCGCCCTCCCCACCCCGATCCGCCATGTCATAGTGATAGTGATGGAGAACCAGGAGTTCTCCGGCGTGATAGGCAACCCCTCCGCGCCGTACCAGAACGCGCTCGCCTCCGAGTACGCCCTGGCGACGCAGTACTACGCCGCGGCCCACCCCTCCCTCCCGAACTACCTGGCGCTGGTCGGGGGGTCCACCTTCGGGGTCTCCAGCGACTGCCAGCCCGGCGGGTGCAGCGTCACGGCCACTAACCTGGCCGACCTCCTGGCCGCCAGGGGGCTCTCCTGGAAGGAGTACGCCGAATCCATGCCGTCGAACTGCTCCCAGTCCGTCAGCCCGGACGGCGAGTACGTGCCGAAGCACGACCCCTTCGTCTACTTCACCGGCATCACGAACAACACCGGGTCCGGGCAGACCTCGCCCTACTGCCAGGCCCACGTCGTCCCGTTCACCCAGTTCCGGGCCGACCTGCAGGGCGGTGCCCTCCCCAACTTCGCCTTCATAACGCCCAACATATGCGACGACGCGCACAGCTGCAGCCTGTCAATAGGCGACGCCTGGCTTTCGGCCGTCGTCCCCGAGATAACCTCCTCCCCCCAATTCAACTCTACCGTCCTGTTCATCACCTACGATGAAGGGAGCACGAACTCGGGCTTCGGGCCGGCACACGGCGGCCGCGTCGTCTGCATCGTCGTGTCGCCCTTCGCCAGGAAGGGCTTCTCCTCGGACGTTCCGTATTCCCATTACTCCCTGCTCGCCACCGTCGAATCCGTGTTCGGCCTGGACAACCTGGGCAGGAACGACGTTAACGCGACGGTGATGTCCGACATGTTCGCCATACCCCTTCCGGCGCCCACCGGCCGGACACTGCCGGGCGGCCCCCCTGTCCGG
The DNA here is from genome assembly GCA_021811935.1 of archaeon. Classification (GTDB taxonomy): domain Archaea; phylum Thermoproteota; class Nitrososphaeria; order Conexivisphaerales; family DTJL01; genus JAKAPW01. The sequence continues at coordinate 1,077 of JAKAPW010000055.1, read as the reverse complement.
GTGTTCTCGCTCGAGTCGCTGGCCGCGCCCGTGGCCGCCGCGGCGGGCCTCGCGCTGCTGGCCTTCGCTGCGTACAGCCTCCAGAGGAGGAGCCGCAGGCGCAGAACTGTTTATATGCACGAAAAAGGCGGGTCTGTGAGAGATGCCCAAGCGCACCACGAAGGTCAAGGACAAGTGGAGGGGTAAGACCTGGCTGAAGGTGATTGCGCCGGCCAGCTTCGGCAACACGGCGGTGACCACGCTCCCCGTCACCGAGGTCGCGAACGCCACGTCCAGGGTGATCGAGACGACGCTCTACGACCTGCTCAAGGACGACCCCAACTACTACAACATCAAGCTATACTTCAAGATAGACAGGGTCGAGGGGGAGAACGGATACACCATATTCAAGGGGCACGAATACTCGAGGGAGTTCATGAGGAGCCTCATCCGCAAGGGGAGCTCCATGGTCAACTTCATAAGCGACTACAAGTCCCGCGACGGGTACGTCCTGCGGGTCTACGTCACCGCCTTCACTGAAGGCAGGGTGAACTACTCGAAGAAGAGCGCCATGAGGGCGGTGGTCGACGGCATACTGAAGGAGAGGGCGGCCGCGCTGCCGTACGACCATCTAGTCCAGGAGATAGTCCTGAACAAGGTGGCCTCCGAGGTCTTCGCCCAGGCCAAGAAGGTCTCCGCCCTGAGGCACCTCGGCATCAGGAAGACGAAGCTCATCTCCTCCCCCAAGGTCCGGGAGCAGGAAGTGGAGGAGCTGGCTACCCCCGCTTAGCCGCCGAGACTATCTTGACCACGTCTCCGTCCTTCAGCCTGTAGTCCGCGCCCAGCCTCAGCTTCTTCTTCGCGTCGACGGCGTACAGGAAGCCCTCGCCGAGGTCGCCGTGTATCCTGTACGCCAGGTCCCTGGCGGTGGAGCCGGCAGGCACTATGTGGACGTCGGGAAGGACCTTCCCCGACTTGTCGCTGAACCTGTTCTCGTCCTCGACCGGGTAGACCACCACGCCCCCCAGCAGCCCGAAGTACGCCTCGCTTATCGCCTTCTGTATGCCCGTCCCGCCCCACGGCCCGAGCACCTTCTGC
>JAKAPW010000054.1 GCA_021811935.1 archaeon | reverse complement strand
TCCAGGACGGCCTCCGGTTCCGTCAATTCTATCGCACCATAGTCGAGTAGCTTCCTGGGCCACGTCACCGAGCGGTCCTTCAGGAGCGGGTGCCACAGGTAGAGAGGTCGTCCCAGCCTCAGGGCTTCCCAGCCCTGGTGACGGGTGCCACTGTCCTCATCGCCCTCGATGATCACAGACGCGTTCGAAATGAGTGCCATGGTACGGTTGCGAATGACGAAGTTCTTCCTCTGAACCGAATCGCCGAGCCTGAACTGGGACACGGCGCAGTGTTCGCTCATTATGGTCTCCTGAAGCCGGGCGTTCTGGGCCGGATAGAACCTGTCAAGGGGTGTTCCCAACACCGCGATGGTGCGTCCGCCTTCCCCGATGGCTGTCGTATGCGCCTCGGTGTCAATCCCGGCAGCAAGCCCGCTGACGACCGTTACGCCGCTCCTGACCATGATTTTCGTTATAGTGTTCGCCGTCTTCAACCCTGCCTCGGATGCCTTTCTTGAGCCCACGATAGCAACTCTAGGCCTTGGCAGCGGGAGTGTATACTTCCCCGCGACGTACAACCTGTGGGGGGCATACTTCCTTTCAATGTCATTTAGTCGGCCCAGGAGCTCTTCGGGGGCCAGGGTCGAGACGCTCTTCACGGTTCCTGCCTCTATCATCTGCCAACAAACCGAATAGCTGTTATTAACCTTGTTCTGTGGGGGGCCCACGAGACTATTCGCGTACGAGCTCCTACAGAAGCTCATGGCAAGCTTCTCTTAATAGAGAAGCGCTGTCACGCCTCGTCGACGTTCGTCTGTGTCGAGGGACATGCGTTCTGGGAGGCAGGACTATATCAGAGGTCCACACAAACCAAGCATGATGTCCAGGCGAGCAGGACACCGGCTCCCAAGAGCCGCCAGTGGTCTCCGCCTCCCTGCTCTAGCAGCTTAAGGGGATGTGCTTCGAATTCGAGGGGGTCTGACCTCGTGCGTGATTGGCGTACCTCGCGGGCATGGCCATGAATAAGAAGATGCGGGGAGCTACAGGCAGGTTTCCTGTACTGCATAGGGGCGGAAGTGCTTCTGGTCGACCGAACCGGGGATTGACGGACATAAATGGCTGGGGCGTTCGCCGGCGCTAGGGGGTGCCGACGGAGCCGCGCCTCTTCGCGTCCAGCGCCTGCAGTATCCTGTAGACGTCCTTGGACCTCCTGGCGTCGGCGGCGTCTATCACGGCCACCTGGGACCTCCAGTCCTCCAGCTTGAGGTAGTCGTACGAGCCCTGGCTCCGCCACCACATGAGGCTCCCCGCCAGTATCTCCTCGGCGTCGTTCAGCGCCTTGGAGGAGGCGGAGGACTCGAGCGGGGGGCTCTCTATCACGCCCATCACCTTGCACGCCCTCTCCAGCTTCGCCTCCTCCTTGGCCGGCGAAAACGGCTCTATCCTGACGGTGACGAGCATCGGCGGCCTCTTCCTCTCCCCGGCGGAGAGGAGCATCCGCACCTCCTTGGCGGACCCCCTGAAGCTCATCCTTTCGTATATCATCTCGGCCAGCTTGTCGCTCTGGAAAGATGCGACCATGAACTGGCCCATCAGGTTCTCCAGTTCCCTGTCCCGGCTCTCGGCCGCGGACATTTACGGCGCCCTGTCGATCAGTGTCAGAGGGCCTATCTTGAAGACGACGTTCGAGGCGTAGATGTTCGGCTGGACCACCGTATGCCTGTTCGTTTCGCAGATAGGAAGGAGCCCGTCCACTTCCTCCGCCACCACTTCTGCGTCCTGCATCTCGAAAGGTGGCGAAGTCAGTCCGCCGATTTAAACCCAGCGCCTTTTTTCCGCCTTGCCTCTTCCGGCCCCCTGACGACGGACGGCAGTATGGCCAGCAGCAGGAAGGCGGTGGAGAAGTAGAAGACGGAGTGGACGGAGGAGATGAAGCTGCCTATCCAGGGGGCGTTGCCGATGCCGGAGGAGCCCAGGAATATCAGCTCCAGGTCCTTCAGGGGGGTACTGGCGGTCAGCACCACGAACGCGAAGGCCAGGCTGAAGGTCATCCCGACGTTGTTGAGCGTGACGCTCGTCCCCGACGCGATCCCCCTGGCCTCGGCCCTGACTGAGTTCATTATCGACGCCCTGTTCGGGGAGGCGAAGATGCCCATCCCGCCCCCCACCAGGATGAGGGGGACCGCCAGGTGGTCGAAGGTGGTCCGCGCCCCAACGCGGGTGAGCAGCAGGAAGCCGGCGGAGGAGACGAGCAGCCCCAGCGTCGAGAGGACGCGGGCGCCGTACCTGTCGGAGAGCCAGCCGCTCAGCGGCCCGAAGAATGCCAGCGTCGCGGATATCGGCACCAGGAATATGCCGGCGGCGAGCGGGTCCAGGCCCATGGTCGGCCCCTGGAGGTAGAAGACCAGGACGAGCGACACGGCCCCCCGGGCCAGGGCGTTCAGGAAGATGGCGACGTTTCCCGCCGTGAAGAGGCGGGTCCTGAAGAGCGAGAGGTCGAGCATCGGGTCCTTCACCCTCCTCTCGATGGCGAAGAAGAGCAGCATCAGCGCGACCCCGACCGCCTCCACCCCCAGGAAGTGGGCGAAGTCCAGCGAGCCCAGCGAGTAGAGCGTCAGGCCGGCCAGCATCAGCGACAGCCCCGCGGCGAAGCTGACGTTCCCCGGCAGGTCGATCCTCTGCCCCGCCCTTATCGTCCCCAGCTCCTTCAGCCTGAAGTGGGACCAGAGGGTGGCAAAGAGGCCTATGGGGACGTTCACCCAGAATATCGCGCGCCACCCGACCCACGAAGTCAGGAAGCCGCCGAGCACAAGCCCCAGGACCGACCCGACCACTATGGCGACCTGGTTGGTACCCAGGGCCCTCCCGCGCTCGTTCGCCGGGAAGGCGTCGGTCAGTATCGCAGCGCCGTTGGAGAAGAGGAAGGCCGCGCCCAGCGCCTGGACCATCCTGAAGGCTATCAGCTGGGTGCCGCTCTGCGCGACGCTGCACAGGGCGGAGCCCAGTGTGAAGACGGCGAAACCCACGTTGTAGAGCTTCACCCTGCCGAAGATGTCCGCCAGCCTCCCGAAGTTGACCAGCACCGACGCGGTCACGAGCTGGTAGCCCAGGATTATCCACAGCAGGTCGAAGAGCGGCGTCCCGGGCAGGTCCCTGGCTATGGTCGGGAGGGCTATGATGACTATGTTGGCGTCGAGCGAAGCCATCAGGGTGCCCAGGGTCGTGTTGGAGAGGGCTATCCACTTGTACTCCAAGGGCCGAACTGCCGGCTCAATCCCAGTTTATAAGTAATCGAAGGCAGAAGACAACCGGTTTCATCCGGTGGAGGACGTCACAAACCCGGCAACGGCCCTGGGAGAAATCGCTTATCAACCCCCCGCCTGGCCCTTCAGGGGAACTTGGGGCCAAAATCGCGGCTGGACTCGCTCGCCCGCCTCGTGAGGCGGTTCCGCGGCCCGATAATAGCCGCCTGGGTGGTGGCCATAGCGGTGTCGGCGGCGTTCGTGCCCGGCTTCTTCGCGGCTGTCTCCTACGACGTGGCCGGGACGAACATAGGCCCCTCGAACTCCATGTCGCAGCGGGCCCAGGCCATCCTGGACGCGCAGTTCCCGTCTTCGATGAACCAGAGCGGCAGCAGCATCCTGCTGGTGGTGCAGGGGCACGGGGACGTCTATTCCAGCGCGCCCCTCCGCTCCTCGCTGCTGGCGCTGAACGGGACGCTCTCCTCCCTGGCGAACTACACCGGGATGTCCAGCGTCTACGGGACGGAATACGGCCTGCTGGCCTCCGCCCTGCCCGGGCTGGTGTCGCAGGCCCGTTCCCTGAACGCCAGCCTTGCCGAGATGAACGGCGCCCTCTATTCGCTCCGCCAGAACCTGACGGAGCTCGACGCGGCCCTCTTCGCGCTGAACGACGGCGTCAACGGCACGGCGCAGCTCGTCTACGGGGTCCCGGTCTTCTTCGCCTCCGCCTGGGCCGGGTACTACGAATCGACCGGGAGCGTGTCGCAGGCGGACCAACAGGCCAACCTGACGACGTACGAGCGGTTCGGCGGCTCGGGATACTACGACGTCTTCTACCAGAACTGGGTCGCCAGCTTTTCGTCGCCGGAGAACCTCTCCGACCCCTACCTGCGGGCGCAGTTCGCCGTGAACGAGAGCGTCCCGGAGTTCGCCGCGCAGGACCCGGCCGGGACGCAGCTCTTCGGCGTCGTCGCGCGGGGGCTGAACGTCAGCACGTGGGACAGCGCCGACGCGGTCGGCAACCTGACGGTCCGGACGTTCGCCGCCTCCCTCCCGCCGGGCGGGTCTCCCCTTGAGCTGTCGGCCATGCTGTACGCCCTGGGTCCGGCCCCCTCCGGGGCGGCGCTCGGGAACCTGACCGTCTCCGTCTTCGCGAAGGGAGTGCTGGCGGACGACGCTTACTCCCTGGGCGCCTCGCCAGCCGCCTCCTCCGTGTGGGACCTCGCCACGGCCCTGACCGCCAACGCGACGGCGGCCTCATACCGCGGTTCGCCGCTCTTCACGGTCAACGCCACCGCGCTGCAGGCGGTCCTGCGCGGGCTCGGCACGGGAGGGGACCCGGGCCGGGCGGCGCTGGAGCTGGTATCGACCGCCGTCCCGAGCGACTACCCCTTCCCGCTCTCCGCCCCCCTGACGCAGGGCTTCGTCGGCAGGGGCAACGACACGATGGTGGCCGTCCTGGACTTCTCCTCGAAGCCGTCGCACGCGGCCATAGCGGCGGTGAAGGCGGACGCCCCGTCGCTGGGCGGGACGGTCTACGTCACCGGCTCGCCCGTGATCTCCAGCGACCTCTCGTCCTCCTTCGGGCCGGCCCTCCTGCTCACCACGGCCGCGGGGATAGCGATCTCCCTGCTGGTGGTGGGGCTGCTCTTCCTCTCCCCGGTGGCCGCCCTGATCCCCATCCTCGTGGCCGGCCTCTCGGTCGTCATCTCGTACCCGGCGATATACTACGCCGTGGTGGTCGTGGGGCACGGCTCGCTGACCTTCCTGACGCCGACGCTCACCACGCTGCTGGTGCTCGGCCTCGCTGTCGACTATTCCGTGCTGATGCTCAGGAGGACGAGGGAGGAGAGGCTCTCCGGGAGGGGCAGGGACGAGAGCGTGGCCGTGTCGCTGCGCTGGGCGGGGGAGGCTGTGCTGACCGCGGGCGTCACGGTGATAGCCGCATACGTCGTCATGGCGGTGGCCAAGGTCCCTCTCTTCGGCGACGTGGGGACGGCGATAGTGATAGGCGTCTCCGTCCTCCTGGCCGCCTCCATGACGCTCCTCCCGGCGCTGGAGTACGCGCTGGGAGACAGGCTCTTCTGGCCGGGCCTCCGGCGGACGGGGCGGGGAGGGAGGAGGCTGGAGAGGCTGGCGGAGTCCACGCTCAGGAGGAGGGTCGCCATTTCTGTCGTCATAGGCATGCTGGCGCTCGGGGCGTACTACGTGGCCGCCGGGACGCCGGGGAGCATGGACTTCACCAGGCTGATACCGAACTACCCAAGCAACCAGGGGCTGGCCGTGATCACGCAGAGCATGGGCGGCACCTCGGTGCAGCCGACCTACGTCGTGGTCACCACGCCCACCCCGATCGTCTACGGGAACGGCACGTTCAACCAGACGCTGCTGGACGCCATCCAGCGGCTGACGCAGGCCGCGCAGGGCTCCCCCGGGGTGGTCGGCGTCGCCGGCCCTACCGAGCCCTTCGGCTCCCCGGTCGGCCAGAACCTGTCCGGGCCGGTGGGGTCTCAGTACCTCTCGGGGATGCTCTCCTACGTGGGGAAGGACAACAGGACGGCCCTGATACTGGTGGGGCTGGCCTACCCCGCCGAAGGGGGGAGGGCCGTCTCCGCGCTGCTCCAGATGGAGTCCAGGATAGGGGCGGCGCCGGCGGGCATGTCCCTGTACTACGGGGGCGCCACCAGGTCCACCTACGACGGGCAGGCCTTCTTTTCGGCGCTCCTCCCCCAGGTGGCCGGCGTCCTCGCCGCTGCCGTATACGTCATACTGCTCGCCCAGCTCAGGTCGGCGTTCACGCCCGTCAGGCTCATATCCACGATAATGTGCGGCGTCGCCTTCTCCCTGGCGCTGCTCTCGCTCGTCTTCTACCGCCTGCTCTCGCTCCCCGTGATGAGCTTCGTCCCGCTCTTCGTGGTGGTGACGATGCTGGGCGTCGGGATAGACTACGACATCTTCTTCGTGACCAGGATCAGGGAGGAGGTGCTGCACGGGGAGGGGGACGCCGGGGCTATCAAGGCCGCGGTGTCGAAGGTGTGGCCCACCGTCTTCGGGCTGGGGCTGGTGCTGGCCAGCGTCTTCGGCTCCCTGACGGTCACTGGCATACCCATGCTCGAAGAGATAGGCGCGGCCGTCTCCTCGGCCGCCCTGATCGACGTCTCCGTGGTGATACTCTTCTTCGTCCCGGCGCTGATGGGGATGGCCCAGAGGCTCAACTGGTGGCCGTCGAAGCCCGGCGGGCTACAGGCCGGAGACGGCGGCCTCGGCCTCGGCGAAGACCGACCGCGGGACGTTTAGGTCGAGGACGGCGCACGCCTCCTCCACGTGCTTCGGGCTGGAGGCGCCCACTATGGGGGCCGTGACCGACCCGTCGCGCAGCACCCACGCCAGGGCCAGCTCCGGCAGCGAGAGGCCCGCCTCCCTCGCTATCCCGGCCAGCCTCTCCGCAGCCGTGTAGTAGGAGTCGGACTTCACCCGCTGGAAGAACCTGGGGTTGTAGGCGCCCCTGCTCCCCTCCGGCGGCTTCGCGCCCGCCCTGTACTTTCCGGTCAGGAAGCCGCCCATCAGCGGGCTGTAGGTGAAGACGGTGAGGCCCTTCCGCGCGCAGTAGGGGAGGATGGCCCGCCCCGCTTCGCTCTGGACCACGTTGTACTGCGGCTGGACCGCTTCGAACGCCCGGTAGCCTCGGCTCCGCTGCAGTTCCGCGATCCTCTCCATCTGCTCCACGCCGAAGTTGGAGCAGGCCACGTGGCGCACCTTCCCCTCCCTGACGAGCGAGTCCACCGCCGAAAGTGTCTCTTCGAGCGGGGTGACCGGGTCCGGCCTGTGCATGTAGTAGATGTCGATGTACTCCGTGCCGAGCCTCTCCAGGCTCTGCTCCACCTCGTGCATTATGTACTTCCGGGAGAGGTCGGCCCCTTCGGGCCAGCCCGCCAGCTGGTTCCCCACCTTGGTGGCCACGATCACGCCTTCCCTGTCCCCTTTGAGCGCCTTCCCGACCACCCGCTCCGACATGCCTCGCGTGTAGACGTCCGCCGTGTCTATCGAATTGATCCCGGCGTCCAGGGCCCTCCTTATGATCCGGATGGAGCTTTCTTCGTCGAGCTGCCCTCCGAAGTTGTTCGAGCCAAGCACCAGGCGGGAGACCTCCCTCTGCCCGAATCTGGCGTATTTCATTCTCCCCGCCGAGGGAGGGCCCCGGGTAAAAACCTTTGGGCGTTACAGCTCTTCCGAGGGGGCGCATCCCTTGTGCACCCACCTGTCCTTGTACCTGGATATCTCCTGCCCCGTCTTGATTTCGCTGCCGCACTCGGGGCACTGACCCTTGAACTTGGCCTTCATCCCGGGCACCCACCCGTGCGCATGGGTCCGCGTGCGGGCCGATGCGTTAAATATCTTTCCCCGTCTTAAATTAAATATCGGATGGTGTCTCCCGCCTTCCGTGCCAGACGTGTTCATGGCCGAGTTCCAGGTGCGCGACGGCGAGGAGGGGAGGTTCGAGCAGGAGCTGCTCGCGGGCTCGGGGAGCTGGAGAAGAGCATGCCGGACGGCCTGCTCGGCGTCCTCGACCTGAAGGCCGGCGGGAGGTACCTCCACATCGTGTTCTGGGAGGGCAGGCAGAAATGGAAGGCGTTCATGGAGTCGGGCAGGGCCGGTTCACCGCGTCCGAGCCGAAGAGGCGGTGGCGGAGCTCAGGGACGGCAGGCTGAGGCACTGACGGCTGCCCGGCGGGGCCCGCCGCGCCTCCGCACGGCGTACGCCGTCGCCGCCGCGCCCAGCGCCGCAGCAGCGGCCAGCTGGAGGTAGGGCGGGGGAGGCGGCGGCGGCAGTCCGTACGCCATCAGCACCCCCGGCACCCCCTGGCCGCTCGACCTGTAGTTCGAGGAGCTCACGAGCTGCAGCATCAGGACGCCTCCCGCGGTGGACGACCCGAACACCGGCGCCTCGTAGAGGCTTGGCCCCACGCGGACCTTGGTGACCGGCTCCCCCGTCTCTGCGTTCAGGGCGTAGACGTTCCCGTCCAGCGCGCCGGCGAAGACCATCCCGCCGCTGACGGTCAGTCCCCCTCTGTAGGGCATCCCCTGCAGGAAGTAGGACCAGACCACCCGGCCCGTGGACGCGTCCAGCGCGTATATCGTGGTGTTGTCATTGAAGAGCTGGGGCACTATGGAGCTGACCCCCCACTGGTTGCTCCCGAAGGTGCCGACGGGGGCCGGCTGCACCTCCGCGCAGAAGTTCTGCGCGGCGACGAATACCTTTCCGTAGCCGAACCCTATGTCGGCCTCGATGGCCCCGTTCACCCCGGGGCACTGCAGGAAGGGGCCGCCGGAGCCCGCCCACCCCTGCGTCGCGTTGTACGTCCCGGTCTGGACGTACGCGGCGTTCCCCGTGTCCGACCTTGCTACGGTGGGGGGGTCGAAGTACCAGATGAGGGAACCGTTGGTCGCGTTCAGGGCGTAGACGAAGCCGTTCTTGCACGCCTTGAAGACGGCCTCCTGCTGCCTCCCGCCGACGGTGACGTTCCCCAGCGCCACGTTCCACCCGCAGTCGAAGTCGTAGAGGTCATGGGGGGTGGTCTGGAAGAACCAGGCCATCTTCCCGGTGGTCGCGTTCAGCGCCACTATGGAGTCCGAATAGAGGTTCGGGCCGGGCCTGTAGGTGGCGTTCCAGTCGGGCGACGGCTGGCTTGTGGCCAGGTAGACCATCCCCGTCCTGCCGTCGACGGCGAACTGCCCCCAGCCGGCGCCCGCCCCGGCCAGCGTCTCCGTGCCGTTGTATCCCAGCGTCCCCCAGTCCCCCGGATAGGGCGGCACGTTGCCGTGGCATGGCGCCGCGCAGGTGCTGGCGTCC
>JAKAPW010000053.1 GCA_021811935.1 archaeon | reverse complement strand
GGCTCCATTAAGATAAGACGTTTGAGCTCCTTGTCATGATGTATTCCTATCTCCCTGTATGAAGGGAGGGGGTTCCTCTCACGTACGACAGACCTTGACTGGATTCATCATACGTGAAAGGACCTCCCCTTGGTTGATGCTCTATGGGGTGTATCTGTATTACTGTTGTAATAGCTTCACAAGAGCGTCAAGGGCGTTAGAGCCGTACGTGAAGAGGAGCTCCGTGGCCATATGGAACTGGCTGCAGAGGCTTGCTCCGATATGCGATCGGTTCGATGTAGACAGAAGCATGGTGTCGTGCATCTACGTAGACGAGACCATGGTGTACATCAAAGGAATACAGGCATGGGTATGGGTCGCGTACGAACCCGTGAAGAAGATATTCCTTGCCTTCAGGATCAGTTACCACGGCAACACGATAGACGCGTACGCGTTCCTGACGGAGCTCGTCAGGAGGTACGGAAGGAAGGTCGTCTGGACGGACGACGCCGGCTGGTACAAGGAGGCGTGCGGATGGCTGAGGGTGGAACACCACGTGTATCCGCAGGAGCAGAAGAACCTGATCGAGCGCATGAATCAGTTCATCAAGGACAGGGTGGAATGCTTCGACGACCTGTTCCCATGCTTCAGGGAAGGCTGCGACAGGAAGCATGTCCATAACTGGATATCCGTGTTCAGGTTCTACCACAATTACGTGAGAGAGAACGAAGAGACAGGGAAGGCCCCGTTGCAGGCGGACGGGCTGCCAGAATACATGAGGTTCATCAAGCTTATGCAGGAGGTGGTGGCCTTATCTTAATGGAGCCGTATTCCCCGCGCCGGAAGCAGCCTATGCGCCGTTTTGTGGAAGCGTGGTGGAAAGGAGCTCGGACCGGATGCGGCAGGCCAAGAGGGACCTGGAGAATGCAAAGTTCGAGCCCGGCGGCGGATTCTACGAATGGAACTGCTTCCCGTCGCAGCAGGCGGCGGAGAAGGCCGTCGAGGCGCTGTTCCAGAAGCTGTCCGCGGAGGCATTCGGTCACTCCGTCGCCGGCTGCCGGCGCGGCTCGGGCGGGCTCGTAGATGCCGCGAAGGAGCCGGACAAGGCGTACATGCCGACGCGATGCCCGAACTCGCATCCCGCCGGTCCGCCCTTCGAGGCCTGCGCCGAGGCGGAGGCTGCTGGAATGTGGCAAGAAGATCGTCGAATACTGTGAGGGCGTACTACCCGGAATCTGACCTCCGCGGACTGGTCAAGAAGGTGGCCGCCGCGGCCGGGCGCATAGCCGCCGGGATACCGCTGGAAAGGGTGTCCTGTTCGGGTCCTAGGCGGCCCGAAGGCGGCCAGCGACGTCGACCTGCTCGTCGTCTATTCGGGCAAGAGGAGGGACGACGTCTGCCGGGACGCGCTGGAGGTCTACAACGGGGAACTCCGCATTTGCACGCAAGAAGAATATCGAAACGTGATGCTCTCGGGTTCCCCGGTGGCGAAGGAAATCCGCAAGGCCGTCACCGTATGGAAAGGGCCGCCGCTCCGGCCGGTAGGTGTGAAAAATAGACGGGGCCATCAGGCGTGCTGCAAGATGGCCTTCTTGGTGCGCCTTCTGAGAGCTATGAGCCCCCAGATCACTCCGGCCGCGACGACTATCCCCGCTATGTCTATCGCCCACGAGCCGTAGTCCTGGCCTGGGGCCGCGTTGTATATCGCCAGCGAGTTGCTGCCCTGCACCTGCGCGTAGCCCTGCGTGGTTATCGTGGCCTGCGGGTCGTACGTCACCTGCATCGAGTAGTTCTGGCCGTTCATCGACACGGACGAGGAGAGGAGGAACTGCGTGTTTATGGTCTTGCTGAAGGTCGTGGTGTTGGCGGCCGAGTTGTAGGTCTTGGTCCACGTGCTGAGCGGCGAATCGAGGGAGGAGTAGTTCACGGTGGCCGCCTTCCAGAGCCAGTCGCCCCCGAACGCGCCCATCACCATGTCCATGCCGAAGGACTTGTCGCCGAGCGGCGCCATGAACGAGTCGCCCACGTCGTTGATGTCCATCTCGTGGCCGTTCATCATGGCGTACATCGGCCCCTTGACGGCGAACGACCTCCAGCCCATGTCGGCCCTGACCGTGCCGTTGACCACTGCGAAGACCCCCTTGACCCACGCCGTTATCGACATGTCCTTGGTCACGACCAGCGCCGTGCCGTTGCCGACCGCGTTCATGGTCATGGAGACGCTCATGTTCTGGACCGATATGCCGCCGTTCCTGTCCTTGAGGTCCGATTCGAAGGCGGTGTACGCCCCCTCCGCCCTCTGCACCGTCGAAGAGTACGACACCTTGTTGCTGTACCCGCTGAACTGCGTGGAGAGAGGCGAATTGGCGGGGTAGGTGAGCGCCATGGTGATCTGGGTGACCGCCACTATCTGCGCCGTGTTGCTCGAAGGATAGAGCGTGACGTTCATGGTCGACGCCTCGGCGCCGAGCGGAGCCGCGATTGATAGGACGAGGAGTGAAAGCACGAGCCCTATCGACACCTTTGTCGAAGTCATCCTGTGCATGGGGAGCGGGGCCAGGGGATTTAATCCAACATTTTTGTACGGTCGTTCTAAAGTGGTGAACGCTCAGCCGGCGGAGGCGACGGTCGCCACGTTCTTGGGGCCCTTCCTCCTTACGAGCGTCACGTTCTTGTAGTCCGTGCCGAAGAGTTCGAACCGGAACTTGTCGGGCTCCAGGTGCATCGACCTTACGTCCGCATAGAGCTTGTCTATCAGGGTCTGGGTCACCCTGCGGATGCGCCTCCTCCTGTCGGAGAGCTCGCCGCGGCGGCCGTCGTAGAACTCGGTCACCTTCTTGTTCACCGACCGCCTGGTGAAGGTGTAGAAGGAGAAGGTGCCATAGGAGACCATTATGGGGGCGAGCAGGAGGTACTGCTCCCCCTCGGCGAACGCCAGGTATCCCTCCGTGAATACGAACATCAGCACTATCGAGCTGGCCGCCGCTGCCAGGAGCAGGTACCTTACCATGCTCAGCCTCTTGAAGGCCTTCTGCACCTCGGCCGACTTGGTCGGCATCTGCGATATGGCGTACACGTCGTCCTTTACCTGCTTCCATGCGGCGTCGACGTCGGTCCCCGACCAGCCCTTGAGCTTCCTTTCTATCACCGCCACGTCCGTCGGGTAGAGGCTGGCGTAGCCGTCCAGCCAGGCGACCATCTTCGCCAGCAGAGAACACCTGTCTATCCTGGTCTCCCTGTCCAAGGCTCCGCCCGTTCACCTGCTCCCCCGAGGCTGATATGCGTAGCTCCCGGACTCGGCCGTCGGGGGCGTGAAAAATAAAATGGGATGGCTCTATTCGGCTGTTATCTCGGGCGCTTCCGCCTGCTGCTCTGCTTCTGGTTGTTCGACTTCAGGGGTCGGCCCCGGCTGGACTTCCGTTATCTCCGCTTCCTCCTTGCCCTGTGCGTCGTCCCTGGTGAGAGACAGCAGCCCGGCGGTGAGTTCGTCCACGGCCGTCCTCGGGACCGAGTTGGCCAGCGCCGCCTCCAGCTCCTTGATGCGAGAGGTGGCAGCTTCGTACTTCTCCCTGGAGACGGTGGACTCCAGCATCCTGCGCGCTTCGTCCTTGACCCTGTGGAACTCCTCCTGCGGGACCATCTCCCTGATGGCGTCCTGGAACTCCTTGACCTGGCTGACCGCCTGCATGTACACCGAGTGGGGCACGGTGCTCTGGGTCACCTTCTCGACCACCTCGCTCTGCCCCTGCCTGAACTGCGCCTCGAGGGCGTCCAGCCTGGCGGAGAAGGCGGCGGTGAATTCATTCAGCGTGGATTCGATGGTGCCCCTCTTCTCCAGCTCGTCTCTGGTCCTCTGGAGGTCCTCCCTGAGTGTGTCCGTGGTGCCTTGCATCTTTGCGACTATGGTTTCGTGGTCCTTCTTGGTGATCGACTGGGCCAGCTGGCCCTGCAGATACCTGTTCGCCTGGACTAGCTTCCTGACTTCTGACGTTATTTCTTCCGCTCTGCTCACGGTCATCTAAACCTGCAATGGGGAGGGACAAGCCAGGCATAAAAGAGAGGGATAACTTTGATTTGACTCAAAGCTCTGATTCGTTTGACACGGGCGAATCAGCGCATCTCCCGGCGCCGCGCCGCCATCCATCCCCCGTTCGCCGCCATCCCGACGCCGACCGCTGCCATCGCATAGCTCGACGCCGTGCCATACATCGACCAGCCGATGGCGAGCATGACCAGGCCGTAGGCCAGCATCGGCGCGCCGAAGACGCCGCTCCTGCCGCCCGTCTGCCCGGTCGCGCCCAGTGCGCCCGTCGCCAGCACCAGCGACCCGAGCAGCAGGAGGGGCGCCATCATGGCCCCTGGCTGGAACGCCGAGGCGTAGTCGACCAGCGCGCCGACGACGGAGAGGGCTATCCCGGCGTCCTTCGCGCGCATCGTGTCACCCGTCCGCCGGCAGCGCCGGCTGCGGAGGTTCGGCGGCGCCCCTCTTCACGGCCAGCGCCACCATCCCCAGGAGCGGGAGGGCGAGCAGCCAGGTCAGGAGCGCCTCCGCGGGATAGGTGATCTCCGTGGATTCGAAGACGGCCGCCACGAGCAGCTCCCCCGCGACGAAGGCGTAGACGGCTGCCGCCCTGCGCAGCTCCGACGCCAGCCCCCTCCTGAGCGCGGCGCGGACGACGAACAGGCTTTCCGTGAGCGCTATCGCGTAGGCGGGGAGCTCCAGCCAGGTGTGAGGGAGCAGGAAGAGGGAGAGGACCACGAGCTGGGGGGGTATGCTCCCCCCGTAGAAGGAGGGAGAGAGCGCTATCGCATGGAGAAGCTCGACGGTCTGGTACGTGGAGTAGCCGAAGAAGGCCCAGCCCAGGGCCGGCACGAACTCTATGGAGGCGATCAGCAGGTTGTGGGAGAAGATCAGGTAGGCCTTGTCCAGGACGTCGGGCTTCGACAGTATGGGCTGGGTTATGGAACTGTACTGGGAGGAGAGGGAGGTGACCTGCGAGGCCGACATCGGGAGGTACATCAGGAGGAAGTAGGAGGCCGCCTCCACGGCGAAGAGCGCCACGGCCACCTGAAGCCACCGCTTCTCGACCAGCCTGCCCAAGGGTATTCCCACGGCGCGCGGCCGCCGGCCGAATTTAAGTCGATACCAAGATGTTCGGGCGACGGCGGGTGCTACCGGCCTTTCCGCGAATCCAGCGCCTTCCTGATCGTCTCGGCCGCCGCCTCCTTGTCGTCCACTTCGAAGACCACCTTCCTGTACGTTTCGTGATCGAGCCCGACGGTGATGCATCTTTCGGGGTGGTGCATTTCGAAGAAGATGAGTCCCTGCGAAGGGTCGAAGAAACGCCCGTCTTTGACCACCCCCGGAATGGAGGCACCCACCACCTTGAGCTGCCGCAGCGGCTTCCATCCCTGGTTCTCCGTGGAGACGGAGACGACGTGGTCGAGGGGGACGCTCATGCTCCTCTTGACCGCCAGCACTTCGTCCACTCCGTGCAGCTCGAAGACCACGTCGTCTCCTTCTATCCTGACCGTCCCGGCCATGACGGGGCCGCGCTCGCTTCCGTCTTATACGTTTTGGAGGACCTTGCTGAGCGTTTAAGTACGAGAGGCGCGCCGTCGAGGGCATATTGCGCATTCCGGCGCTGGTCGTCCTCTTGGTCCTGGCCTGCTCGGTCGTCCCGGCCTCCCCTGGGCCGGCGGCGGCCGGCGCACCGCTTCTTCCGCTCAGGCTGCAGGGCTTTGCGCCCGCCGGGCAGCTTCCGCCGTCCGCCCTCGTGCTCGTCACGTTCAGCGTGCCGCTGAGGAACGCCCAGCTGCTGAGCTACTACGCTCAGGGGGTCTCCACGCCCGGGTCGCCGATGTACCGCCATTTCCTGTCGAAGGGACAGGTGGCCGCCCTATTCTACCCCACCGCCTCGTACCATTCGCTGCTCTCGTTCCTGTCCGGCGAAGGCCTGAAGGTGACGCTCACGGCGGCCGACTCCCTGGTGGTTGCGCAGGGGAACGCCTCCCAGTTCTCCAGGGCGCTCGGGCTCTCCTACGAGCTCTACTCCAACGGCACGACCAGCTACTACTCGGCGCGGGGACCGGCGACGGTCGCGGGGGCGCGGGTCTACTCCTCCAACATAACGGCCGTCTTCTTCTCCCACCCCAGCACGCTGGTCGACTCGGCGACGCTGAAGTCGCTCCGGTCGGCCACCGCCGGGTTCAACAACACCTTCGCGATAGAGGCGTACCCGCTCACCGCGCTGGGTGCGGTCTACAACGCGACCTCCATGTACCGGGACAACGTCACGGGGAAGGGCTACAACGTCGGGATATTCGACTACTACGGGGACCCCTACATAGCGGGCCAGCTGCAGTACTTCGACGGCCTGTACAACCTGTCCGCCCCGCCTTCCTTCTCCGTCGTCCCGATAGGGCCATACGACCCCAACCTGGGGATGTCCACCGGGTGGGCCGGGGAGATAGGCCTCGACGTCGAGGCGGCCCACGCGATCGCGCCGGGGGCGGGCATAACGCTCTACGTCGCCAACGGGGCGCTGCCTCTCTCCGTCCCGGTGGCGACCGTCCAGGCGCAGGGGGCGGTGAGCGACCTCTCCCAGAGCTTTTCGATACCGGAGTCCTTCCTTTCCACCATCGGGCCGTCCTCCCTCTACTTCAACGTGATGTTGACGGACACGTACTACATGATGGGGACGGTGGAGGGCATCACCTTCACGGCCGCCACCGGGGACGCGGGCGGGAGCGGCTACAGCGCAGGGCCGGAGGGGACGCCGGGCTACCCGTCGACTTCGCCGTTCGTCACGGCGGTGGGAGGGACCACGACATACGTCACCTTCGGCCCCCACGGGGTCGAATCGAGCAACCAGACGGCGTGGTCCAACTACGGGTTCGTCCCCTTCCAGGTCAACTACGGCGGCAGCACCGGCGGCGTCAGCGTCTTCGAGCCCAAGCCGTGGTACCAGTCCGCGGTGCAGACGCCCGCCGGCTACCCGGACGGCAGGGAGGTGCCCGACGTCTCCCTGAACGCCAACGTCTTCCCCGGGGTGCTCATGGTGGACACGGCCAACCAGACCGAGATAACGGGGGGGACGAGCGAGGCGTCCCCTCTGCTGGCCGGCCTCCTGACCCTCGTCATGCAGCGGCAGGGCGGGGAGCTGGGGCTGCTCAACCCGTCCATCTACGCCATGGCGGAGGACCCGCCGACCTATGCGAAGGCCTTCGACCCGATAGCGTTCGGGTACAACATACCCTGGGTGGCCGCCCCCGGGTACGACATGGTCACGGGCTGGGGCTCCATCAACGTGGGGGAGTTCGCCTACTATTACTCTCGACTGGGGGCCGGCCCCTCCCTGTCGGTCCAGGTCGGCCTGTACAACTCCTCCTCGGCGACGCCGGAGGAGTTCATGGCAGGGAGCCAGATGACGGTGGTGGCCAACATAACCGCGGGAGGGCTGCCCGTCCTGTCCGGGACGTTCCAGGCGACACTCCAGACGCTGCAGGGAAGCCTGGCCTCCGCGACGCTCTCTCCCAGCGGCTCGGAGTGGAAGGGGCAGCTGACCGTCCCGTCGCAGGCGGACGGGGTGGCCTACGTGACCGTTTCCGGGTCGTCCGCCGGGAGGTACGGCAGCGGGATGGCGGACACGTTCACCGGCTACCTGATGACCTACGAGACGCCCTCCCCGTCCTTCCCGTACGCCGTATCCCTGGGGACACCCGTGACCGTGCAGGTGACCGACCTGGAGGGGTCCAACGCCCCCCTGAAGCCATATACGATCGACGCCTATTCGTACGACCCCGCCACCAACGGATACTCCTATGCGGGCAGCACGACCGTCTCGCCGGTCACCTCCGGCGGCGGGACGCAGTGGGTCGGGAGCCTCTCAGGGAGCTACCCGGAGGGCCCTGTCACGCTGGTCTCGCCTGGCGCCTACGGATACCTGCCCTTCATGAACGGTATAGACCTGCAGACGATGTTCGTCCTCCCGCCAGTGGTGGCGGAGCCGGGCGGCGTGTCCCCGGGGCAGGCGGTGACCGTGGCGGGCTACCTCTACCCTCCGCTGAACACGTTCAACACCACGTCCGACGCGCTCGGCGGCTCCCTCGCCACGGCCATAGCGGAGGGCTCCAACGTCTCGGCCCAGCTGGTCGGCCCCTCCGGCTCGCCCGTCTCCAGCGCGGAGGTCAGGGTGCTGCAGGGGGCGCTGTACTACGCCACCCTCCCCGTCCCGGAGGGCACCCCCGGCGGCCTTTACACAGTCACACTCCGCGCGAGCTACGACTCCTCGACGCTGGGTACCGTGGTGACCGGCGGGTTCTTCGGCCAGATCTACGTCTCCCCGCTCTCCGGCGCGTCCATCTCCGTCTCCCCGAGGTACGCGGTCGAGGGGCAGACGCTGTACGTCTACGCCAACATAACGGGCCCGGCGGGACGGGAGGTGACGCAGGGGATGTACTCTGCCTCAATATATCCGGCCAACCTGAAGAATTTCTATAGCGCGGTCACCACGCTGCAGCAGACCCCGCTCTGGTACAATTCGACGGCCGGGCTCTGGGAAGGGAACGCCACGCTCCCATCCACGAACGACCTGGGTTCGACTCCCTACCTGGGCGCTCCCGGCTACTACAGCGGCGAGTTCGAGGTGTTCGTCTCCGGCGTCTCGCCTTCGGCCATGCAGACCAGCACGGACCAGTCTTCGCAGTATCCCTTTTACGTGCTGCCCTACACGATGGTGCAGGGCAGGGTGCTGGCCGGGTCCTTCCAGACCTCGGGCGTGGCATACTACAACGACACGATCGCTTCTGGGCGGGCTACCCTCTCCAACGACGTCTTCCTGGGGAGTAACACGCTGAAGGACGGGAGCTACGTGATATATTCGTCGTCGATAAACGGGACGGTCCGCCTGGAGAACGCGAGCCTGGTCTTCGTGGGCGGGAACGGCGGCGACATGGCCGCGTCGAACAGCAGCGTCACGCTGGTCGACAGCTATGTCGGGCACCTTACGATGAACGGCTCCGTGCTCCGCTCCGTCCGGTCCACCTACGCGGGCGTCAGCCCCGCCCCCGCCGTCATACGGCTCGCCAGCCCGGCGAACGGGTCGGTCTATCTCGGTTTCGTGGGCGTGGACGGCTCGGTGAGCGGCGACGGCGTCAGCAACGTGAGCGTATACCTGGACGGCAG
>JAKAPW010000052.1 GCA_021811935.1 archaeon | reverse complement strand
GTCAATCATCCCCTACTTGCACAACCTTTTCCAGTAGTGGTGTAGGTGCTCTTGCCTGCAACGGCCAGCAGGGACCGTGCCCCGGAATAACCGCCCCTGTGTTTCTCGTATCGCATGGATGCCTCGGCCTGGAATTCTCTATGTGCTCCTACGCGTCTTCCAACTACGGCCAGAACTCCCCCTATGTGACGACGCTGTATGATTAAAGGTGAGTCATCATGTTTGGTAGAAAGAACGACATCTCAAGAAACCTCGCAAAGGACAGGGTGATGAAGTCGCCCTTCGTAGGGGACCCGCTGCCGCCCACCTGGACTGTCCTGGACAAGTATTCGCTGAACGCGCCCTTCGCCTACGCCGTGGTGGCGGAGGACTCCGCCACCGGGGTCAGGAAGTACTTCCTGGACGAGCTCCCCCTGACGAAGGCGGAGGCGACGATATACTCCAACCTGCTCGACACGCTGGAAAGCGAGCTGACGGTGCCGAGGACGGAAGTCGACCCCAAGGCGTACTTCCAGGAGCAGGCGAACCGGATAATAACGAAGTACGGCATAAAGGCCTCCCAGATATCGTGGCCAAAGATATACTACTTCACGGAGCGGGACCTGGTGGGCTTCGACGTCATCGACGGCCTGATGAAGGACCCACAGATAGAAGACATATCCGCGGACGGGGTGGACAGGCCCATCTTCGTCTACCAGAGGAAGTTCGAAAGCCTCGAAACGAACATCAGGATCAAGGACGAGGAGCGCCTGAACAACCTGATAGCGAAGCTGGCCCACCTCGCCGGGAAGCACGTGTCGACCGCCTTCCCGATAGTGCAGGGGACGCTCCCGGGCCGCCACAGGCTGGCCGCCACCTTCAGGAGGGAGGTTTCCCCCTACGGCGGGACCCTGACCATAAGGAAGTTCCGCGAGGACCCCATAACCATCATAGACATGCTCAACTCCAGCGCCATAGACTACAACCTGGCCTCGTACGTCTGGCTCCTCATGGAGAACGGCGCCACGTCGATCGTGGCGGGTTCCACGGGTGCCGGAAAGACCACGCTGCTGAACGCGCTGCTTACGCTGACCAGGACGAGCATCAAGATCGTGACCATAGAGGAGGTCCAGGAAATAAACATCCCCCACTCGAACTGGACCGCTCTGGTCTCGAGGGAGAGCTTCGCCTCGGCCGAGGAACACGGCAGGGAGGTGAGCCTCTTCGACCTGGTCAAGACGGCCATGAGGATGAGGCCGGACATCCTGGTCGTGGGAGAGGTCAGGGGCGAAGAAGCATATGTCCTCTTTCAAGCCATCGCCAGCGTGACTGGGGACACCCCCGTCCTCGTCCGCGAGGCGGAGAGCACAAAGCTGATGCCCATAGGGGAGCTTGTGGACAGGTTCTACCCCGGAGATTCGGAGAGGGTCGCCGTGCCCGTTTCCGGGATCGACGTTCTGAGCTTTGACAGGGCCGGGGACGTCTCTTTCAGACCTGTAAGCTATGTCCTCAGGCACAAGGCGGACGAAGTCTTCAGGCTCAGGTACGTCGGGGGAGAGACGCGGGCGACGGGGAGCCACTCCGTGTTCGTGATGGACGACGAAGGCGGGATAGTGGAGAAGCCCGTAAGCGAGCTTTCCACGAAGGACCTCCTGGTGAGCTTCGCCGGTTCTGAAGTGGCCAGGAAGCGGCCCGAATTGGACGTGGAATCGGTCCTCCGCGTATCGGACGGACAAAGGCTGGTAACCGAGAAGCTGCTGCCTGCGTGCCCTTCGTGTGAATCAAAGAGGACATGGAAGAGGGGGCACGACGGCGGAAGGCAGAGATATCAATGCGGCGGATGCGGGCGCCGGTTCAAGGACGGCGGCAGCCTAACGTTCGGCAACGCCCTGGAGGGGCCGGACGGAACGACGCTGCTTTCGTTCACTCGCTCTGCCGCGGTTCCGAAGACCCTGAAGGTGGACGCGGAGTTCGCCAGGGTGCTGGGCATCTACATGGCGGGCGGCTGCGTCCACAGCGGAAGCAGCATCGTCTTCTCGTTGGGAACGGAAGAGAAGGGGCTCTTCGCGGACAGCGTCATGGGATTCTTCTCCCGCCTTGGGGCCGAGCCTTCGGTGGAGGACAGGGGGACATATGTCCTGATCTCCGTCAACCACACCCCTCTGGCGAGATTGTTCGAAGCCCTTTGCGGAAGGAGTCTTAAGGAGAAGCGCATCCCGTCGATCATCTGGACTGCTCCGCCCGACATCGTGGACGCATTCCTGGACGGATGGAGGGCCGACGCCGAAAGGACGGTCGACAGAAGCTTCATACCTTACACCTCCGCGAAGCCGGAGCTTGTCAACGGCCTTTCCTGGCTGTCCCGCATGAACGGGAGGACGTCGTTCATCTCAGAGAGGAGGAGCAAGCACAGGTCGGTGTGGGTGTCGAAGCCATCCGTCAGACCGAGGAACGACTGCATACCGTCGGCCCTCCTGCGCAGGCTGAAGACCCAACTCGATTCCACCGCGTGGTACTTCTGCCCTTCACCGAGGACCAGGACGATTTCGAAGGCCCGCGCCAGAAAGGCCCTCCAGGAGATAGTAGCGAAGAAAGGCTCGCCCGTGACGTGGGAGTCCGCCAGGCTCATATCGAGGATACTTTCCCTGCTGAACGGTTCTCTGATCGCTGTGCCCGTCCTGAAGGTGGAGAAGGAACCGTATGACGGGTTCGTATACGACCTGTCCGTCCCAGGCACGGAGGCCTTCTTCGGCGGGGAGTCTCCCGTGGCCCTGCACAACACCGGACACGGCGGTCTCGGGACGGTGCACGCCGACGACGCCTCCTCCGCCATCCAGAGGCTGACGTCGAAGCCAATGGACGTCCCGCCGGCCTTCATACCCTTCCTCGACCTGGTCTTCACCATCAGGAGGGTGGCCATCTCGTCTCCCGGCGGCGGGCAGAGGGTGGTCAGGAGGGTGCTCTCGGTCGACGAGGTGGTGAGCGTCGGGAACTACGTCAAGATGTTCAGCTGGGACCCCCAGACGGACAGGCACATCGGCTCGCCGCTGAGGAACAGCGTGAAGCTGAGCAGGCTGGCCAAGGACCTCGGCAAGACTGTCGCCGACCTGGCCGAGGAGATAAACAGGAGGAGCGTCATACTGCGGTGGGCGCAGCAGAAGGGGATGCGCAACTTCAAGGAACTGTCTGGCCTCTTCGAAGAGTACCGCTCCAAGCAGAAGGACGTCTTTGAGGCGGCCCAGAAGGACATGGGCGGGCTCAGGGCGGGCTCGGAGGCGCAGCTGGAGGAAGGCGTCGACAGGTGAGCGCGCAGAAGTCGGTCGCGGTAACCAAGAAGAAGCCGCCGGCCGAGAAGCTGGGGTCCCTCGACAGGCTGAGCTCCTTCACCTTCAGGGCCTTCCGGGGACCCAGCACCTCGCTGGCCCGGAAGATGCCGGGGATGAGGGACGCCATAATGAAGTCCAACCTGAGGCTGACCCCGGAGGCCCTGGTGTCCCTGGCCATCTTCGGGACGGTGATAGCGGCCGTCGCAGCCGCAGCGGTGATAGTCGTGGGGGTGTTGCTGCACCTCCTCCTTCTCCTCGTGGTGGCCGTGGCGCCCCCCCTCGTCCTGATCATGGCCCTCAACTCCCCCAAGATGAGCCAGTCGTCGCGCTCGTACGCGCTGGAGAACGAGCTGCCGTTCGTCATGGGGTTCATGCAGGTGCTCGCCGGGAGCGGCGTCTCCGTGATCAGCGCGATGAAGAAGATATCGAACCTGACCAACATCTTCCCGGCCGCCTCGAAGGAGGCCAAGAGGATACTTGTCGACGTGGAGGTCTTCGGCATGGACCCCATCAGCGCCCTGACCACCGCGGCGAAGACCAACCCGAACAAGACCTTCACCGAGTTCCTCTACGGATACACCACCATATTGAAGACCGGAGGGGACGTGGCGAACTACATGTTCATCAAGATGCGCGAGATGTTCGACAGGAAGAACGCCAAGATGAAGAGGACGGCGGACACCATAGGGACGCTTGCCGAGGCCTACGTCACGGTCACCTCCGTGCTCGGCATAAGCCTTTTCATGCTCTACGAAGTCCAGGCCGTCGTCTCCCACAACGACGCGGGGCTGCAGAGCATCTTCCTGTTCGCCTTCCTCATCGTCCCGCTCATCTCGGTAGTCTTCCTCTGGCTCCTGGACGGCCTGCAGTCGAAGCAGCCGTTCGTCGACACCAGGACATTCAAGGTCTTCGCCGGCTCGGCGCTGGCCGGCGTGGTCATCTTCTTCATCCCCGTCCCGATCAAACTCTTCATGCACGTGGGGCTGTCGCTCATCGCCATGGTCCTCCCGCCGGCGATCCTCGCGATAAAATATTCCCGGGAGAAGGCAAGCATAGAGGGCTCGCTCCCGGACTTCATCAGGGACGTCTCCGAAGGGAGGAAGATAGGTCTCTCCCCGGAGTCCAGCATAGAGCAGCTGTCCACGAAGAACTACGGGCTGCTGTCGAAGCCGGTGACGAAGATGGGCTCCCAGCTGTCGTGGGGCCTCCCTCTTGAGAAGGTGGTCTCTTCGTTCGTGGGGCAGGTGCACAGCTGGCTGGCCAAGGTGGTGGGGGTGCTGATGCTCGAGGTGGTGGACGCGGGTGGCGGCGTCGTGCAGAGCTTCTCCGACCTCGCCGACTTCACCAGGAAGATAGAGGACTTCGAGACCGACATGAAGGCGTCCCTGAAGCCCTACGTCATGGTGATCTACATGGCCGGCCTGATGCTCGTGGTCACGACCTTCCTGATGGTCTACCTGATGACCCAGCCAGCGCTTGGGAGCGTCTCCCCTGGCTCCCCGGGTTCCCCCACGGTGAGCGCCACGACCATAGAGGAGCTCCTGGTCGCCACCATCTTCGAGAGCTGGGTGGTCGGCTTCGTGGCAGGGAAGATGGGCACCGGGACCGTGTCGAGCGGATTCGTCCACGCCTGCATCCTGGTGGCGATGGCGGTGGCCGCGATACTGGTCAGCGGCCTCTTCATACACATCCCGATGTGACGCGTCAGGGCGCCGGACGGATGCCCAGGGTCACGTAGACGTTGTCCAAGGAACCCGCCCTCCAGACGGTAAGCATCACCGTCTGCCCGGGGAGGGCGTTCTCCTCCAGGTAGGAGCTCAGCACGTCTCCGCTGGTCACCCTGGTGCCGTTTATCGCCAGTATGATGTCCCCCCCGACCGTGACCTGGCCCAGCACCGTGTCGATGGTCGTGTTCCCCGCCCTTATCCCGGCCCTGGCGGCCGGGCCCCCCGCCACGACGTTCTCCACCAGCCACCCGTAGGTGACGTTTATCCCGGCGGCGGAGGCTATGTAGGGTGTCATGTCTGTGCCGCTGATCCCGAGGTACGGATGCATGTCGTAGCTCCCGTTCTGAATGAGGGATGGGAGCTCCCTGATGATAGTGTTGGAGGGTATGGCGAACCCGAGCCCCTGGGAGTTGCTCACTTCGGCTGTGGTTATCCCGATCACCTCCCCCCTCGAGTTGAGCAGGGGGCCGCCGGAGTTGCCGGGGTTGATCGGCGCGCTGAACTGCAGGACGTCGGCTATGGGATAGCCGTTGGCGGCGCTTTCGGTTATCGTCCTGCCCACCTGGCTCACTATCCCGAAGGTCATCGAGCCGGCCAGGCCGAACGGGTTGCCCACGGCCACCACGGGCTCACCGACCTGGACGCCGCTGGACGGGACGATGGTCAGGCCGGGCGCCGATATCGGGCCGGCCGCCCGGAGGACGGCAAGGTCGCTGTACGGGTCGGAGCCGAGCACGCTGGCCGCGTACGACACGCCGTCTTCGAACGTGATTGTTATGTTGGTCGCGCCGGACACGACATGGTTGTTTGTCACTATGTAGGGGAGGCCCTCATAATAGTAGACGAAGCCGGAACCCTGGACCATGCCGTACTGCTTGCTGGGCCCGAATAGGCCGACGGTTGTCTGCGATACTATTCCCTCGACCACCACGATGGACCTGCTCGCGGAGACGTATATCTGGGTCAGGTTGGACGCGTAGGTCAGGTTGCCGGCCGGCTGGCCCGAGTAGTTCAGCTCGCTGGTGAGAAGGTCGACCCTCCCCTGGAGGGCGGCGACCTGCTGGGACAGAGGGCCCGACTGCGCCTGGCCGTTGCGGCTTGCCAGGGTGTATCCGATGACGGAGCCGAGCGCCGAACCCACGACTATGCCCACTATCAGGACGGCCAGGGTGACGGATTTCCGGCCGGAGCTCCTGGGTTCGATCAAGACCTGGCCCCGGGGCGAGCATCGGCCATAAATCCGTTCCGCAGATTCCTACCTGTTCTTCCTCTTCCTCGCAGCCCCCTCGTCCCGGGGCTTGACCTCCAGGTGTACCCCCAGCAGCTCTTCCAGGTGGTCGACGTTCTCCCCTCCCTTGCCTATGAGCCTGGGGATCGCGTCCCTCGACACCTGGACCACGGCGGTGTGCTCGGACGCCATCTCGACCTCGGCTCTGGGGTCATAGCTTCTGAGGACCTGGGCTATCCTCTCCCCCGCCAGCCTGGACAGCCCGCTTTCCCTCCTCTCCCCCTTGATCGGGACCACGACGTTCTCCTCGCCGTAGGTGTATATTTCATACTTCAGCTTCCCCGTCTCGAAGTCCTTGACCTCGACCAGCGGCCTGGCCAGGTCGTCCTCGGTCATGCCGGTCGGAACCCGGACGACCAGCCCCAGTTCCAGCACCTCCCTGATTCCGCCGTCCTTGACATATATCACGGTGTCCAGGACGTGCGGGACCATCCCGAGCTCAAGACGCCCCATGAACCTCTGGATGGCGTCGACGGGGCCGCTGGCGTGGACCACGCCCACCATCCCGACCCCGGCCAGGCGCATGTCGGCGAAGACAGCGAAGTCCTTGCTCGTCCTGACCTCGTCGAACACGGTGTAGTCCGGCCTGACGAGAAGCAGCATCTCCGCGGTGTTGGCGAAGTCGTCCTCCAGCTTCCCGTACTGCGTTATCTCCGGGCCCACCTGCAGGTCCCTCGGCGCCTCCATCGTCTTGACTATCTTGTCGAGCTTCATGTAGTACTCGGCTATGCTGCTGGCGAGGGTCGTCTTCCCGGAGCCCGGCGGCCCGGCTATCAGGACTCCTTCCGCGCTGTCCTTCAGCCTGGCCATCAGCTTGTCGGAGAGGTGGTAGTCGTCAAGAGTGAGCTTGACGGTCGGCCTGACGACCGTCATCTCCATGCCGTCGCTGAAGGGCGGGCGCGCCACGGCGAGCCTGAAGCTCCCGAACTGCGTCACGCTCATGCCTCCCATCCGGATCTCTTCGTAGGCGTCCCGGCTGATCCTCGTGGCCTCGCGCACCTCCTTCTCCATCCTTTCCAGGTCCTGCCTGGTCAGCGGCGCGTCTCCGAGCTTCACCAGCCTGAGGTTCCCGGGCGACCCCTTCTTGGCCATCGGGACCACCCCCTCCTTGAGATGGACGCTCAGCGTCTCTCCGTCGAAGTATTTCTCGAACTCCAGCCCGGTCAGCTTGACCGAGGGCCTGAAGTATCTCACCTTCACCCCTTCGGCGTCCGCCACCAGATGAAGGACGTAGTCCCCCGTGTACAGGACTCCCTTCTCTTCTCTGGCCACGTTCCTGATTATGGCGTCTATCCTGCCGCTCCTGGCCAGCCTGATGTCGTCCAGGCTCGGGGTCGGCCCCACGAAGTAGAACTGCAGCCCCTTGCGTTCGCACACCTCCCGTATGTTCTTGAGGTGCTCAAGGCCGACGAAGCCGACGTCGACGTTCTTCGACGCCTGCGCCTGGAGCTCGTCCAGGGTGGCGTGCGGGATGCACACCTTCACGTCCCCCAGGGAGCCGCTTTCGAGCTCGCCTATTATCGCGCCGCTTATCACGACGCTCGTATCCAACACTATGGTTTCGGTCAAAGTCTGTCATGGCCCGAACGGTGCGGTATAAGAGCTATCCGGACGAGGCCCAGGGGATGTGCACATCCGGGGCCCTTGTGGGCATTTCCAGGCGTCATTCTCTCTGGTCTGAGGCTGACTTGTATCTATTACGGAGGCGTAACGAGGTCGATATACACGCCGACACGAAAAAGTGCGGTCCACGGTGCGGGTGGAGACGCGTGCGTCAGGCCAGCGCTGCGGCGCCGGAAAGGATGAAGAAAAGGCCGAACCCGACCAGCCCCACGACGGAGGCATACCTTATGGCGGTCAGCATGCGCTCCGCGTACAGGGAGGAGAGCTTCCAGATGGCGTAGGGGAAGGCCGTCACCCACGCGAGGAGCCCCGCAAAGAAGCCGACGGCGGAGAAGTAGCCGAGGAAGGCTATCATGGAAAGGCCGGCCGTCAGCCACCAACCCAGCTGATAGGGGTTCGTGAGACCCAGCCCCACCGCGGATACGTACCCCTCCGCGGCCGAGGGCGGGCCCTGCCCCTTGCTCCCGTACGCACGGTATCCCAGCCAGATCAGAAGGACGCCGCCCAGGAGCGACACCGGTACCTTGACCCATCCGGGGACGTATCCATGTAGCAATGCCACCACGACGAGAAAGACGGCGTCCGCGGTGACCGCGCCGAGCCCCGTCGACACGCCCTTCCATGGGCCGTGGGTGGACGCGGAGGCGATGAGCGCGTTCATGGGCCCCGGCGGCCCGGCGAGGGAGAGGGCGAGCCCGAACCCGAAGAGCGCGGCGTTCACGCCCCCCTTCTACCGCGCGCCGATATATTGTATTGTCGTTACGGGGGAAGCTTTCGCCGGCTACCGTTGCGGCATATTGCAGAGAATGTTTTATCCGGAAATGATTTCGCATCTATCCCAGCGCCTCCAGCATTGATGGGTCCATCAACGATTCATACTGTGGCATCCTGGCATAGTACGGCCTCTTCAGGTCCAGCGCTCCGTGTAGCTTGATGACGTTGTACCAGCGCACCCACTCCTCCACGGACGAGAAGAACTTCACCTCCTTCTCGAACTCGTCGAACAGCTTCTCGACCTTGCCGTTCGTCTGAGGATGGGATACCCTTCCCAGCATCTGCCTTACTTGGTTCCTGAGAAGGAACGGCTCGAACTCCGTCAGACCCTTCTTCCTGTTCTCTGCCTCAACGGCGTAGAACTGTATCCCCCTGTCGGTGAGTATCGACGCCGGTCTCCCGTGCCTCCCGATCGCATCCTTCAGGACCGACCGAGTGCTCCGACATCGCCTCGGGGAACACGCCATAGGCGACGACGAACCTCGAGGTATGCGATGAGCCAGCCCCTTCCCTCGATGAGGGTCCAGTCCGTGTACCACATCGAGTTCGAATATCTCCTCTCATAGCGGACCCACTTCCTCCTCCTCTGCTTGCGCGGCTCGTCCCTGGCCAGACCCATGCCCTTCAGCACTGCGTGAATCCTGTTGTGGGGCATATGGATACCACGGTCTGTCTCGATCGCTCGCTCCAGGGTCAGGGCGTTCACCTTGTACTTCGCGTACGCCTCCTCGATGATC
>JAKAPW010000005.1 GCA_021811935.1 archaeon | reverse complement strand
GCGGGGGAGCGGGCAAGGCGGGCCTACCCCAACCTGACGGTCCTCGGCTCGTATCCGCTGGCCAAGGACGGCAAGTTCAGCTGGCTCGAGGTGGTGATGGCCGACCCGTCCCACCCGTCCGTGCTGGCCGACCCCGAGATCAGCAACAGGCTCGGCTCGCGCTGACGCCGGGGCGTCGTCGAACCCTTTAAAGGAAGAACCGTCTTGCAGGGAGGTCAGCCTTGGCCCTCGCGGCGTTCGACGACAACGACCCTTTCAGGAAGAGGGTCCTGGCCGCCGTATTCTCCCAGTCGCTGAAGGGAGGCTGCACCGCCTCCTCGCTCGCCGGCGAGCTCAGCTTCAGCGAGGAGAAGGCAGCCGAGCTGCTCGCGGCGCTGGCCGACGCGTCCCTCGTGAGTGCGGACGGCAGCGGCGGCGTGTCGCTGACGGAGAGGGGGCGAGGCTCGATAAAGGTGGTGCTGGCGGGCGGCGTCTTCGACGTCATCCACGCCGGCCACATATACACGCTGGGCAGGGCGAAGGCCCTGGGGGACGCCCTGGTCGTCTCCGTGGCCAGGGACTCCACGGTGGGCCGGGTGAGGTCAAGGCCCACCATAAACGACGAGCGGGTCAGGGCGGCGCAGGTGGGGGCCGTCAAGGGGGTGGACGCGGCCATCCTCGGGAGCGAGCGGGACATCTTCGACACGGTCGAAAGGGTCAGGCCGGACGTCATAGTGATAGGTTACGACCAGAAGCACGGAGAGGACGAGATGAAGGCCAGGGCGAAGGAGAGGGGGGTCGACGTGACCGTGGTCAGGCTGGACACGGTGCATCCCGGGCTGAAGAGTTCCTCCATCAAGGACGACCCGCGCTTCGGCGGCCAGCTTTGAACGCCTTGGTCTCCCCGTCGACGGCGCGCATCTCCTCCGGGTATCCGAGCCCCCTGCGCTTCAGGAACTCCAGCGCCTCGGCGAGCGATATCATGTTCCCCTGGCTCACGTAATATGCCGGGCCGCCCGCCCTGACCCTGTAGCCCGTCACCTCCCCCTTCAGCGTGACGGGGGAGACCTCCCCTTCCCCCCTCACCGAGCCGACCAGCAGCGACTTCGCCAGCCCTATCGTCGGCTTCCCGAGCAGCACTCCCAGGACGGTGGCCAGCCCCGCCCTCCGCGGGTGCAGCCTCCCGTGCGCGTCCACCAGCAGGGCGTCGTACCCCTCGTCCACGCCGGCGACCAGCCTCAGCAGGGGCGGGGCCTCGCGGGCGTAGAGGTATCCCGGGACGTAGGGGAAGAAGACGGCGCTCGACCTTCTCCACCTGCCAAGCACCCTCCCCCCGTCCACGTCGTACAGCACGGCGCAGGCGTACGCGGTGTCGGCGGAATAGGCTGCGTCCAGGGCCAGGGTCCGTCGGATCCCTTCCGCCCGTATGCCCTCCCCCCTGAAGGACTCGGCCAGCCTGGCCTGCGTCAGCCTCAGGAAGGGGAGCAGGTCGCCGGACACGGGCCCCGAGAAGGCGTCCGGCCTTTTAAACGGAGCCCTGCGCCTTCCTCAGAGATTCGAGGAGCCTGTTCCGGCCGGCCTCCTCCGTCAGGAGCCCCCTGATGTCCTCCAGCAGCACCCTCCCCACGTCCAGCTTCCTGCGTATGCCCGGCACTATGTTGTCGTAGACAGCCAGCGGCCTCAAGATCGAATAGACCTCCTCCGCCGCGTCGAACGTCTTCGCCGCCTCCTCGCCCTTCCCGGCCCTGACGCTGTCGAAGACCTTCCGCTTCGCCTCCCCGACCATGTCCAGGAGCCCCAGGGCGTACGACGAGGGGGATACGTCCAGGTCCTCCATGGAAGGGAGGACCGTCCCCTTGACCAGCGCCAGGAAGCAGGAGGCCTCCACGAACTCCGTTTCGACGGGGGTCAGGTACCTGCGCAGGTCATCCTCCGCCTCCTTCCTGAGCCCGTCCAGCCTGGCCTTCGCGTCCTTCAGCTGCCCCGCCGCCTCCCTGACATCCCCCGAATGCAGGGCGACTATGGACCTGGAGCAGAGGGATATCACGTCCCTGGAGTCCTTGAGTATGGCCTCCCGCCTCTTCTCCACGCTGGCGAACCTTCGCGCGGCGTCGGACACGGAGGCCTCGAGCTTCGAGAGCTTCTTCCTCAAGGCGCGCCGGCCCTCAGAAGGCGGCAGCTTCTTCCCGCGACCCTTCCCTGGTTATGACCAGGATGTCCACGCCGTCGCCGCTGGAGCTGTCCCTCTGGGTGGAGGCCTTTATCGCCTTCAGCACGAGGTCCTTGGCCTGCTTCTCCGTCATCCCATCCTTGTATTCGGACTCCAGCACGCCTATGGCCAGCTCGGTCCCGGAGCCTATGCACGCGTACTTGTCGGGTATGACCGAGCCGAGCGGGTCGAGGACGAATATGCTGGGCTCTTCGTCGACCCCGCCCAATATGACCTGCGTGAGGAGCGGGAACATCCTCCTTTCAAACATGATGACTGACATCAGCTTCGTGACCGAGTTTGCAGAGACCCGCCTCCGCAGGTCCATCTCCCTCAGCTTCACTATGGCCTGGACGTTTCTGGTCAGCACCTGCATGTCCGCCATCATGCCGGCGCAGGCCGCCCCCGTGTTCGGGGTTATCGGAAAGACCTTCTTCCCCCCTCTGCTCATTATGAAGGTCCCGAGCGCGACCCTCTTCTCGGCAGCCAGCACCACGCCGTCCTTGAAGACGACGCCCACCGCGGTCGCCCCAGGTATGTAGGCCTCTATCGACATGACCGCCCCTGTGTTTCGTCCTTGTTAAAAGCCTTGCTCACCTTCGGCCGCGCGAGTCCACAGTCACGTCGACACGGCCCTCCGCCTCCTTCACCTCCACGCCGCATTTCACGAACTTCTTCATCACCTCGATGTTGCTTTGCATGTGGCCCGTGAGCTTCGGCACGCTGAAGGAGGTCCTCCCCTCGGCCAGCGCGGCGATCGGGAGGGCCATGTCCCCCGCATGCAGGTCCAGCGCCGCTCCGCTCCTGTAGCACGCCACGAACGCGGCGGCCGCCCTGGCCCCCACCTCCTCCGCGCTCACCCTCCTCTCGCCCACGGCGTCCCCTCCCAGGAAGGAGCCCTCCGCGAAGACCAGCGCCGCCGTCCCAGGCGACACGGCGTCCTCCACCCTGGCGGAGACCTCTCCCGATTCGATCCCGGCCTCGGCCAGCGAGCGGCGCGCCGACGCGGCCTGCCTTTCGGCGACGGTGGGGGGGAGGCACGAGCAGACGCTCGCTATGCCCGCCACGAGCGGCCTGACCGGCGGCAGCGTCGGCGCGCTGACCGACGCGGCCGGCTTCACCTCGCAGGAGACCTTCCCCAGCCCGGTGGGGTAGTATCCCCGCCTGTGGAGCGTCGCGTCGAACATGACGCCGAAACTGCCGTAGAGCGGCCGGACGACGCGTGCGAAGTAGTCGAACGTCGGGGCCCATTTCGTGTCCGTCCCGCCGGTGACGGTGATCTTGGACGCCCATCCGGCTGCGCTCAGGGCCGGGGCGAGGGTGCCGAGTATCATGGTGACGCTGCCCGCGGTGCCCACGTCTATGTTGAACTCCTTCCTGCATTCCGCCCCCGGACGGAAGCCGACGCGCGAGCTTCCGATGCTGGCGCCGCTGACCGTGGCCCCGGTCGCGTCCCTGAAGGCCTCGAGTATCGACAGGTGCTGCGGGCGGAGCCCCGGGACGGGCCTCCCGGCCCTTATCCTGTGCGCCTCGAAGGGCGTCCCGGTGGCGACGGAGAGCATCAGCGCTGTCCTGAGCATCTGTCCCCCGCCCTCCCCGACGGAGCCGTCTATCGTCACCGCCTCGTCCATGCCCCGGGTATCCTCCGTGCCATCTTTTAATATGCCTCCACGGGTAGGTAGCGCGCCTTGCCCACGTCCCTCTTCGTCGGCAGGTTCCAGCCGCTCCACTTCGGCCACCTCACCGCCGTAGAATACGCGCTGAAGAACTCCGACAGGCTGGTCATAGTGCTGGGGAGCGCGGAGAAGAGCTACGAGTCGAAGAACCCGTTCACGGGAGGGGAGAGGCTGGAGATGCTGCATTCCACCCTGGCCGCCAAGAAGATGATGCCGAGGGTGACGGTGGTCCCCGTCCCCGACGTGGAGAACCACGGCATATGGGTCTCCTACGTGGAGTCCATGTCCCCCCCCTTCCAGAAGGTCTTCTCCAACGACTACCTGACTGTGGCGCTCTTCAGGAAGGCGGGCTACGACGTGGAGGAGGTCCCCCTCTACAGGAGGGAGGAACTGATGGCCACGGAGGTCAGAAGGAGGATGGCCGCGGGCGAAGACTGGTCGCCGCTCGTCCCAGAACAGGTGAGGGACGTGCTGGAAAGGGTGGGAGGGGCGGAGAGGGTGAAGGAACTCTCGCGATACGGCGAATCCGCCAACAACAAAAGGCTTACATAATCGCCTTCGAGAGGGCGCTTCGGATTTGACCGACCTCCCAAGGCGGAAGCTGATAATGCTGCCCGGGCCCACCAACGTCCCCGAGAGGGTGACCGCCGCCATGCTCAGGCCCACGATAAACCACAGGGGCCCGGAGTTCAAGCTCCTGCTGAAGTCGATGGTCGCCAAGATGCAGCGCGTGCTCGAAACCTCCTCCGACGTCGTCCTCCTCTCCGCCTCCGGGACGGGCGCGGTCGAGACAGCCGTCAAGAACATAGTCAGGAAGGACGACGACATCGTCGTCCCCGTCTTCGGCGAGTTCGGCGGGAGGCTGGCCGACCAGGCCGCGGACGAGGGCGGGAACGTCATCAGGGTGGCCTCGGAGATGGGGACGGCCCCGAGCCCGGACCTGATAGAGGACGCTGCCAGGAAGGCGAAGTCCCTGAAGGCCGTGATGGTGGTCTACAACGACACTTCGCCCGGCACCACCTACAGATGGCTGAAGGAGGCGGCGGACATAGCCAAGGCGCACGGCGCCTTCTTCGTGGCCGACGCCGTCTCCATCGTGGGAGGGGACGAACTGCCCCAGGACAGGTGGGGGATAGACATGGTGGTCGGCGCTTCGCAGAAGTGCCTCGCCGCCCCCGCCGGCGTCTCCTTCGTCTCGGTGAGCGAGGGGCTGAAGAAGTACGTCTCCAGGAACAGGCCCTCTTCCTCATACTTCAGCATCCCGAAGTACCTCGAGTTCGGGGAGAGGGGAGAGACGCCCTACACCCCCGCCATCCCGCTCTTCTTCGCCTTCGACGAGGCGCTCGGCATGGTGCTGGAGGAGGGGATGGAAAGGCGCGTCGCCAGGCACAGGGCCACAGCCTCCGCCCTCTACTCCGCGCTGGGCGCCGGCGGGCTGGACCCGTTCGTCGAGCCGGCCGTCAGGTCGAACGTGGTGGTGACCGCCAGATACCCGGAGGGGTTGGACGACCACGCCTTCCGGAGCGCGGCCGAAGAGAAGTTCAACGTCGTGATGGCAGGGGGCTTCGGGCAGCTGAAGGGAAAGATACTGAGGATAGGGAACATGGGTGAAGTGCAGGGTCACCATGTGCTGTCGACCGTTAGCGCCGTGGGGAACGCGCTGAACATGCTGGGAAGGAGGGTCGACGTGGGCGGGATGCTGGCCGCCGCCGAGGAGAAGCTAGCCGCCCTTGCCGGCGGCCGCTGAAGGGGCAGAACGACTTTTATACTCAAAAATGGGAGCTCCCCATCGAAACGGTGTATAGCCAGTGAAGCAGGGAGATTTGGTCTACATAGACTATGTCGCCAAGGTCAAGGACACGGGCGAGGTCCTGGAGGTCACGAGGGAGGAGGACGCGAAGTCTCTCTCCGTCCACGACGCTTCTACGAAATACAGGCCCAGGCTGGTCTCCGTGGGAGACGGATGGGTGATGAAGGGCCTCGACGAGTCGCTCCTGAAGGCGGGGGTCGGCGAGAAGCTGACCGTCGAAATCACGCCGGAGAAGGGGTTCGGCGAAAGGGACCCCGCCAAGGTGAGATTGATCCCGCTCAGGAAGTTCGGCGACGACGCCTCCAAGCTCAGGGTCGGGGAGCAGGTGGAGGTGGACAACAGGGTGGGGATAGTCAGGTTCATAGGTTCCGGCAGGGTGCAGATGGACTTCAACCACAGGCTGGCAGGGAAGAGCCTGACCTACGACCTGCACCTCCTGAAGACGGTGACGGAGCCCGCCGACATGATAAGGGCGCTCGTGTTGAGGAGGGTGCCGACAGACGAGGAGAAGGTCAAGGTGGACGTCAAGGGCGGCGTCGCGAGCGTCGAGCTCCCTCAGGAGGTCTTCTTCGCCGACGGCCTCCAGTACACCAAGCGCGCCGTCTCGGACGAAATATTCAAGCACGCCAAGGGGGTGGGGAAGGTCACGTTCATCGAGTCCTTCGAATCCCCCGAGGCCAAGGCGGAGGAAGCCGAGGCGCCCAAGCCGAAGCGCAGGCCCAGCAAGAAGAAGAAGGCCTAGGCGCCGCTAGGACGAAGGCGAAGAGCGCCAGGCCGCCACCGTCTCGTACCAGAAGGCGAGGGACGCCAGCAGGAGCAGCGCGGTGGCCCACGCCGACATGGAGTTCGCCTGCATCGTCTCCGCCATCACCACGACGAAGTACGCGGCGAAGACCGTGAAGAAGACGGCGTAGAAGACGAACCTGGGGAGCAGGAGCGTCCCGACCCTGAGGAAGTCCCTCATCACGTCGACCTTGACCTCCGACGCGACCTCGTATTCACCCCCCGCCTCCTTCAGCAGCCCCATGTCCACCAGCTTGCTCAGGTGGTACTGTGCGAGGGATGGGTTGGAGAAGCGGAGGGACCTCTGCACCTCCCTGACGCCCACCTTCCTGTTCTTCAGGCAGTACACGTACGTCCTCAGGGTGTTCCCCTTGAGGAGGGACTGAACCTTCTCCTTGTCCAAGGCGCCAGCCGTCCTAGGGCCGCTCCCTATAATACTGTGTCGTCACGCCCCGACCACGCCCGTCTCCCGGAGGAGCCCCTCCACCTCCCTCCTGCCCATCTTGAGCTCGTGCAGTATGGTGTACCTGTCCGGCCTGATCGAGGGGGCCATCATGACAGCCCTGGCCACCTGGTCCACGGAGAGCCCCACGCCGTCGAAGCTCGAGGGGCACCCCGCCCGCTCCAGCGAAGCCTTCACGGAACGCCAGTCCAGCCCGTGCAGCTTCGCCATAGCTATCGTGCTTATCCCCGTCTTCTCCCCGTGGAGGCCCGCCCCCGGCGCGATCAGTTCCAGCGCGTGGCTGACCAGGTGTTCCGAGCCGCTGCACGGCCTGCTGCTGCCCGCTATCCCGGCGGCCACCCCCGCGGATATCAGCGCCTCTATCAGCGCCCTTGTCCCCTCGACGCTGACCGAGCCCACCTCACCCGCGCGCCCCATCACGAGCTCCGCGCTCATCCTGGCCAGGCTCGCCGAGTAGCTTCCGAAATATTCCCCCTTCCTTTCCTTCCCCAGCTCCCAGTCCTTCACCGCGGTGAGCTTGGCGACGAGGTCGCCGAAGCCGCCCTTCAGCAGGCGCGGGGGGGCCCCCATCACGACCTTCACGTCGACCGCGATGAGCCTGGGGGGCTTCGCCTTGACGGAATACGGCTTCGACCCGCCGCGGAGGGAGGCGAAGGGCGAGGATATCCCGTCGTGGGAGGCGCTGGTCGGGACGCTCACCATGGGCAGCCGGAGCCCGAACGCGGCCATCTTGGCCACGTCTATTGTCTTGCCTCCGCCGAACCCGACTATGGTCCTGGCGCCCGCCTTCCCGGCCGCGCCCGCGACCAGGCGGACCGCCTCCTCCGTCGGGGCCTCCACCTCCACCCACGACGCCGGCAGGGGGCGCAGCCCCGCCGCCAGCCTCTCCCCCAGGGCCAGCCGGACGTGCGGCCCGGAGGCCACGCACACCGGACCGTCCAGCTCCTGTTCCCGCAGCAGCCCCGCCAGCGAAGGTAGGACATCGTCTCCCACGTAGACGGCCTGCGGCAGTTCCATAAGATGGCCGGGCCTGTCCATGACGCGTTCGTCGCCCCGATGGCCTGATAAGCCTTCTCCGGCCGAACGGGCTCCGTCAAGACATCCGAGCTCCTTGTCATGACATGTTCCCGTCTTGCCGTATGAGAGGAGAGGGCTCCTCTCACGTACGACAGACCTTTCATGCGTGAAAGGACCTGGCCGATGCTCCACGGGGCGTATTTTGTCGTAACTGCTTCACAAAGGCGTTGGAGCCGTACGTGGAGAGAAGCTCCGTGGCCATGTGGCAACGGCTGGCCCCGATATGCGGCAGCTTCGATGTCGACGTGTCGTGCATATACGTGGACGAGACCATGTATACGTCAAGGGGATACAGGCTTGGGTGTGGGTGGCGTACGAGCCTGCGAAGAAGATATTCCTCGCCTTCAGGACCATGGAGGCAACACACATGGACAGACGACGCCGACCGGTACAGGGAGGCGTGCAGGCTGGAACACCACGTGTATCCTCAGGAGCGGAAGAACCTGATCGAAAGGAGGAACCAGACATTCAAGGACGGGGCGGAACGCTTCGACGGCCCGTGCTTCAGGGAAGGCTGCAAGGGAAGGCACGTCCATAAGATATCCGCGTTCAGGTTCCACTACGTCGGGGTCAACGAAGAGACGGGGAGGGCCCCCCTGCAGGCGGACGGCCTGCCGGAATATCAGGCTCATGCAGGAGGCGATGGCCTGAACTTGACGGAGCCGCCGAATGCCTCATAACGCTTATCTACCCCTCCCCTGAAAACCCATTCCAGTCATATTGTCTAGCCTATACAGGCGCGGCGGCGTGCCGTTGGGGGGGCAGGCCGTGGGCATCAAGCATACTGGCACCACCACCTTGGGCATCGTCTGCAAGGACGCGGTGGTGATGGCCACCGACTCCAGGGTGACCATGGGCAACTACATTGCGCACCACAAGGGCAAGAAGCTGCACATGGTGGACAACAACCTGGGGATGACCATAGCCGGGACCGTCGCCGATGCGCAGAACATGATAGACGTCCTTCGCTACTATGCCAGGCTCTATAGGGTGGAGCACGACAGGCCCTTCCCCATCTCCTCGGCCGCGAGGGTGGCATCGAACGTCTTCTTCGGCCAGAGGTACTACCCGTACATGGTCCAGTCGCTGCTGGGCGGATACGACCAGGACGGGCCGGGCCTCTACTACGTCGACCTTTTCGGCACCCTGACCCGCGAAAAGTTTTCCTCCACCGGGAGCGGCTCTCCCGTCGTCTACGGCATACTGGAGTCCGCGTATGTCAACGACCTGGCCGTCGACGACGCCCTCAGGCTGGCCGCCAAGGGAGTCACCTATGCCATGAAGAGAGACTCCGCGTCCGGGGACAGCATAGACCTGGCCGTCGTCGGCCCGCAGGGTTACAAGGAGCTGACCTTCCAGGAGAAGGAGACCCTGATAGGCTCCCTCAGGTAAATCAAGGTTGTCGCAGAGAAGAGAGAATCACGGCGGGGCAAGACCCCAAAGCATAGTGGGCGTCATACTGCACAACATACCGCCCGAGGCAGCGGTCGTCAGGGTGGAGTATGAAGGGCCCAGGATAGCCCTCTATTCGAAGAACCCCGCGTACTTCGAAGCGAACGGCCACATCATACCGGACATAGTGAACAGCCTGAAGAAGAGAGTGGTCCTGCGCGTGGACGAGTCGGTCAGGAAGCCGGAAGAGGAGGCCAGGGAGACGCTCGCGTCCATGCTCCCCCGGGATGCCGGCCTCGAGAACATGTTCTTCGACGAGGTGACGGGGGAGGTGACGCTCGACTGCAGGGTCCCCAAGCTTATCGACCACCAGTCGCTGAAGGAGTTCGACTCCACAGGCTGGAAGCTCAGGGTCAAGAAGGCCCCGTCGATGGGGAGCACCACCGTGCAGCAGATAATGCACATGTTGAAGTCGACCACGTCCGAGAGGACCGCCTTCCTGAGGGAGTCCGGCGAGAGGATATTCAGGGAGAGGCTGCTGGAGAAGAACGAAGTGAGGCTCACTGCGCTCGGCGGCTACAAGGAGGTGGGGAGGTCCTGCATGCTGGTCGAGACCAACGACAGCAAGGTGCTGCTCGACGCCGGGATGCACCCGGGCGCCAGGGGGCCGCCCGACTCGTACCCCCGGCTGGACTGGCTGCAGGTCGACCTGGGAGACATCGACGCCATAGTGCTCAGCCACGCCCACATCGACCACTCCGGCTTCCTCCCCGTGCTGTACAAGTACGGGTATTCGGGGCCGCTCTACTGCACCGAGCCGACGCTGGCGCTCATCACGCTGCTGCTAACCGACGCCCTGAAGATCTCCACCATAGAGGGGAACAGGTACGCCTACGAAATGAAGGACATACGCGCCATGATGAGTCACGCCATAACCATCCCCCAGGGGACCGTCACGGACATCTCCCCGGACATAAAGCTCGTCTTCTACAACGCGGGCCACATACTGGGCTCGTCCGCCGTCCACCTGCACGTGGGAGAGGGGGCCCACAACGTAGTGTACACGGGCGACTTCAAGTTCGGCCGCAGCCTGCTGCTCGAGCCCGCGTCGTTCAACTTCCCGAGGGTGGAGACGCTGATAATGGAGAGCACCTACGGTAACAAGACAGACGTGATGCCCCCCAGGGAGGAGACGGACCTCGCCTTCGCGAGGTCGATAAACGAGACGCTCCAGGGGGGCGGGAAGGTGCTGATCCCAGTCCCGGCCGTCGGGCGGGCGCAGGAGATCATGCTCGTCCTCGACCACTACATGAGGCGCAAGGTCCTGGCCGAGACGACCATCTTCATAGAAGGCATGATAAGGGAGGCAACGGCCATACACCTGTACTATCCGGAGTTCCTGACCAAGGAGCTCAAGGACAGGATAATGGGCAACGGCGAGAACCCGTTCGTCACCGAATACTTCACCATAGTGGAGCACCCGAGCAGGAGGGACGAAGCGCTCAGCTCCGGGCCCGCGATAATCATGGCCACGTCCGGGATGCTCGAGGGCGGGCCGTCCGTCCAGTACCTCCAGGAGATAGCGACGGACCAGCGCAACAAGATACTGTTCGTCTCCTACCAGGTCCAGGGGACCATGGGCAGGCGGGTGCTGGACGGCGCGAAGCAGGTCGGCCTGATGGACAACGGGAAGATGAAGATAGTCGACATAAACTGCAAGGTCGAGAAGGCGGAGGGCTTCAGCGGCCACAGCGACTACAACCAGCTGATACGCTACGTCGCCAAGCTCAGGCCGCGGCTCCAGAGGGTGATACTGAACCACGGGGAGAGGAGGAAGGTCGAGAGCCTGGCCGACTCCGTCAGCAGGATGTTCCGCATACCGGTCTACGACCCGGCCGTCCTGGACAGCGTGAAGCTCTACTGAGCCAGCGCGCGCCAGATCTTCACGTTCGGGGGGGTGATGACTATCCTTTCCTCGCCGAGCCTGGCTATGTCCCCGCCCATCCCTTCGGCGTACTGGTACAGCTCCTCCACCGCCCTCTTCAGCTCGTCGACGCTCTTCTGGGCCAGCGGGGTGATCCTCAGTATGACTATCGAGCTGTTCCTCAGGTCTTCCTTGACCTTATCTATGTCCCCGAGCGCGCGAAGCGGATAGGCCTTCAGGTAGGTGGACGACTCCTTCTGCTTCGCGCCGAGCATTTCTTGGCCCATACGGCAACACTACCCTCTCAACAGCGTACCCCTTTCTTAACGGGGCGTGTAAAAAAGGTTTGTCCTTTTACTCGCAGGTTGTTCGTTGCCGGGTTCACGCCTGCCTATCCTGCCAAGATTATTATCTACCCGCAGCCGACGGTGGGGCATGAAAGGGCGGACGGAAGCCATCCTGCGGGCCCTCCTCGCGGGGGAGGGGCTCAAGTCGGTGAAGCGGAAGGGCTGGGCGGTGAAGGCGGGGGTACGGAAGCCGGAATCCGTCGCCGAGCACAGCTACTGCGTCGCGCTGGCGGCCATGCTGGTCGCCGACGCCTCCGGCCTCGACTGCGCGAGGGCGGTGAAGACCGCGCTGCTGCACGACCTGTGCGAGGCGGTCACCGGCGACATACAGCCGGGGGAGATGCCGGTCGAAGCCAAGCACGCCCTGGAGAGGAAGGCGCTGAAGTCCGTCCTGAGCGGGCTGGGCCCGGCGCTCGAGAAGGACTATCTGGCGCTCTTCGACGACTTCAACGGGCGCAGGACGCCCGAGGCGGTCGCGGTGGGCGAGCTGGACAAGCTCG
Organism: archaeon; assembly: GCA_021811935.1. Classification (GTDB taxonomy): domain Archaea; phylum Thermoproteota; class Nitrososphaeria; order Conexivisphaerales; family DTJL01; genus JAKAPW01. The sequence goes on along the minus strand of JAKAPW010000005.1, from coordinate 28,677 downwards.
AGATGGCCGCCCAGGCCCTGGCCTACGAACGGGGAGGCAGGGATCTGGACGAGTTCTGGCGGACCGCGGAGGGCAGCGCCGCGACCGAGCTCTCGAGGGAGCTGCTGGGCCGCCTGAGGCTCATGAGACGCCGACGTCCCTGAAGACGGCCCAGAAGGCGTCACCCGCGTAGTGGTGGTTCTTCAGCACGGCCCCCTTCGCCATCGCCTTCGCCTCCTCGCTCGACACGAGCGCGGTGCAGGCCGCTATCCCCTTCAGATGCCGCTCGTCCTTGACCACCACTGTGTCCCCCTTCTCGAAGCTGGAGGGGAAGGACTTTATCCCCGGCCTCATCACGTTCGCGCCGTTGGCCAGGTAGCTTATCGAGCCCATGTCCACCACCACGTAGGGGAAGCGGGAACAGAGCGCCTCGTCCCCCAGGAACGGGAGGACCTGGCCCTTGACCGACACCAGCCTGTGCCCGCCGAGAAGCGCGGAGCGGTCTTCGTCGACCTCTATCTGCTTCACCACGTCCAGCTCGGGCAGCTCCACCCTCCCCCACGCGGCGGAGACCTTCTCCTGCAGGTCCTTCAGCTCCCTCTTGGACAGGAATTGGACGTTCAATCCACCCCTATCCGTACCATCCTTTAGTAAACCGTTTCGCCCGACCCCCGCACGGTGGCTCACACTTAAATAGACCCCGTCTAAACCGTCTCGAAGAAGGGGTTACGAGGTATGGCAGCGGATATGACGTTCAAGGTACTCAACGAAAGCGTGGGCAAGGTGGTCCTCATCAAGCTCAAAGGCGGAAAGGTGATCAGGGGAAGCCTGCAGGGGTTCGACCAGCACATGAACCTCACGCTGGAATCTTCGGAAGAGATGTTCGCAGAGGGAAAGACGAACCCGCTCGGGACGATAATCGTCCGAGGGGACAACGTGGTCCTGATTTCGCCTCCCCCCGGAGGGCAATAGGCGCTGACGCGGCATGAAAGGGACACCATCGCTGGGCAAGAGGAGCAAGCACAAGTCCCATATCCTCTGCAGGAGATGTGGGCACAGGTCGTACAACCTGCACAAGAAGAGGTGCGCATCCTGCGGATTCGGCGCGTCACCGAAGCTCAGGTCGTACTCCTGGGCCAAACATCCTTGACAAGCGCCGAGAAAATATAGAACTTTTCGCTTAAATACGCACGCGGGCAACATGCTTCCGTTGAGCTTCGACATACTGAGCCTCGTCCTTGGCGGGTCGGTCGGCGCCGCCGTGGCCGCAGCGGCCTCCTACGCCGCCATGAGGCAGAAGAAGAAGGGGAGCGAGCCGGAGCCCAGGAAGTCCGACTTCGGGCTCGAGGGGCGCCTCGTGGTCGGGCAGGAGATCGAAGCTGCCAAGCGCGACCTGAAGCTTCTGAAGATGGAGAAGGAATACCTGAGCAACGCCCTCACCAGGATATACGAGGCCGAGGCCAGGGGCGTGATAAACAAGGAGGAGAGGGTGACGCTGTCGCAGAAATACAGGTCCCAGCTGAAGGACGTGGACGAAAAGCTGGCCAAGGCGAGCATGGTGGTGGAGGTCTCCGACCTGGAGGACGCGCGTTCGGAGCTGGTGGGCCTCTTCACCCAGAAGATAAGCCAAATAGACGGCAGGCTGGAGCAGCTCAAGGACAGGATACTCCCGTTCGCCCCGGCGATCGAGACAGTCCCCGAGCCGACCAGGGAGAGGAAGGAGAAGGCGGAGGAGAAGAAGGAGAAGCCCACTGTCGTCGACGACAGGCTGAAGAAGGTCGTCCAGAACGTCAACGAAGTCATGACCAAGCTGGAGCAGCTGGACCTAGAGGAGTAAGCGCAGCGCATGGTGCGCTTCGACCCGCGGTCGCTCAAGTACGTCCTGGAAGCCATAGAAGGCGCAGGCAGCGTCGGCCTGGGAAGCGGCAGCACCGTCGCGGCATTCCTCAGGTTCGCGTCGGAAAGGGGTGCCCTGGGCCCGGGCTCCACCTTCTTCCCGTCGTCGCTCCAGATAGCCACCGTGGCGAGGGAGATCGGCCTCCGGCTGGGCTCCACCCGCCTGATGGGCAAGATGCAGGTCACCGTGGACGGGGCGGACCAGGTGCTGGAGGGAGGCGTCTGCATCAAGGGGGGAGGCGGGGCGCTGCTGATGGAAAAGATACTCTGGTCCGCTTCGGGGAAGATATTCGTCCTGGCCGCCAGGGAGAAGTTCTCCGCCCGGCTTTCCGTCCCGATACCCGTCGAGGTGCACCCGGCCGCCGTAGGCGGCCTCCTTGACAGGCTGGCCCAGCTCGGCGGCAAGGGGGAGGTCCGCGCCTCCGCCAGGGGCTACCCGTTCACCTCGGAGGGCGGAAACCTGGTGGTGGACGCCGCCTTCGGGAGCCCCGACCTTTCCTCCCTGGAGAAGGAGCTGAAGCTGGTCCCCGGCGTGGCGGAGGTCGGGATCTTCCGCTTCCCGAACGCGGTGCTGCACGCGCTGGAATGAGCGGCCGGCCCGAAGCAAAAGATTTTCTACCTCACGCAGAACCCGTCCGTGCATTGCCCCGCTCGGTCATCGCCTCCGACCTGGACGGGACGATCAAGGCGAGGGGGCGCCCCGTCGACCCCAGGGTGGTGGACAGGCTGGCCCAAGCGAAGAAGGCGGGAGTGACCCTGATACTGGTGAGCGGCAGGTGCATGAAGGAGCTGGAAGAGCTACTCCCGCTTTCGCTCTTCGACGCGGTGGTGGCCGAAAACGGGGCCGTCCTGGAGGCCGGGGGGAAGACCGAGACGCTGGCACCCCGGTGGTGGGCGTCGGAGCGCGAAAGGCTGGCCGGCCTGTTCGAGCCCGGCTGCGAGCGGGTGATAATATCCATCCCCAGGGAGAAGTCGGCCGGCGCCGCGCTCGACCCCTCCAGGGCCAGGATCGAGTTCAACGTGGACAGGGCGATGATACTGCCCAGGGGGGTGGACAAGGCGACCGGCCTCCGGAAGGCGCTGCGCCGCCTCGGCCGCGGCGGGCGGCTCGTCTGTCTGGGGGACGGGGAGAACGACCTGCCGATGTTCCGCCTGGCGGACGTGAAGGTGGCGATGAAGAACTCCGTGGACGAGCTCAAAGAGGCGGCCGACTACGTCACGAAGGCGGAGGACGGCGAAGGCGTGTTGGAGGCGATGGACAGATTCTTCCCCGCGGGCGGGCCCCCAAGGCTTTAAGAGGGTAGGCCCGGCAATAAAGAGACATGAAGGTTTGCATCAACAGCCAGACCCCGCTCTTGAGGTTCAACCTGAGCTACAACGAGCTTCTGGAGAAGTACGGGTGGCTCGACGACCCTCTCGACATCTCTTCCCTTGAGGAGGGGGTCGACTACGGCACGTCCCCCGGCGGCGTCACCGCCATGGTCCAGCCCCTGATGCAGTACATGATGCAGAAGGGCTACATTTCGGACGCCGTGTGGGTGAGCCTGGGCGTCAACTACCCGCCCAGGGTCAGGCTGGACAGGCTGCTCCTGTCCCACATCGAGTTCGAGGAGAGGCAGCTGAAGGAATATACGATGTTCAAGGAGTCGCTCTGGGCGTCCATCCACGGGCTGGGCGCGTCGAGCATAGCCGGGTACAGGTCCTACGCCCATTACAACTGGGTGAGCGCGGCGGAGCTGCTGGAGCACGTGGGAAAGGTGGACATATTCTACGTCCAGGACTTCCAGCAGCTGCTGACCGGGCAGCTGATAGGGCCCGCGGCGCCGGCTGTGCTCCGGTGGCACGTCCCGTTCACGCCGGAGAACTTCAACCCCCTGTTCCACAAGTTCGTGCTCAAGGCCATGGAGGGCTTCGACGCCGTGGTGGTCAGCACCAGGCGCGACCTGGAGGGGCTCATAAAGTCCTCCTACCACGGCAGGGCCCACCAGATCTACCCCTTCATCGACCCCGCCGGCTGGGAGCAGCCTCCCCCGTCCGCCGTCTCGGCCATGTCGGAGAGGATAGGGCTGGGCAAGGACGAGAAGCTCCTGCTCATGGTGGCAAGGATGGACAGGATGAAGTCCCACGACACCGCGATAAGGGCTCTGGCCAGGCTGCCGGGCAGGGTGAAGCTGGTCCTGATAGGCAACGGCAGCTTCTCGTCGAGCAGGAAGGGAGGGCTGGGGCACGGGAAGGGGAGCGCCTGGCGGGCCGAGCTGGAGCTGCTCGCGAAGGACCTCCACGTCGAGGACAGGGTGGTCTTCCTGGGCTACGTGACGCAGGAGGAGCTGCGCGCCGCCTACTCCCTCGCCTCCGCGGTCGTGTTGACCTCCAAGGTGGAGGGCTTCGGCATCGCGGTGCTGGAATCATGGGCGAACAGGAAGCCGGTGGTGGTCAGCAGCGGAGCCGGGGCCTCGGAGCTGGTGGTGGACGGGTCCAACGGCTACACCTTCCCGGCGGGGGACGACGAACAGCTGGCCCAGAGGCTGAATCAGGCGCTGGGGGCGAAGGGCGATGCGATGGGGACCGTCGGATACGAGACGGCCAAGCAATGCACCCTTGACCTGGCGGCGGAGAGGGAGAGGGCCGTCCTGGAGGAGACCGCCGCGCGGTACAGTTAGCCCCGGCCAAACATATTAAGAGGCAGACGTGACGGGCTCGCTGGATTGCCAGCCACCGGCCGGGCTTCGGACGGGCCCTCCGCCTTCGGCATCTGGGTAGAGGAGGCGGCCGCCGCCTCTCTTTGCGGCGCCCTGGCGCGCCGCCACCCCGAAAGGGCAGCCGTCATGCAGCGCATGGCGTCCGTCAAGGCCGCCCATGCATCCTTCTGGGACGGCGTCCGCCCCGGCGGGGGGCGCCAGCGGTCTTTGCCGTACGGGGCTAGGGCGCGGGTGCTTGCCTGGAGGCTCGTCTCGTTCCTGTTCGGCTACGCGGCCGTGTCGAAGTACCTCGGGGTGGCCCAGTCGGACTCGGTCAGAAGATACGCCCGGCTGCTGGACGACGCCGGGATGTCCGGGCACGGGGACGCGCTGAAATCGATGGTGGTCGAGGAGCTGGAGCTCCAGCGCGCCCTGGAGGGGCGGAGGGACTCCGTGGAGGACGTCAGGAACATGGTCTACGGCATGGTGGACGCACTGATAGAGGTGCTGGCGGTGGTGGTCGGGCTGGCCAGCGCCCTCGCCAGCCCCGGCATAGTGGCCCTTGCGGGAGTGGTGGCGGCGTCCGCCGGGACCGTATCGATGGCGGCGGGGGCGTACCTCTCCTCGAGCTCGCAGATGGAGCTGGTCAGGGGGAGGATGGAGGAGGTTGAGGTGAGGGCGAAGTTCGAGCCGGCGGAGGCCTCCGCACGCGTCGCGGACAGGCTCAGGGAGTTGGGGCTCTCCGAGGGCGCGGCCGAGGGTGTGGGAAGGGAGGCTTCCTCCGACCCCTCCCTGGCCGCCAGGCTGGAGGCCCTGTTCCATCCCGTCGCAGACGAGGGGGGCGCGGACGCGCCGAAGCGAGCCGCCTGGCACGCCGCCCTGTACTACGCCGTCGGGGCGATGGCCCCCGTCCTCCCTTTCGCCATGATGATCCGCGGGACCGCCGGGATAGCGATCGCGGTGGCGCTTTCGGTGGGCGTCCTCTCCGTCGCCAGCGCGCTGATGGCCAAGCTGTCCGGGGTCAGCGTCAGGACGAAGGTCCTGAAGATGGACGCCGTGGCGCTCGGGGCGGCCGCCGGCACCTTCCTGATCGGCTACGTCGCCAGGACGGCCCTGGGCGTCGGCTGACGCCCGGCTACGGCACCTTCAGGCGGTGACCGTTCTTCCTGAGCCAGAGCCTGTGCTCCCTGTACCTGGGGCAGTGCTCCTCCACCTTCGACCAGAACGCCCTCGAATGGTTCGGCACGGTGAGATGGACGAGCTCGTGCAGCACGACGTAGTCCATCACCTCCCCGGGGGCCATGAACAGCCTGAAGTTGAGGCTCACCGTCCTGCCTCCGGAGCAGCTCCCCCACCTGCTCCTCTGGTCCCTCACCTGGACCGAGCGGACCGTCACGCCCAGCGCCCTGGACTGCCGCCAGAGGCTCTGTTTCAGGGGCAGTGAGGCCTTCCGCCTCACCCAGGCGTAGAGGAGGCGCCGGCCCCCCCTAGCCCCGCCCGTCCGCACCGTCACCTTCCTGCCGTCGAAGGAGACGCCGGCGGCCCCTCCGTCCAGCACGAAGGAGACCGGGACGTCCTTCCCCTGTAGGAGCAAGCCCCACGTACATCGACCGGGCATATTTTGACGTTGCGCCAGCCGCGAGGTCGGTGCACGACGCATATCAATGGGGGCGGCGTAGGATGGGCGTGAGCAGTCCCGACATACGCGGCAACACGCTGAGGGTCTACCTCTACGCCCTCAAGAACGGACCGTGCAAGCTCAGGGACATCCAGCACGACCTGGGCTTCTCCACCCCCTCCCTCGCCTCTTACCACCTCAACAAGCTGGTGGAGGCGGGCTACGTCAGGCAGGACGCGGACGGGAGGTATTCGTCGGTGAAGGACGCGTCGGGGGAGATACTTGAGGGCTACACCAACCTGGGGGTGGCCGTGGTCCCCAGGCTGTTCTTCCTGGCACTCTTCTTCAGCATAGTCATAGCCTACTTCGCCTACCGCACCCTGACCGCGCCCGGCTATACTGTCTACCTGGCCGCGGCCTCCCTCGGGGTGGTGGCCACGCTGTGGGTGGAGACGGTGAGGCTGTGGCGCAGGCTGGTGACGTGGACCTGACGCCCGAAGGAAAAAGGATATGCATGGGTCGGCGGAGGGGTCTGACAGAATGACAGACGATCAGGAGCAAACGCTGCGCGCGCTGGGCTACTGTTCCTGCTGCAGGCGCGCCCTGAACAAGTCGAAGGGGCTGGCCTTCGCGGGGATGAACAGAAGGGCGAGCTGGGAGTATCCCACCCGCGGCGACGAACTGCTGAAGCTCCCCTGGAGGGAGGCGGTCGGCGTCCTGTGCGACGATTGCGCCTCCGCCGGCTCGCGGCCGACCTGGGCGGTGGAGCTGCGGGGGGACACAGTCTTCTACTACACGCCGGTCGAGCTGCAGGAGGCATTCGTGCCGTCGGAGGAGCTCCTCTCCTTCTGCCGGAGCAACGGCCTCCGGTTCCACTGGTCGAAGGCCCCTCGCCAGGTCGCGGACGCCGTCAGGGCCTTCATGAAGGGGGAGGAGCTGCCGGAGTCGGCCGTGTCGGTGGTCAGGTGGTACGCCTGGCAGAGCTGCCAGGGGAAGGACGCGCCGCCCGACCTGCGAGAGAAGCTGCTCGGGCTCGACCAGAGGGAGCTGAACGTCTTCCTGTCCGAAGAGCTGCCAAAGAAGCATGGGATAGAGGTGCTCTAGGAGCGCCCGAGCGCCGCCGAGAGCCCTTCCTCCAGCGACCTGTCGTCATCGAACTCCACCAGCTCCTTCTTCTCCATGTGCAGGACCATCCTGGACAGGACCGATCCCTTCCTGGCGACGAGCACCACCCTCCGCCCTGCCTTGAACGCCGCCATTATCTCCATGCCGACCCCCGTGCTCGGGGCCGTCACGTCCGCGACAAGCACGTCGCTGGTCTCCGCCGCCAGCCTGTCGCGCTCGAAGACGTTCACCCCGGAACCGGCGGCCCGCTCTATCTCGCCGAGCACCCAGGGCGACGTCACTTCGTGTCCGCCGCGCCCTATCACGTCGGCCATCAGCCTGGCCCTCTCCAGCGCCCGGCCAGCTATCATGGGGACAGAAAGGTAGACCTTCAACGCCGAAGACTCTGTCCCGTGTTCAATCCGGCGGCTCGAGCTCGCCCAGCGGCTTGGCCACCCTCAGGCTGTCGCCTATGACCGACCTCTGGCTGACCATCCCGACGGGCCTGCCGTCCTCTGTGACCAGCAGCCTCCTGATGCGGTGGCGCTCCATCAGCTTCAGCGCGTCGCTCACCGAGGTTTCGGCCGGGACCGACATCACGGGCGAAGACATTATCTTCCTGAGCAGCACCTTGGAGGCGGGCAGGTCCTCGGCGGCGACCTTGTACAGTATGTCCCTCTCCGTGACTATGCCGACCACCCTTCCGCCGGACGTGACCATGACGCTCCCGGAGTTGTTCCCCCTCATCAGCTTGGCAGCCTGCCATGCAGAGGAGGCAGCGTCCAGGGAGAGGAGCCTCTTCCTAACGAAGCTCTTGACGCTGGTCGGCTCGTCCCCGAGGTGCTGCAGCCAGATGGAAGAATAATAGTGGCACGATGGGCATTCCTCCGGGGGGGAGGCGCCTTCGAAGACGAACCCGCACCGGTAGCACTCCCAGCCGCTCATGACCAGACCTCGCCGGACGACTCATTATTAAAAGGTATATGGCTGCCTTACGCGTCCGTCTGTGGTTCCTTCTTGGGCTTCGCCGCCTCCGCCTCCTTCTCTATCTCCTTTTCGATCTCCTCTATCGGTTGGGGCGGCGGCGTCGTGGCCAGGGTGTACCCTATCCAGGCCAGTATCGCGAGGACCGCGCCGACCGCCAGGAAGGCGGTCACTTCCAGGACTATCAGGGACACGAACGGGTTCACCAAAAATACGAGCCACGCATAGATTACGATTCCCACGACGCTTCCTATCAATATCGCAGCACCAAGAGACTGATCCTTAGGCAAAGTCGACTTCCTCTCTGAAACGAGGGGGAGGACGCTTTCGTATTTAAACATGGATGTCCCGGTTCAGAAGAGGAGCTCCTGCGCGACGGGAGTGGCCGTTATCTCCCTGCCGGTCAGCCTTTCTATCGCCCTGACCATCGCGGGGGGGACGCCTATGGTGGGACTCTCGCCCACCCCCTTGGCCCCATGGTCCAGGGGGGACTTCGTCGGGGCGAGGAGGACGGTTATGTTGGGTATCTCCATGGTTGTGGGGAGGCCGGCATCGCCTATGGATCCGGTCAGGGACTGGCCGTCCTCGCCGAACCTCGCCTCTTCATACAGCACCTGGCCGACGGCCTGGGCGGAGCCGCCTATGATCTGGCTCTCCACCATGGCCCTGTTTATCGGCCGCCCCACGTCGTAGTAGGCGTAGCATTCCTTCGCCCTCACCCCCCTCATCGGATCCTGCACCACCTCCACCAGGTTGGCGCCCAGCGAAGTGTGCTGCTCCGACGGGGTGTAGAACGCCTTCACGTCCAGGTCCGACGCGAGCAGCCTGTCGGCGGAATACGAGCCGTGTTTCGCGGTCACGTCTTCCTTGGCCTTCTTGGCTGCCTCTATGAGGGCCATCCCGCCCATCATGGCCCCCCTGCTCCCCCACGTCCCCACACCTTCCCCGAGCTCGTCCGTGTCCGCTCCGTGGAACCTGACCCTGTCGCCGGGGACGCCGAGGTGCTCAGCCAGGAGGCTCTTCACCATGACGCCGTGCTCCTGCCCGTGGGAAGTCCCTCCCAGCCATGCGTTGACGATGCCGTCGGCGACCTTCAGCCTGGCCGACTCGCCCGGCTGGGCGGCCGGGACAAGCACGAAGCACGAAAAGCCGATGTGCCCCCTCTTCGACCTGTACCCCAGCGCCTCCAGCGCCCCCTCCAGGAACGGCTTCAGCGGGTCGACCTTCATCCCGAGGGGTGTGGTGATCTGCTCCGATGCCGCGTTGGCCAGCCTGACGTCGACCGGGTCCATCTTCAGCTCGTCCGCCAGCATGTCGAGCATCCTCTCCACGAAGAAGGCCGCCTCCGGCCTCCCCGCCCCCCTGTAGGGGCCCACGGGGACCTTGTTCGTGTAGGCGCTCCTGGTCCTGACGAATACGTTGCGTATGTCGTACGGGCCGGTCACCTGGTAGCCTATGAAGCGCGGCGTGAACGCGCCGCTGCCGACGGGGTAAGCGCCGCCGTCCACCAGTATGTCCGCCTTCAGGCCCAGGACCCTCCCCTTCCTGTCGGCGTAGACCTTCATCGAGCCCCTCGCCCCCCGCCCCTGGTTGGTGGCCACGAGGTGCTCCGACCGGGTCTCTATCCACTTGATCGGCCGCCTGTGCTTGATTGCCGCGTAGGCGGCCACCACGTACTCGGGATAGAGCGAGCTCTTCGTTCCGAACGCCCCCCCGGTGTCTGTCTGCACCACCCTGACCGATTCCGGCGGGAGGCCCATCGCGGTGGCCATCCCCTTCCTGATGCTGTGGACGGACTGGGTGGGGAGCCAGACGGTCAGCCTCGAGCCGTCGTACCGCACCACTATCCCCCTGGTCTCCAGCGGGTTGGGGGCAACCCTGGCGTTGAAGAGCCTCCTCTCCAGCACCACCGGCGCCTCGATTTCGAAGTCGGCGCCGAGTTCGGCCGCCCCGAAGACGTTGGAGGCGGTGCCCGGGTGTATGGGCTCGGAGCGCAGCGACTCCTCGGGGTCCATCACGGGCCTGAGCGGCTCGTATTCCACGTCGACGGATTCGGCCATGTCCTCGGCCTCGTACGGGCTCTCACCCAGCACCGCGGCGACGGGCTGCCCCACGTAGTTCACCCTTTCAGTGGACAGGACGGAGAGGTTGACCGCCTGCTGCCCCGAAGCCCCTTCACCCACCGACGGAAGGATGGTCTTCAACTCGTGCCCGGTCATGCCGCCGTCCACCCGCGTGAGCCTCGCCCTCGCGAACCTGCTCCTGACCACCTTGAGGTATGCCATGTCGGGGAACACGATGTCGTCCACGTAGTGCCCCTTCCCCCGGATAAGAGTGACCGCGCTCTCGGACGTCATATGATATCCGCTGCCTGCCAATGGTCATGCGATATAAAGTTGCCAGAGATATCACCGTTCAAAAATTAGTACGGGCCGTACAAAACAGTTGGTTTAATGGCACCCCGCGAGATACCGTGGCCCATGAGCTCAAGGAAGACGGTGAGCATATCCGGCGTCGCGGCTGCAGTGTTGGCCGTCGCGCTGATAGCCGGTTCTTCGGCCTTCGGGGTCAACATATTCTCCACCGGGCCGGTGGCCCAGGCGGGGACGCTTGCGGTGCAGGTCACGGACCCGCCCAGCCTCCCACCCAACGTGACCGCGGTGTACATCAACTACAGCGACCTGCAGGTGCACGTCGCCGTGGCCGGGAGCGACTCCGGGTGGTACACGGTCTCGGGCTCGGGCGAGCTCAACCTCACCCAGCTTGTCAACGTGAGCATGACGGTCGGCAGCGCTCCGGTCAGCAGCGGGGTCTACAACATCCTCCGGTTCAACATCTCGGGCGCCCAGGTGACGTACGACGGCAGGAACTACACCGCCACCGTCCCCTCAGGGACGCTCACCGTCCCCATAACCGAAGGCGGCGTCCCCGTCGCCGCCGGCGGCTCCTCCGGTGTGATGGTGGACATATCCACCAACGTCATACCGGTCGACACGAACGGGACGATGTCGTTCATCCTGGTCCCGGCCGCGCGGAGCGTGCCTATCCCGCAGCAGGTCTGGCACAGGTCCCTCGAAGCCAAGGGGCAGATGATGAAGGACTTGGGTGCCGCCCCGTGGTGGGCGCAGTACAAGGGCAGGACGGCGGGCAGCCTGGCCATCACGGCCGTGCAGCTGTCGAGCGACCACCTGTCGGTCACGGTCGAGAACGCGGGTCGGGCCAACGTCACGCTCTTCACCATATCCGTGTTCTCGGGGGCCGGCTTCCCGGGCGCGCACGGAGCCGGGAAGGGCGGGCCCTTCTCCGGGCCTCCCGCAGGGCTCGACGTCCAGCGGGCGGCGTTCCCCGTGGCGCAGTTCAGGATAGCCCAGGACGGCACCCTATCCCAGGGCATGGGCCCGTTCGGCGGCTACACGCTGCAGCCGGGCCAGAGCTTCACCTTCGTCTTCTCCGGCGGGCAGATAGCCGGGTTCGGACGCGGCCCCATGTCCTCGGGGGTCGTGCAGGGGCAGCCCTACGTCGTGGGCGTGCTTGGCAGCTTCGGCACCCATGCCTACGCCGACGTGACTGCCTCCTGACCGTCCCCTCGGACATTCAACCCCTGCAGAACAGGTAGAAGTACCGCAGCAGCAGGCCCAGGAGCGAATGGACCAGCCCCAGCCCGTTCAGCCTCGATTCCAGGAACTCGGCATCCTTCCTGGTCACCGCCCCGGTCAGGGCGAGAATGGGGACCAGGATGCCCAGAAAGGCGAACCCTCCGAGCAGGGTTATCACAAGGGGGTGCAGGCGGAGGAAGGACAGGGGATACACGGCCGCGGCGCTGACGATCGAGCAGAGATAGACCTTCCACGAGTCGGAGAGCTTCACGTTCCCCCCCAGCACCGACGACACCATCCTCCACGCGACCGCGAACGAAAGCAGGCCGCCCATCGCCACCCCGACCGCCGCCCCGTATACGCCGAAGTATGCCACCAGCGCCGGGAGGGTGACCAGGGACCCGGCGGACCCTATCACGCCCGCCACGGATGTCTTCTTGGTCTCACCGACCCCGTTCAGCAGGTTGCCCATGGAAAGGCTGCCTATACCCACCAGTATGCTGGGAACGGCAAGGATGACTAGGAAGACCCCCGTGAAGGCGTACGCGCGGCCGTACACCGCGGCGGCGATGGGCGAGGCCAGCGCTATGACCAGGCAGACGGCGGGCACCACGAACAGGCCGGCGTACTTCACGGTGAGCCTGTAGAAGTCGAGCAGCTTCCGCCTGTCGTCAAAGGAGCTGAAGGCGGGGAAGAGGACGGTCTGTATGGGGAAGACCAGCAGCGAAATTATGACGGTTATGTTGGCCGCTGCGCTCAGGCCGCCTATCTCCGCGTTGGAGGCGTAGTTCGCCAGCAGGGTGTTCTGGAAGGGGACGATCAGCCCGCCCACCATGCTGCTGAGGTAGATCGGCATGCCGTACCTCAGCGCCGTCTTGACGTTCGGCAGCATGTCCTTCGGTACGATGCGCCTGCACATGACGGCCACCAGGGCGAAGCTCGCCCCTCCAGACAGCACGAAGCCGACGGTGTGGCCGGCCACCGCCCCGAGCACGGAGAGCCCGGCCAGCAGGAAGCCGACCTGGAAGACGAGCCTCGACCCCGCCTGGAGGACCTGGAGCTTGGCGAACCTCCCCATGGCGCCCAGCCCCTGCAGGCCGGAGACGGCGGAGTAGAAGGCGGACTGCCCTACGAGCGCGATCAGCGCCAGCGTGATCGCAGCCCCCAGCTCTGGCCTGTGGAACACGTCCGAGGCGATCACGGGGGAGAGGGGGACGAGTACCAGGACGAACGCCACCGACACCACCAGCTGGAAGACCAGCATGCCGTAGACGAAGGAGGCCGCCCTTTCCCGGTCGCCGGCCGCCGCATACCTTGCGGCGAAGCGCGTGGCGGCGGTGGGGATGCCGAGCTGCATGCCGACGTAGGCGTATGCCGGAATCACCAGGGCCAGGGAGTACAGCCCCAGACCGCTCGGGCCCAGCAGCCTCCCCAGGACTATGGTGGACACGGCCAGTATGAACGTCGCGGCTACGTTGCTGACGAAGACCTGGTATGCGCCCCTGGCCATCGGCCGGGCCGTGTCTGTCATCACCACGGGAGCTTTCCCGTTCTCTAATTAAGGGATTGTCTGGTCGGCTCCGAACTCAAGATCCAGATCATCCGCGGGTCACATGGGCTAGAGTCTTCATCGCCACCCGCAGACCGGCGGAGACGGATAATTGCATTTCGGAGCAGAATTGGTTGTCTATTTATATATTCGATGCAGACACGCTGTCTGCAGAGGTCTTCCATTTTGGCCAACATAGACGTCGAAGCGCCGCTGGAGGGGTTCAGGGAATTCCTGATCTACAGCACCTGCATCTCCTTCATGCCCGAGAGCTACATGAGGGACCCGGAGGTCTTCCCCGAAAGGGAGGGGGAGCACGGGTCGATATACGTCGAAGCGGTCGACAAGTCCAGCCTGACGAAGATGCGGGACATCACCTTCGTCAACGCCAGGGAAGTGCTGGGGATAATCTACGAATCGAAGAGCGGCAACACCAAGCTCAAGTGGAGGATGACGGCCGACGACAACGGAAGGGTGGTGGGCGTCGCCTCGGCCAACGCCCTCACCAATCTGATCAACGCAAGGGTGGTATCCCAGGACTACGTCAGGGAGGCGCTCGAGAAGATGTCCGAGCAGCCCTCCTAGCCGGCGCAGGGGAGATGCATGCGAGGTGCGGGATTCGGACCCGCGTCGCCGCCTTGGGAGGGCGACGTCCTAGACCAGGCTAGACGAACCTCGCACGACCCCGAAGCCGGAGCGTCATCTTTTAACGGTTGCGCATCTGCGGAACTGGCATTCTCTTTATCTTATAGCAGGTTCGCGCGGTCCCGAGGCACCGGGGCCATTGTCATCGACCACTCGAGACGCCCACCTGAAGGAGACGCTCGACTGGGCCCTGAGCAGGATGTCCGGTGCCGGCTACCCGGTGCAGTCCAAGGTCTCCCTGGTGGTCGACCCGGCCCTCAAGTTCATGGGCTATGCCAAGCAGGTCGATTCCGCGCACCTCATAGTCATAGCCGGATGGGCGCTGGACTCGGAGATGCTGGGCGGTCTGGTGCTGCACGAACTGGCCCATATATACCACATAGAAAGGGGCTCCCCCACGCACACCGGGGGGGTCGCGGAGAGGACGATCGAGGACGTGGTGCGGAGAGAGGGGCTCTCCGAAAGGGAGGCCAGGAGCCTCTACGACGCCTTCTCCCACCTCCAGAACATACTGGTGGACGACATCGTCTTCTCCTGCATGAAGGAGAGGGACCACAGGCTGGCCGCCCGGTTCTTCATGGAGTGGGTCTCCGACAGGCCGACGGGCGACCCGGTGGTGGATGCCACGCTCGTGGTCAGGAACGCCTTCGCCATAGCCTCCCTGAAGAAGAGGCGCGTGCTCGATACGCTGGACGAAATGAGGGTCAGGAACGACAGGCTCCTCTCCGTGCTCGGGGACGGCTGGAGGAAGGACTTCGAGGACTTGGAGAGGTTCCTGGAGCAGGCCAAGCCCGAGTGGGGGGAGAAGGAGCTGGGCGAGGCGCTGAAGGAGTACCTTTCGAAGGTCCTGGGACTGATGAGCAGGCGGAAGGGCCTCGAAGACCTGAAGTAGAAGGCGCGCGTTCAAAGATATTGGTTTAAATCCGCTCCCCTGGTTGGTCCTGACAGGCCATGTTCCTGCTCCATCATCCGTTCGGCGGCGTCGTCCCCCCCGATCTCGGGCTTATAGCCGCCCTGCTCTACCTGGTGCTGGCCGTCTGCCTGCTCTTCTTGGGGAGGAGCATAATCAAGGCGCTGGCCTTCGTGATGGCGGGAGTGGCAGGGATGGTGCTGGGCGGGCTGGGCGGGGCGGCCCTGCTTGGCGGCGTCGGCCTGGTGCTGGGGGCGGCGCTCGGCTTCCTGGCCTTCGGCATGATAGGTTACTTCCTGGTCCCGGTCGGCATCGGTCTGGCCATAGGGTACGCCGCCTACGAAATAGCGGGCTATCTGACGCCGTACTACCTGGTAGCCGTGCTGGTCGGGGTGGTCTTCTTCGTGGCCGGCGCCGTGCTGGCCGACAGACTCATCGAAGCGGCCACCGCCTTCCTGGGGGCCCTGATAGTGTACGACGTGGCGGTGTACTTCGGCTCCCCATCCCTCGTGGCGGTCGCTGCGGCCGTGCTGCTAGGAGCAGCCGGGTTCGCGGTGCAGAACGAGCAGAAGAAGGCGCAGCGGCCCGCCGCATGACCCCGCCGGGCACTTTCAAAAGGACCGGCCCTGGCGAGACGCGTATTACTTTCAACGAACCCCCCAGGGAAACCACCCGCCATGGGGGAAGAACCGTTATAAGCCATGAAAGTGTCTCGGCGGGCATGTCCGCGTCCTGCGTATTCAGGGACGAGGGGAAGCTGTCACCCGAATACCTGCCGCAGAGGACGCCGCACAGGGACGGGGAAAGGAGGGAGCTCTTCGAGATATACCGTCCGATGCTCAAGGACGAAGGGCTGGCGCCCATAGCCTTCCTGGTGGGTCCGGTCGGGAGCGGCAAGACCATGATGGTCAGGATGCTCGGCAAGGAGATGGAGGAAAAGGGCGTGCTGCACGGCTGCACCATAAAGCCGGTCAGCGTGAACTGCAGGACGGACAGGACACCCACCGCCGTGATGAACCGGGTGGTGGAGGCGCTGGGGGCCAGGTTCCCGAAGAGGGGGCTCGAAGCCCAGGAGACTCTCCGCTTCGTGCTGGACATGCTGGCCAGGACCAGGGGGAGACTGCTCCTGATACTGGACGAGGCCGACAGCCTGGTGTCGGCCGGCGACCGCTCCCTGCTCTACAGCCTGGCGCGCCTCCGGGAGATCCACGGAAGCTCGCGCGTCGCACTGCTGATGCTGTCGAAGAGCACGCGTTTCCTGCTCGCCCTCGACGCGAGCACGCGCAGCTCCCTGCAGAAGACGACACTCGCGCTCAGCGGGTACACGGTGGACCAGCTGGTCGACATAATAGCGAGCAGGGCGGAGGAGTCGATGCAACCCGGCGCTATGGGGGTCGACGTGGCCAGATTCATAGCAAACCTCTCGCAGGGCGGGGATGCCAGGTACTGCGTGGAGCTCCTCCTCAGGTCCGGGAGCGCGTCCGAAAGGAGGGGGGCCTGCAGCGTGGCCGTCTCGGACGTCCTGGAGGCCAGGAACAGCCTCCCCCCAGGGGTCGACCTCCAGGAGCTGCAGTACCTGACCGAGCACGAACGGCTGGTGCTGACGGCGGCCGCCAACCTGCTCCGGGGCTCCAGGGCGTTCATATCCACCGGTGAGCTGGAAGCGGAGTACAGGGGGCTGTGCGCGACCTCCAGCGTCAAGCACTGCGGGCACACTACGTTCTGGATGACATTGCAGAAGCTGAAGGCCAAGGATTTCCTGGGGATGGAGCGTTCGGGCAGGGGCAGGCGGGGGAGGACGACGCTGATCATGCTCCGCATCAGGGCCGCCGACGCGATGAGGGGGCTGGACAAGACCGCATGGAGCCGCGCATAGAACAGGTCTTCGGCGCGGGGGGAAGGGCCAGGGTACTGGCGGTCATGCTCGAGAAGGGGGAGCTGAACATATCGCAGCTCGTCAGCCTTTCCTCCCTCGAACACGGCTCCGTGGAGAAGCACATGCGGTACCTGTGCGGCCTGGGGCTGGCACGGGAGAAGCGCTACGGAAGGATAAGGATATACGCCCTCGAGGAGAGGAACCCCTACGTCGTCGTGCTTCACAGGTTCGCCAACGAGTGGAAGGAGCTGGCTGCGCTGGCCGCGTCTCCAGCATGACTTTTATCCCGGCCCGGCCTTACGGACGGGACGAAGCGCCATGGCCAGGATGGTCGACATATCAGCCAAGCCGGTGACGAGGAGGGAGGCCGCCGCCGAGGGGGTCATATCGCTCCGGCGGTCCACACTGCGCGCGATAAAGGAAGGCGGGCTGGAGAAGGGGGACCCCGCGGAGATAGCGAAGGTCGCCGGGATAATGGCGGTGAAGAAGACGCCCGACCTCATACCGCTCTGCCACAACATACCCATCGAGTCGGTCGAGGTGTCGGTCGAGGTCGAGGATGGCGGCGTCCGCGTCACCTCCAGGGTCGTGGGCGTCTCGAAGACAGGGGTGGAGATGGAGGCGCTGGCGTCCGTCTCCGCCGCACTGCTTTCCATATGGGACGTCGTAAAGAAGTTCGAAAAGGACGAAGCGGGACAGTACCCCTCCACCTCCATCGGCGGCGTGCGGGTCCTCAGGAAGGTGCGGGGTTGAAGCCCCACGAGCAGCACAGGGCCAGGGGGAAGGCGAGGCTGAGGCTCGGGGTCATAACGGTGAGCACGTCCAGGTACCGTGGCAGGGCGGACGGGGGGCGCGCGAGGGACGAATCGGGGGACCTGATATGCGGCGCTGCCAGGCGGAGCGGGAACACCGTGGCCTACCGGGCAATCGTCCCCGACGACGTCACGGACATTAGGCTGAAGCTGCTGGCGGCGTTCAAGGAGGGGGTGGACGCGGTCATACTGACAGGAGGGACGGGCGTCTCCCCCACGGACGTCACAGTCGAGTCCGTCGTCCCACTGCTCGACAAGGAACTCCCCGGCTTCGGGGAGCTGTTCAGGGCGGAGAGCAGGGCGGAGGTGGGGACGGCCGCCATGATGAGCAGGGCGCTGCTCGGCGTGGCCCGCGGCTCGGTGGTGGCCTGCCTCCCCGGCTCCCCGGATGGCGCGGCGCTCGGGATGAAGCTCCTCCTCCCGGAGCTGCCGCACATCTCGTCAATCGCCAGAGGCGGCCAGGAGCGATCTCCAGGCGCGGGCGTGCTCCCGGAGGTCCAGGGCGGCGCAGCTGCCGCAGACGCACCTCCCTGACCTCTCTATGGAACAGCTCCCGTGGTACCGGCAGTCGGCGCAGGACGTCCTGGCCCCGCAGCACTGGCAGCCGAAGGAGAACT
Organism: archaeon; assembly: GCA_021811935.1. Lineage (GTDB taxonomy): Archaea > Thermoproteota > Nitrososphaeria > Conexivisphaerales > DTJL01 > JAKAPW01. The sequence continues at coordinate 10,413 of JAKAPW010000005.1, read as the reverse complement.
CCACCTTGTCCCTGACCTCCGATTCCAGCGCCCCCTTGAGGAGGACCAGGTCCGCCCCCTCCTTGACCCTGAAGCCGGTGGCCGTCTCGTATTCCAGGCCGGCCCCCATCAGCCGCCTGAAACCCTCCGTCCCCAGCCGAGGGAGGCGGAACCATTCGCCGAGCGGGACGTCGATCAAGCCCTACAGCAGCCCCAGGAAGTACGTTATAAGCAGTGACCATGCGGGGACGAGGACGAGCAGCGCCGCATAGTCGTTCTTCTTCATCAGCAGGGCGTGCATAGACGTGGGCCTGCTGACCGCTCCGTACCCCCTGGCCTCCATCGCCTCCGCCAGCTCGCCGCTCCGCACCAGGGCGTTGACGATGAGCGGTATGAGCACGGGTATGAGGTTCCTGATCCTCCTCACGGGGTTCCCCCTGTCCATCTCCAGCCCCCTCGACCTCTGGGCGTCGATGATCTGCGTGAGGTCCATCATCAGCACCGGGACGAACCTTATGGAGGTGGCGAAGGCGAAGACGAAGTCCCTCGGAAGCCTGAACCATCTCATCACGTATTCTATCTCGTCCGGGGACGTGGTGACGAAGAAGACCGATGTGGCAGCGACTATCCCGAGGAACCTTATCGTTATGACGGCCGACTCCAGGAGGGGCTGGCCGAACAGCATGTTCACCGCGAATATCATGAGGGAGAAGGTCAGGGAGAGCGCTGCTATCCGCAGCAGCCTCTTCAGCGACCTGGCCAGCGCCGCCGGCACCCCGACGGCGGCGAACACGAGCGCCTCTTGGTAGAGGTTGGAGCTGAGAAGCGCCAGAGCGAAGAGCATGGCTGTCATCAGCAGCTTGACCCGCGGGTCGAGGCCGTGGACGGGCGTCTTCAGATACCTGAACTTGAACCCTTCCGCCATCACGTGGGCCATCCTAAGCCGACCTCGCACGGGGCCTCGGGCCGGCGGCGGAGGGGGGCGCCGGCGCCCGGAATGCGGCACGCTTCGGCCCGCCGGGGGGCCACCCGGCCTTCAGTTCGCCCGCCCCCTTTCCGTCAGCCAGGCCGCGGCCTGGTCCACGGCCGTGAAAGGCTCCTCCCTCCCGAACCTGCGCGAAAGCTGCAACAGCTGCGGCTCCCGGAGGCCGGCGTCCCGGAGCATCTCCGTCCGCATGAAGACCTCCCGCGCGGGGCCGTCCGCCACCACCCTGCCCTTCGACATCACCACAGTCCTGGGAGACAGCGGCCAGAGGAACTCCAGGTCGTGCGAGACTATCACAACCGTCCTGTTCGAAGACGCCAGCCCCTGCACCACGCCGAAGAGCCGGGACCTGCTCGGATAGTCCTGCCCGACGGTGGGCTCGTCCAGCACCAGCACGTCCGGCTCCCAGGCCATCACCGCCGCTATGCACAGCCTCTTCTTCTCCCCGCCGCTCAGGGTGAGCGGGGGCCTCGCGGCCAGGTCGGCGAGGCCGTAGTATTCCAGCGCCCTGCCCGCCTTCTCCTCGGCTTCCCCGGGGGGGATCCCGAAGTTCTTCAGCCCGAACATCACCTCTTCCTTCGCGCTTTCCGAGAATATCTGGTGGTCGGAGTTTTGGAACACGAGCCCCACGCGCCTGGACAGCCGCGCTATGCTCTCCTCCTTGGTCTCCTTCCCGAAGACCGTCACCCTGCCGCTGGAGGGCTTCAGGAGCCCGTTCATGTGCTTGAGGAGCGTCGTCTTCCCCGCGCCGTTCCCGCCCACCACGGCCACGACCTCCCCCCGGCCCACCTTCAGGCTGACCGAGTCCAGGGCCACCACGCCGTTCGGCATCCTGTGGCGCACGTCTTCAAACTCTATGACCGACATCGGCCAGAAACCTCCTCACGAATCCGTCGACGTCCAGCGCAAGCCCGTCTCCGGACGGGAGCCTCTTCTGGACTTCGACTATCGCCGGCGGAGACAGCCCGACTTCGTGCAGCCCCTCCCTTCCGAGCACCTCCGCCGGGCTTCCCTCCGCCCATACCCTGCTCCCGCTCAGCACCACCATCCTGTCGGCCATCGGCGAGACCAGCTCCAGCCTGTGCTCCACCAGGACGACCGTCAGGCCGAGGTCCTTGTTCAGCCTGGACACAAGGGAGACGACGTCCTGGGCCGTCCTGGGGTCGAGCAAGGAAGTCGGTTCGTCCAGCACGAGTATCTTCGGGTCCATGACCAGGGAACCCGCCAGCGCCACCCTCTGCTTCTGCCCGTCCGACAGCTCGCTCGGCGAGCGCTTCGCAAGGTCGGATATCCCGAGCAGTCCGAGCGCCCAGTCGACCTTCCGCCTTATGACCTCAGGCTCGTAGCCCAGGTTCTCGAGCCCGAAGGCCACGTCCTTCTCGACCGTGAACATGAATATCTGGTTCTCCGGGTTCTGGAAGAGGAAGCCCACCTTTCTCGCGAGCTCGTACGTCGGGGTGGAGGAGACGTCCGCCCCGTCCACGGTAACCTTGCCCGAACGCCTCCCCGGATACATGTGCGGTATCAGGCCGTTTATGCTCCTGAGGATGGTCGACTTGCCGCTCCCGCTCGCGCCGGCCAGCACGGCGACCTCCCCCTCCTCCACGGAAAAGCTGACGCCCTCCACGGCCGGACGCTCCATTCCGGAATACTCGAAGGTGTAGTCCAGGAACTCCACTATTTTCCCCACCGCGCATCACCCGAGGTAGCTCCGACTCCCTGCATTAACATTTGCCCGTTTTATTTACCATATACGTGGTCGGTCGCCCCGGGGGTCAGCCTATCTCCACCAGCTTCTCGTTCAGCGCCGACACCACCGCGTCGAGGAACCTCTTGACCACGTCCCGCGGTTCTGCCTGTGTGTTCAGCGAGCCGGCGGTGGGGTGCCCCCCGCCGCTCCCGCCGGTGGCCTCGGCTATGCACCTGCAGACGTCCGTCCCGACGTGCAGCTTCGTGGCCGTGTGGAAGGACTGCGTCGCCCTCGCGCTCATCCTGGTCTCGCGGCCCGCCCGTCCCACCGCGGCCGATATGTCGCACCCGACCTCCACCAGCGCCCTCGCGGTGGACGAGTGATACGAGCCTATCTCCGTCACGCCCACGACCCAGTCGGCGCACCTGTGGAACTTCGCCCTCCTCACACCCTTGATCCTCGCTATCTGCTCGGATATCTCCCTCCTGCTCCTCAGCACCTTCCTGACCTCCTCTATGTCCACCCCCTTCCCCAGCAGACGGGCCATAGCCTCTATGGTGGAGGACTTCGCTATCGTCAGGAACTGGGAGTCGGCCATTATCCCGAGCGCCAGCACGAAGGCGGAGTCCCTGTCGATCCGCTTCCTGTTCTCCAGGAAGAGCCTGTACACCATCTCGCTCGCCGAGGAGGCCGCTTCGTCCACCCTGACTTCGTCGGCGATCTCCTTCATGCTGCCGTCCAGGGGGTGGTGGTCGACCAGTATCTTCCTCCCCCGCGCCTTCCTGAGCGCCTCCAGCTCGTCCGCGAGCAGCGCCGAATGCCCCGTGTCCGTTATGAAGACGGCGTCGTAGTCCCCATCACCCACCGTCTCCGAAAACGCCTCCCCGAGCACGCCCAGCACCCTCTTCGACTGCAGGGAGACGCCCTCCGGGGCGACCAGGTCCACCCTGGCCGCCGGGTTCGCCGCCCTGACCAGCATCTTCAGCGCTATGGACGACGCTACGCCGTCGACGTCCGCATTCCGGTGGGTGATGATGAGTACGTCTTTGAACCTGCGCATCCGGCCTTACAGGGCATCCCGCGGAAGGCGGCCGATTTAAATCCGTCCCGTGGTCACGCGCCGGGCGGCTGCTTCGGCTTCAGCGCCTCGGTGATCCTGTTCTGGACTTCCTGCATGTTCGCCCTCAGCCTCTCTTCCTGCTTGGCGAGGACGGTCACCCGCGTCGCGGTCAGTTCCTTCCTCTCGGCGAGGTCCTTGGAGACGTCGTCCCTGTTCGCCTTGACCATCAACGGCCCTGCGAACTTGTAGACAGTCGCGTCGGCGGCCGACTTCCCAATCTCCTCCATGGCGCGCTCCAGGTCGGTCCGCTCCGCCTCCAGCTGCTGCTTCTGTGCCAGGACGGACTGAAGCGTCTGGCGCAGCTGCTCGTACTTGGCGAGCTGCTCCTGCAACCAGGGAGGGATTGTCTCGCTCACTGACGTTTCATCTCCCCGATAGCCTCCATGGCTGCCTTTAAAAGTCTTAGATTCGTGTTCATGGACGCCCTAGCCTCCGAAGCCGTCCGAGAGACTATCACGACCTCCATGCCCGTGCGGGTGACCGACACCTTCGGCCCCCCTGGGAGGCGCATCGCGGCCGCCAGCGCCCTGGCTACCTTCGGTTCGGAGTCCACCGAGATGAGCAGCCTGTACTCCTCAGAAGGAGTAGGCCCCGCCCGCGACCGTGTAGCCACACTTCCTGCACCTCCAGACGCCCACGGCCTTCCTCGAGAAGGATGCGGAGCCGCAGGACCTGCAGACGCGCTTGGCCTTCAGCTCCCGCACCACCCTGCTGTACCTCTTCCTGACGGTGGCGCCGTACTTGTTTCCCAGTCCCGCCAGCGGCCTGTCACTCTTTGCCGGCATTCTTGACCGCCTCCTTGATCTTCGCCCTTATCTCCTTCGCCTTTGCCCTCGCCACCTCCATCTGCCTCAGCACCTCCTCCGGCGTGAAGAATCCCTCCCCGCCCTTCTGCGTGGCGCAGAGGTTGTCCTCCGAATCGAAGGTGGTGGTCATCCTGGCCTCCATCACCGCTTCCTCCGTCCCCGTGGGGTCGAGGAACAGGAACTCCCCCACCTTGCCGGCCGTGACGGACACGGGTATGGTGCTGACGGGCAGCTTCACCATCTCCTCCATCTGGACCACTTCGCCGTCCTTGACCGAGACCTTCTTGAACCTTGCACTCGCCAGTGCGGTGACCGCCGCATAGGAGGTGGCGTCGAAGAGGTTGCCGTCCACGTCCAGCACCGCCACGTCCACGAAGACGGCATACACCTTCTTCCCCGGCTCGACCGCGAGCTCCTTCATGTCCACCATGTGCGACTCGCGGATTCCCCTGTCGACCACCCTTGCCAGCTCTATGGTGTCTTCGTCGGGAGGGCCGGGCTCCTCGTACGGCGACGATATCGGGAGGACGTCCGCGTTCACCGTCAGCACCCCCTGGTCCGGCGTGTCGGGGAAGGGCGTCCCCTGCAGTATCTTGACGCCCACCATCACCGCGGTGTTCCCCAGCCTGACCAGGGCCGAACCGTTGGCCTTGACCACCGGCCCCACCTCTATGCTGAGCTCCCTCGTTTCGTTCGCCTTCCTTCCGTCCAGCCTCCTGTCGGCAGCCAGCCCCTCCTCTATCTGCTGCCTCCTCAGCACGTCCACGAACTCGTGCTTCCTTTCTGCCGCCGACATGCTACTCGTCCTCCTTTTGAGGGGTGTAGCCCTCCAGCAGCGCCTGCCTCTGCAGGTCGTACACGTATCTGCACTTCTCCAGAGCCATCTTGAACGCCTCCTCGAAGTCCTCCTTCGACATCGCCCCGTCGCTCTGCAGCAGGGTGACCAGGTTCAGGTTCGGCATGCAGGCGACGGGCAGGTCGACATCCCCCTCCTTGTCTTCGGTGTCGTTCAGGTCGGCCACTATCTTCCCGGCGACCTTCCCCACCGCGCAGCCCACGACCAGGTCCCTCATGGGTATGCCCGCGTCGGCCAGCGCGGCCGAAGCCGCGGTGATGCTCGCGACGCGCGACCCGCCGTCCGACTGGAGCACCTCCACGTAGATCTCTATGGCCGTCCTCGGGAACTCCTCCAGCAGTATGGCGGGGGCCAGCGCCTCCCTGATGATTTTGGAAAGCTCCACCTCCCTCCTGGACGGCTGCGGCGGCTTCCTGTCGTCCACCGAGAAGGGCGTCATGTGATACCTGCACTTCAGGAGGGCCCTGTCCGCCAGCATCTTGTGCTTGGGATGGCACTCCTTGGGGCCGTACACGGCGGCCATTATCTTGTTCCTCCCCCATTCGATGTACGCGGAGCCGTCGGCATTATTCAGGACGCCCACCTTCAACTTTATGGGCCTCAGCTCGTCGAGCTTCCTTCCGTCGATCCTTATGTTTCTCGCGTTTATCAGTTCTGTCATAATTCACTCACCATCATAGTCCGGTTCCGGGATGACCGCGTTCCTGCCCATGCTCTTCGTAAGGAAGGCCTGGACCGTCTCGGTCAGCCCCGCCATGTGCGCGTCCGTCTCCACCAGCTCTATGGCCTGGGAGGCGACGAGCATCTTGTCCGGCGGGCCGGTTATCACGGTATACCCGTTCTGCCCTATGGTTATCCTGGTCCCGGTGGAGTCCTCTATCATCTTGGTCATGGCGCCTCGCCTGCCTATGAGCCTCGGGACCTTCACCGGCGACACCTTTACCAGCTGTCCTCCGCGTATCGCGCCCAATCTCGGGCCGGCCACGGAAAGCATCGGGTCCTTGAACCTGTCGAACGCCGCCACGCGTGCCAGCACGACGTCGCCCATGTTGAACATCCGGGTCAGGTCGTCCCGCTCGGGAGAGAACCTCTTCCCGAACACGTCGGAAGCGGTGATGAATGCCGGGAAGAACGAGTTTATCTCGACCGTCCAGGCAAACGCGTTCACGTCCGTCACTATCCCCACGACGGGGTCGTCTATCCTGGGTATGTACCTCCCCGCGAGAGGGATGATACGCACCTTGTCCCCCTCTATTTCGGACAGGCCCACCTTAAGGGCGTACACGGCGTCCGCGTCCCTGTACGCGTTCGCCACGGGCTCGAAGTCCCCCTTGACCACGAGGTCCCCAGGCACCACGAATTTCCTCTGTATCTTGGACAATCGGCATCACTCCGGGGTTACCTGTGCGGTCCCTTTTGTAGTCGACCCCAGCCTGTCCAGCAGCGCCCTCTGGCCGGCGATTGGCATCTCTAATACTGCGTTCATCCCCCCGTCCTGCCTCCATTCCTCTTTCATCACGCTCCCGAACCCCTTCAAAACTCCAAGCGCCTGCGGGGCGTAGACGGCGTCGACCCTGACGTTCAGCCTTATGTTCCCCGTCTTCATGGGCAGGATGGTCCTCAGCTCGTCTATCACCTTCTTCGCCTGCTCCTCCGCCGGCTTCAGCGGGTCTATCGGGACCCTGACCTGGGCCATCGCCTGCTCCACCCTCACGGGTGGGTGCGGCAGGTTGGTCTTCGGGTCGACGTAGCTCTTCGCTATGAGCGCGACTATCTGCTTCCTCTTGTCGTCTACCATCTTCCTCCGCTGGTCGGTGGTCAGCTGCAGCTCGCCCTTCTGGAGTATCGCCTCCGCCACCTTGACGACGGAGTCCGTGTGGAACGCCCTGTTCAGCTTCTCGGAAGACGCCCTGTCGCCTTTGGACGAGTCGGTGTATATCTCGTCGGCCGCAAGGACCTGGCTAGCCTCAAGCTTCTTCCCCTGCTTGTATGCCAATGCCGTGTCGGGATTCACAAGAATCTCGAATTTGTCCCCTCCCACCGTCAAACGGACGGTGGTGAACTTATCTGCCAACTATCTCTCTCTGGTAGCCCGTCTTTCCGAGGGGCATATAAACGGTTCTCCATACTCGCCCGCCGCTTCAGCTTCGCTCCGCGCCCGCCCTTCTTTCCCTGCCCCGCCTGCGCCAGGCCCATAGCGCGACAGCGGCGACCGCGGCCAGCACGGCCACCGAAACGACGCTGTAGGCGCTGTTGAACGTCGCCACCGCCGCGTCCCAGTTGGCGCCCAGGACGTAGCCCGCATACATCAGCAGCGCGTTCCATATGAAGCACCCGGCCAGCGTGAATATGCCGAACTTCCACACGTTCATCCTGGAGGCCCCGGCGGGGAAGGAGACGAGCGTCCTGGCCCCCGCGACGAACCTGCTTCCGAAGACGGCCATCGCGCCGTATCTGATGAACCAGGCGTGCGCCGTCTCCAGCGCCTTCCTCGACACCACGTTCCTCCTGGCCATGAACGACGAGCCCAGGTACGCCCCTATGTAATAGTCCACGTAGGAGCCGATCATCGACCCCACCGTGGCCCACATCAGGGCCAGCCAGAAGTTCATCCTCCCCATGGAGGAGAGGAAGCCTGCAAAGGGGAGTACCACCTCGCTGGGGACGGGGAGCGAGCTGCTCTCGAGCAGCATGAGCACGAAGACCCCGGCCTCGCCCATCCCGGCCACGACGTCTTCGCTCCAGAGGGCGACATGGCCGACCGCCCCGAACCCCATGGCCAGCGCCTCCGACGCGGTCAGGCCGGTCAGGGAGAGGACGACGTATGCGCCCGCCACCACCGCCAGGGATATGGCCAGCACCAGTCTGCGTCTGGGACGGACTGGCTCAGCCATGCTAAATCAACCAGAAACCATGCGGGAGCTGGGGCCCCGCAGCCTTGCGCTAGGACTGCTTCTCCGGCTGAGAGGGGCCCTTTATGTACTTGCCCACCTCTTCTTCGGAGAGGTGCCTGAGCTTCCTGCTCTCCGTGTCTATCACGGCCACCTTCACGTGCTTGGGCTCCCCCTTGTCCTCTCCCGCCTTTTTCACGCTCTCGACGGCCAGTGATATGGCCTCCTCGAGCTTCATGTCCTCCTTGTACTTCTGCTCCAGCAGCTCCGTGGCCTGCTCGCTTCCGCCGCCGATCGCCACCGCGTCGAAGCCGAGGTACGTACCGCTCGGGTCGGTCACGTATATGGCCGGCGTCTTGCCGTCGACACCAGCCACTATGAGCGACACGCCGAACGGCCTGACTCCCGCGTACTGCGTGTACTGCTGTGCCATGTCGCCGAGCTTCCTGGCCACCCCTTCCACCTCCAGGGGCTCGTCGTAGATCAGCCTGTTGTTCTGCGCGAAGACCCTGACGTTGTCCACCATCACCCTCGCGTCCGGGACGTAGCCGGCAGCCACGATGCCCACGTGTTCGTCCACCTGGAAGAGCTTCTGGCTCTGGCCCCCGGCCTGGAGCTTCCTCAGCTTCTCTTCGGCGCACAGGACCACTCCGTCCTTGTACCTTATACCCATGGCCAGCGTACCGTGCCTGACGGTCTCGATGGCATATTCGACCTGGTAGAGCCTGCCGTCGGGCGAGAATATCGTAAGGGCTCTGTCATAACCTGCTTGAGGGGCAAACATATAGAACTACTCCGAGTCGGACTAGGCTATCTGTGTCCTGTTTTTAACTGCTTCGGAGATTCGCGCCCGCGCGCCTTCGCAACCGTTAAAGGACACCCGCTCCGGGTCCCGGAAGGGCTTGAGACCGTTACTTTGGGAGGGAAGACGGCTTTCCGTCCTGGACCAGCGACTGCTGCCCACCCGGGTCAAGTGGGTGGGGCTGCGCACCGCGGAGGACGCCTTCTCCGCGATAGCGGAGATGAAGGTGAGGGGGGCGCCGCTCATAGGGGTGGTGGGCGCGTTCGGGCTGGCCCTGGAAGCCGGGAGGATGGGCTCCACGCCGCTGCCGCGGTTCAGGGAAGGGCTGGAGAGGGTGGCGTCCAGGCTCGTCTCCGCCAGGCCGACGGCGGTGAACCTCAAGTGGGCTGTGGACAGGTGCATGGACTCCGCCGCGCGGGCGGGCACCGTCCCGGAGGCCAAGGAGGCCCTGATGGAAGAAGCCGAGTGGATAATGGCATACGAAGAGCGGACCGCCCGCAGGCTCGGCGAAATCGGGGAGAGGCTGATCAGGGACGGCGACACGGTGATGACGCACTGCAACGCCGGCTCGCTGGCGACTGTCGACTACGGGACGGCGCTCTCTCCCATCAGGGTGGCCATAGAGAAGGGCAAGAAGGTGAAGGTCGTGGCCACGGAGACGAGGCCGGCGCTCCAGGGCGCCAGGCTGACCGCGCTCGAGCTGCAGAAGGACGGGATAGACACCACCCTGATATCGGACACTATGGTTGGGTACGCCATGTCGCAGGGGATGGTCGACCTGGTGATGCTGGGGGCCGACAGGGTCCTCCGTGACGGCCACGTCATAAACAAGATAGGCACCTATCAGGTGGCCACGATGGCCAGCCGGCACTCGGTGCCCTTCTACAGTGTCTTCCCCTGGTCGACGGTGGACATGAAGACGGAAAAGGAGGGTGTCAGGATCGAGCAGCGGAGCCCGAAGGAGGTGGAGTTCGTCCGGGGGAGGAGGGTGGCGCCAAAGGGCATCAAGGTCTTCAACCCGGCCTTCGACATCACCCCGCCCGAGCTCGTCACGGGGCTGGTGACGGAGAGGGGGATCATACTGCCTCCGTTCTACAGCAAGCTCGAAGAGGCGGACGGGGCACCGTACGAGGCGGTGGGCGGCGGGAACTGACCAAGTTCGTCATTTGTCGGCTGTGGGACAAAATTCACGGCGTGTAGAGGTTGAACAGGTTGTGCCACAATCCCATGGAGAACTGCGCGCAATCTATCCTCTCCTGCCTCCTTTGCGCTATGGACCATCCC
>JAKAPW010000051.1 GCA_021811935.1 archaeon | reverse complement strand
GCGTGAGCATCGGCGTGGAAGCCTCCTACGTCCCCATCTTCCTGCTGATAGCCGCCGTCCCCGCGCTGCAGATGCTGATAGGGCTGGCGGGGCTCCTGGCGAAGCCGGGGCAGGCGGAGCTGCCACAGGCCGAGCAGCGGCAGGCGGAGCCGCAGCATGATTTATAGCCCCAGCCTTCGCGCCCCCGTCTGTTAGCAAATGGTCCTGGCGGGGAAGCTGTTCAAGGCGGAGTCGTCCGGCCTGGATCAGCTCTTCCAGAAGCTGGAGGGGTTCAGGGTGGAGAAGGAGGACGCCGAGACGAAGATGCTGCTGGCCACCGAGGTGAAGGACCTGAAGGCGGACGAGCGCTCCGTCTCGGGGCGGATGCTGAAGGACGAGGTGATCAGGATAAGGCAGAAGGAGGAGTTCAAGCCCATCCTCAGGACCGTGGGTGCACCGTTCTCCTTCCGGAGGCTCCACGACCAGACCTTCCTCTTCGTCCAGGAGAAGAAGCGCCGCGCCAACGAGCTGGCGAACGACCTGAGCAGGATCCTGTTCATGAGGCCCGGCGCCATAGTCGAGGCGAGGGTCAAGCCGGAGGTGATGGAGAGGTACTACGAGTCCAGCTTCGAGGACGCCAGGATAGTGTTCTTCGACCAGGTGGACATCCCCAACGTGGAGAAGCTGGCGCTGTACGGGTCCGCGCTGGCCGACACCGACCTCTACCACGAATACCTGAAGCATGGCAGGCTGTGGTATATAGTGGTCCAGTCGAAGACCAAAGGCTTCATAGTCGGGCTGACGAGGAACTGCGTCGTGACCGTGTTCAGCCAGGCCACCGAGTCGGACCTGGTCGAATACGTCTATGAGGAAGTGGTCCCGCTCACCCTGGAGGGCTGATTCGGGGTTGGTCGCGCCACGATACGTATAGTCCGCGGCGAACGGGCGCTGGTGGTGGGGAAGACGCTGGTGGCGGCCGACCTGCACGTCGGGCTGGAGCATTCCATGTCGAGGAAGGGGGTGCGCGTCCCGCTCCAGTCTTCGAAGATGGCGGGGAGGCTGGCGTCCATCGCCATCTCTCAGGGGTGCCGCGACATAGTGCTGCTGGGCGACCTGAAGGACCAGGTGTCCGGTGCCTCCCCCGCCACCGCCGCCGCCCTGGCCGACTTCTTCCAGCGGCTGTCCGCCGCCCGCTGCGCCGTGACGCTCGTCCCCGGGAACCACGACGGCGACATAGCCAGGGCGCTCCCCCAGAGCGTGGGCCTGGCCTCCGCTGGCGGGATGCTTCTGTCCGACGAAGGGGAGAGCGTGGCGCTGCTGCACGGCCATGCGATGCCGTCGGAGGCCGTGGCGGGCTCGGGGACGTTCGTGGTCGGCCACAGGCACTTCGCGCTCAGGTCGGGCCGGGCCACCGTCCCCCTCTGGGTCAGGGGGGAGTTCGGCGCGGGCAGGCGGCTTGTGGTGGTCCCCCCGTTCAACGAGCTCCTTCCCGGGAGCTCTCCGAAGCAGGCGGAGGGGGAGCGCTCCTTCGTGGCCGGCGCGCTCTCCGCGGGCAGGAGGATGCAGGCGTTCACGCTGGACGGGACGTGCCTCGGCGAGCTGTCCGCGCTTGCGGAGGTGTCGGCGGGTGAGACGTAGGTGAACGCGGCAGGCGTCCTCCTTCTCCTGTTGCTGTTGCCGTACGCACCCCTCCCGTCCGGGGGGCACGGCTCCCTCCACGAGTACATAGTGATGCTGCCGCCCGGCTACTCCCCGCCCTCCGCCGGCTCCTCCCTCTCCTTCTACAACGGGATGCTGCGCGACGGGCTGGACGTCAGGCCCGTCTACCTGTTCGGGGCGATCGCCACCGGGGGCGTCTTCGAGATGTCCGCCTCCACCGCGCGGGCGGTGCAGCGGGCCTACCGCCCTCTCATGCTGGCGAGGGACGCCACCGTGACGCTCGACCAGTCTTCCCAGGCCCCCACGCAGAACGGCTGGAACTACTCCCTCGGCGGGGGACCGACGGGGGCGAACGTGACGGTCGCCGTGATAGACACGGGGGTGGACTACCTGCTTCCGGCCCTGGGCGGGAAGTTCGGCGCGAAGGTGGTCGGCGGCTACAACCTGGTCGACGACAACGCAAACCCGATGGACACGAACGGCCACGGCACGGAGGTCGCGTCGATCATAGCGGCCGACTCCGCGAACTTTACTGGGGTGGCCCCGGGGGCCCGGATACTGGCTTACAAGGTCTTCCACAACGGGCAGACCACGCTGGCGATGCTCGTGAAGGCCATGGACATGGCGGTGGGGGCGGGGGCGAAGATAATCAACCTGAGCCTGGGCGGGGGGATATCCGACCCCGAACTCTCCGACATGGGATACCTGCTCTCCCAGCAGGGGGTGGAGCTCGTGGCGGCCGCCGGGAACGAAGGGCCGGCCCAGGGGACCATAGCGGCGCCCGCCAGCATGGCGGGCTATTTCGCGGTCGGCGCCTCCACCAGCCGGCTCACGGAAGGAGACCAGGCCTCCCTGGCGGTGAACGGGACGGGCTGGGTATCCGCGGCGCTGGCCGCGGCGGGCTCGCCCTTCTCCAACGGGACGGTCGTCGGAAGGACGGTCTACGTGGGGAGCGCCGCCCCGGGGGACGTCGCCGGCCTGAACCTCACCGGGGAGGTGGCCGTGGCGATGAGGGACGGCAAGACGTACTTCGGGCAGATGGAGGCCGACGCGGCGACGGCGGGCGCCTCCGCGCTGATCGTAGTCAACAACGCGAACGGCCCTCTGCGCGCGTACCTGACCCTCCCAGGCGACCCGTCGTACGCCCCGCGGATACCCGTCCTGACGGTGCCCATGTCGAACGGGGCTCCCCTCATGTCGAACGGGACCGCGGTCAGCCTCTCCGTCTTCGCCGGCTCGTCGCCCTATCCCGCGACGTTCTCGTCGAGGGGCCCGGCGAACGACTTCTCCGTCAAGCCGGAGGTGCTCGCCCCCGCCGACCCCACGCCGGCGCTGGGGCCGGACGGCTTCGCGCTGGTCAGCGGGACAAGCTTCGCCGTGCCCCAGGTGGCCGGCGCCCTGGCGCTCCTAGCGCAGGAGCACCCAGGGCTGAGCCCGGAGCAGTGCTATTCCATCCTGGCTCTGACGGCCGACCCCATCAGCAGCCTGGGGGCGGTCTACCCCTTCTCCTCCCAGGGGGCGGGGGTGCTGGACATCCCGAAGGCGCTGGCCGCCCCCTTCGCGGTGGACGGCAAGCCGTACGTCATGCTCTACCCCTACTCCGGCGGCAGGTACGCCTACTCCGTGGCTCTGACCTTCCTCCGCAACGTCAGCCTGACGGTCGGCTACACGGGCCCCTACGGACTGTCGCTGAGCCGGACCGCCGTCGGCCCTTCCAGGCCCAACCTGACGGTGTACGCCGCCCCCTCGGCGTCCGTGGGGGCGTACGACGACCAGCTGACCTTCTCGTCCGGCGGCGCGAACTACACGCTCCCCGTCCGGGTGCTTTCGTCCGTGGTGGGCCTCTCCTTCAATCCGTCCGACTACACCGTCGGGGTGGTGGGGGCGCGGTGGCAGAGCGCCTCGGGCAACCTGAGCTTCCCCGACGGGGAGAGCTACCAGGTGGTGCTGGACCGTGGCTCCACGCTGAAGCTGCGCGACTTCGGCCGGGTCATCGACGGCTACTACGACGTCTCCCTGCTGGTGGCGACGGCGAACGGCACCTTCCCCGCCAGGGTCCAGTTCTACGCCACGAACTCCACGGGAGAGGCGGGGCAGCTCCAGGATGCCTTCCCGCCGTACGTCGTCCCGCAGCTGCTGTATTTCAGCGCGTTCCTGCTCTGCGTGACCGGCCTGCTCTTCCTGGCGAGGCGCGGGAGAGGAGGCGCACCCTCTGGGGCCCCGCCTTCAGGGAAAGGCCTATCCGCTCTCTGAGCCGGTCGAGGGGCAGGAACCGCCTGACCACCCTGCCGTCCCTGACCAGGGGGGAAAGCAGCGGAACGAAGCCCTCCGGCGGCTCAAGGCGCTTCGGCATGAGCAGGTCCTCGTGCGTCCCAAGATTCCTATAGAGCGACTTCGCCCCGGAGATGTCCCCCCTCTTGGCCTTGGGGACCATCGCCCCCCCGGCCCCCTCCACCTCGACCACCTTCATGTTGAAGTCTATCGACGGGGCCCCGCTGACGCTCGTCCCGACGCCGAAGCCGTCGACGACATCGCCGAGCGCCCTGACCTCCGCCTCGTCCAGGCCACCCGAGATGAATATGCTGACCTCTTTCCCTCCCCTCGTGTCCAGCTCCCACCTCACCTCCTCTATCAGCTTCCTCCAGTCCCCCCTCCTGCTGGAGGGGGTGTCCAGCCTGACGCCCGCCAGCTTCCTGCCCAGGGTGCGAAGCGCCATCACGGACTCCTCCTTCTCGTCGGAGAGCGTGTCGGCCAGAGCCACCACCTTCTCCCCCTCGGCAGCGTCGGCGAACGCCTTCCAGGCCTCCGCCTGGTCCGGGAAGCACAGAATGAAGCTGTGGGGCATGGTCCCGGAGCCCCCGATCCCGAGCAGCCTGGCGGCGGCGACGTTGCTGACGCCGTCGAAGCCGGCCAGGTAGGCGGAACGCTCGATCAGGGCCGACAGCGCGGGGTGCGCCCGCCTGGTCCCGAAGCTCAGAAGCTGCTTCTCCCCCGCGGCGAGCCTCACGCGCGCGGCCTTGGTCAGGTAGCCGCTCGACGAGGAGAGGAAGCCGAGGAGCGGCGTCTCGTATCTCGCGAAGTCGGCGTACCTCCCCGTCACCTGGAGGACCGGCTCGTAGGCCACCCCGTCCCCCGGCGTGGCTATGAGCGTCCCTTCCTCCACCGCGTCGACGTCGACGTGGACGCCCTCCAGCAGTTTGGCCACCTCATATATCCCGGACGCCAGGGCCCAGCCCTCCCCGTAGGGGTCCTTCCTGCAGTAGACCTCCATGGTCACCCGCGGGTTGAGGCCGCTCTTCCGCAGCGCCCTCTCCGCGTTCAGGAAATAGTGGTCCGTGGCCTCCGCCCTCTTGATCTCCTCCTCCTTCGTGATCCAGAAAGTCCTGTCGGACAGGTCCGAGGCCAACGCCGGCGTGATGCCCCCGCCCCCCTTTTAGATTTTCATCCTCCGGAAAGTATTTCTGGCCGCCGCGGAGGGTGCAACGACGTTGCCCGCACGGATAGACCTGGACGAAGCCAGGAGGAAGATGGTCGAGTTCATCCGCCTGAAGGTGGACGAAGCCGGGGCAGAGGGGGCCGTGCTCGGGATAAGCGGCGGCGTGGACTCCGCTCTGACCGCGTACCTCGCCGTCGAGGCGCTGGGGAACAGGCGCGTCCTGGGCGTCATGATGCCGGACGGCAGGGTCACCCCGAAGGGGGACGTCGACGACGCCATGGAGGTGGTCCGCGAGCTGGGGATAAAGAGCTCTACGGTAGACATAGGACCGCTGCACGCCTCCTTCATGAAGGGACTGGGGAGGAACAGGCTGGCCGAGGGGAACCTCAGGGCCAGGATCCGGATGGCGCTGCTCTACTACCACGCCAACGCCTCGAACAGGCTCGTGCTGGGGACGGGGGACAGGTCGGAGCTGCTGCTCGGGTACTTCTGCTATGACGAGGATACGGCGGCGCTGACGCCGGAGGGAGAGGTGCCGCTCGACCAGCTCAGGCGCGGGGCGGACGTCTTCTCCCTGGACCCGCTCACCGGGGGGGTCAGGCGGTCCGCGGTCAGGGAGGTCTATTCCTTCCCGTACGACGGCCCGATGGTCAGTTTCACCGGAAAGGGGACAGACCTGCTGGTGACGCCCAACCACAGGATGCTGGTCAGGGAGGGCGGGAGGAGCGTCTACAGGCAGGCCTCCGAGCTGCTGGAGAGGAGGGAGTTCGTGACGTTCTCGGCCGCCGCGACGGCGGTCCTGGCGAGGGGCGCGGAGGCGCAGGGGTACCACGGAAGGGTATGGTGCCCGGACGTCCCCCCCTTCCACAACCTGGCCGTGTCCCGTTCGGGCGGCGCGGTCTTCTGCGGGAACACGAAGTACGGAGACGGCGGGGCCGACCTGCTGCCCATCGGGGACCTGTACAAGACGGAGGTCAGGGAGCTGGCCGGGGCGATGGGCGTGGGCAGGCGGATAGTGGCCAAGAAGAGCAGCCCCAGGCTCTGGCGGGGGCAGAAGGCCGAAGAGGAGATAGGGTTGGCATACGAGGATGTCGACAGGGTCCTGCAGATGTACGCCGACCAGAAGGCGGGGGTGGACGAGATAGCCTCCGCCCTGGGGGTCGGGCGGGGCAGGCTGGAGGCGCTCCTGGCGAAGGTCGCCTCGGGGGAGCACAAGAGGAGGCCGCCCGAAGTCTGCCGCCTCCGCTGACCCCGCGTTCTGGAACAGTTCTAGGAAGTTCTAGAGCCCCCGGGATTATAACCGCAGGGGGGGAAATGGCGACCCGGTCCGACATGAACACCAAATACGCAGTGATCGCGGCGATGGTTGGCGCACTGATAGTGCTGTCAGCCGTCGCCGGGATAGGCACCTACGCGGCATCGAACGATGCGCAGCGCCTGAACCAGCTCAAAGGGACATACCATGAAGACATTCATTGGGGCACCCCGACCAGGGGCTCGAACTATGTGCTGTTCACCGACTCCCAGTCCTCGACCACCAACGGCAACTTCGTCCGGACGACATTCGGCGTCTTCGCCGGGACGCAGCCGGCGCCCACCATGGCGATGTACATGGCCAACTCCACGGGGACCATAGGTCCCAACGGCAGCCGCACCTTCACATACGTGCTGGGCGGCGTCAGGGCCCTTGGCCTGGTGGAGTACAACGACACAGCCAAGACAGGGATCTACACGCCGAGCGTCGACGGCAGGCCGCTCAGCGGAATGAACTTCGCGAAGATGCAGTGGACCATTTCGACCAATCCCATAACGGGCCCGAACGGCGTACCGGGGTACGACATACAGATGACAACCAGGAACGGCAGCTTCAGCTTCACCATGAGCGCCCAGATATACAACACAGGAGTGACCCTCGCAGGGACGCCCATAGCCCCGACGGAGGCAAAGATCAACTTCATCATAGACAACTACCCGTTCGTCAGCGATTCGAGCAGGCTGGCACTGATAGCTTCGTTCGGCGGGACGCAGCACTTCGGCAACTCCACCAGGACCACGATAGTCGGTACCACAGGGACGCAGGAGCAGACCAAGACGATCAACACGCAGACCTCCGCGGTCGTGTCCAGCAACGCGTTCTCCTACTTCACCTGGGCCTCCACGGCGCAGGTGGACGGGCAGAACGTCCCCGTCCTGTCAAAGCAGATGAGCAACGGGACGGCGTTCAGCACGATACAGCTGGACTACCCGCAGGGGAAGAACATAACGCATGACCCGATACTCGGCGTGGGTTCGGGCGGCATAGGCGACATCCCTGCCCTCGGCCCGCTCACAGGGGCCGTTGGCGTGACATCGTACATGGTCATAGGGGCCGTCGTGGTGGTTGCCTTCGTATCGGTGCTGACGCTGGCCGCGAGAAGAAGGATGATCGAGCCTAGGCTCCTGGTCTAGGCCCATCCTCTTTTTTTCACAGTACGACGCCGTATTCCACGCTGAAGAAGGCGGAAGTGGAGACGAGGAAGAAGACGAGCTGGACCAGTAGCGACCTCTCCAGCCTGAGGCCGAAGAGGCTGGAGGTGTAGGCCGAGCCGAGCACTATCGACGCCAGCTGGGCGCCCACCAGTGCCGCGTCTGTCGCCGTCTGCCCCCCCAGGACGGCCGCGACCGGGTAGAGCAGGTAAGGGGCGTAGACCACCGGGGCGAGCAGGAAGGCGTTCGGCGCGAAGCTCCTCCTGTGCAGGACGGCCGCGAATGCCACCGTATAGAGGTAGTACGCCGAGAAACTGAGGGGGAAGGAGAGCGCCGCGAGGATGCCTCCGCCCTCGTCGTAGAAGTTCATCAGGGCTATGGTCGAGGAGCCCTCCAGGTTCAGGAGGCAGCCCGCGACCGTCACCAGCGCGAAGACCGTCGCCGACCTGCCCGCGTGCGACGACAGGCGGGTGAATATCCAGCCGGGGATCGCCTCCGTCCTCCGCTGGGGGAGAGGGAGGCCCTCCTTCCTGGCAATCGCGTCGTAGATCTCCGACCCCTTTTTGGTCAGGCCGTACCTCCTCCCTTCGTCCTGCCGCACTATGTCGTAGAGGACGTCGAGATGGTAGTACAGGCTGCCGACGGGCAGCCCAGTCTCCGAGCGGAGCTCCGAGAAGGAGAGCGCCTGGCGCGCGCCTAGCAGCTCCACCAGCCTCTTCCTGACAGGGTGGCCCGCCACCCTGAACTGCGCGCTGCTCCCCTTGATGGGCATCCCTGTCCGTGCCCCCCTGCCTTGATATAACGGCTATGGCCGCTGGAGCACCGCCGCGTACCCCTGCCCGCCGCCGACGCAGAGGGTGGCGACGCCGTACTCCTTCCCCGTGTCCCTCAGCTGCCTGGCCAGGGTGCCCATTATCCTGGCCCCCGACGCGCCCAGCGGGTGCCCGATCGCTATCGCGCCACCCTTCACGTTCACCTTCGACAGGTCGAGGCCGAACTCGGCCGCCGCGTTGAGGACCACCACGGCGAACGCCTCGTTTATCTCCCACAGGTCGACCCTGTCCTCAGTCAGCCCGCCCTTCTTCAGGGCCTTCTTCGTGGCCGGGACCGGCCCCTTCCCCATCAGGCTCGGCTCCACTCCGGCCCAGCCGAAGGAGACTACCCGCGCGAGCGGCCGCAGGCCGTATTCCTCCACCTTCCGGCCGGAGGCAAGGACGAGGAGGGAGGCGCCCGAGTTGAGAGGGGAGGAGTTGCCGGCCGTGACGACCCCGCCCTGCTTGAACGCGGGAGGGAGCTTCGACAGCTGCTCCAGCGTGGTGTCCTTCCTGATGCTCTGGTCCTCCGCGACGACGACGCCCTGCTCCACCTCGACGGGCATTATCTCCCCCCTGAGCCAGCCGTCCTCCGTCGCCTTCGCCGCCCTCCTGTGCGACTCAAGGGAGTATTCGTCCATCTCCTGCCTGCCTATCCCGCTCTCCTCGGCCAGCTTCTCCGCCGTCAGCCCCATGGTGTAGCCGACGCTGAGCTGGTACCTGGCATATTCGGGGCGGAGGAGCAACCGCATGTTCGGCGCCATGTGCGGGTTGCCGCTCATGGGGACGTGGGTCATGTGCTCCATCCCGCCGGCCAGGACCACGTCGGAGTGCCCGGTCATTATCTCCAGCGCCCCGACCGCCGCGGCGTTCATCGAGGACGCGCAGGCCCTGTCCATCCCCACCCCGGGGACGGACACGGGGAGGCCGGCCAGGAGGACCGGGTGCCTCCCGCCGTAGAGCCAGTTTTCGTCCATCTGGAGGGCGCACCCTGTGATGACGTCGCCTATCGACTCGGCCGGGATGCGGTTCCTCGACACGGCCTGGCCGATCAGCTGGCCCAGAGCCTGGTCCATCCTCATGGAGTTGAAGGCGTCCCTCTCGGGCTCGGTCGGCCTGGCCCTGGAGAAGGCGGTCCTGACGAAGTCTACCAGATACACTTCCTCCAAGAGACTCACCTCCCCCTGAACCTGGGCGCCCGCTTTCCCAGGAAGGCGGCTATCCCCTCCTTCAGGTCTTCCGTGCCGTAGAGCACCCCGAGCGAGGCCGCCTCCATCTCCAGCCC
>JAKAPW010000004.1 GCA_021811935.1 archaeon | reverse complement strand
GGTCGACCCATTCGAGCGCCCGGCCGAGGCCCTTGGCAGCCAATATCAGCTCTATGTTCTCTATGTCCCACTTGGCGAGGTAGGCCAGGAGCAGATTCCTGCCGTGCCTGGGCACCATCTTGAGAACGGATTCGTTGGTGCGAAGCAGGTGCATCCCTGTGGCTACCTCTATCGACTCCGGCGGTGCGTAGAAGGCGGAGGCCGCCCGCATGTCGTCCCTGTACCATGTGTGCGTAAGCCATTCCGCGATCTCCGAAGCACCGCCTATCCTTGTCATCTCCTCGAAGTCGCGATTCGTCAGAAGGCGCTGGTACAGCACGGCCAGCGATTCAAAGGCGACCTGCGTCGAAGCCCTTGTCATCCGGGATGCCTACACCCCCTCCACTCCGTTCTGGCACGCCGCTGCACGAGCGAACTTCCCCCCGCTAGAATATCTGCAGAAGGAGAACCACGGCCAGCACGAAGCCCACTATCCACAGGGTTTCAGGTATGACAAAGAAGAACAGGACCTGCCCGAACTTCTCCGGCTTCTCCGCTATTATCCCCATGCCCGCCGCTCCCATTGCCTGCTGCGCTATCGCCGTGCCGAGGAGGCCGCTGGACATCACCGCAGCGGCCGCTATTATGGTGGTCGGGTCTGCGGTCATCCATCTCACCATTACAAGAGAGGCAGGTTGTGGTTAAAACGTTGTCCGTTCACATCGGTGCACATACGTGCAAAAGCCAGTCGGTGCGGCTGGCTGTCCCGGACGAAGTTCGTGAACGGCTCTTCGCCAAGACGCCACGGAGTGGTGGTGCTTTGTTCACAGACCCGCGACAGTGAGCCACGCCGCCCCTCCTCCGCAGACAGTCCAGAGGTCGTGCCTTCCCGGGCCGACGACCTTATAAAAGCCAACGACGTCTCATATCATCAGAATGAGCAGGACAAACATAACAGTGGACAGAAGCGTATTCCAGGAATTCTCCTCTCAGGTCAAGCGGCAGAACAAGTCGCTGTTTGCTTCGGCAAACGAATCGCTTCTTGCGGTCTCCAAGATCTATGCCGAAGGGGGGACCGCCCCTGACATATACCGCCTCTGGCGGCTGGCGTCCGTGCTCAAGCAGATAGACGTCATAACGCTCCCTTCGGACTTCGTCGACGAGCTGCTCGGGAAGCTGTACGAGATGGACAGGGCGTCCCTCCTTCAGATGTTTGCGAAGATGGGTTCGGGGCTGGTCGGCCTGCTCAGGATCACCGCCGACGACGTGCGAAGCCTGAACGAGATAGCCAAGGACTTCATGCTCATACTTCCTTTGAAGAAGCTCAAGCTTACGGAGGCCGACCCGGACTCCATAGAAATCGACATGGTGGGCGCCGGGGGGACGTTCGTGTCCGCCGAATGCACGGCGGAATTCATCACAGCACTGCTCAACGGATACGGGTACACAGAAACAAAGAGGGAAATAGGCCTGGGCACCGTGAGGATGTGGGCGACCAGGAGGACCTCCTTCCGCTGATCGTCTGGAACCAGGCCGACGCCGGCGATGCCAGCACCTGCGTGCGAATCGCAGGAAATACACCTCTTTGCATGCTCTGTCTTTTATGCCTGCCAGCACACCATCATGATCGGGCGGTGTCGCGTGTCTTCCGGAACGACGAGGTGGTGGGCGGAGCTTGGTCAATAGTCGGCCCAGCGCGAGGTGTGCAGGAGATTCCCTTTTGGCCCCTTCCTCCTATGTGCGGTGCGAAAGGGACGTCGGTGGCTCGTGCTCCTTCTGCGGCAGGCCGATATGCGACGACCACGGATGGATGGGCGGCCCGTTCAACACCTATTTCTGCAAACGGCACAGTCTTAAGGACATAATCCGTGTTATACTGGATGTATATGTCGCCGTCCATCGGGTGGAAAAGGAGGGTCAGGATGTTCTGGCCGCCCCGGAGGGGCTCGTCGAGGAGATATTCAGGGCGATGATGGTCGACCCGTAGGGGGGAAGGAAATTTGTCCGGGTTTCGGTCGAAGGGCCACCCCGGCAAGGGTGTAGCCACCGACGACGCGTCATACGAGACAATGACTGCCGACGTCCTGATAGTGGGCTCCGGAGGCGCGGGCCTCAGGGCGGCGATCGAGTCCTCCGACGCTGGGGCCAGTACCCTTGTTGTCTGCAAGACGCTCCTGGGGAAGGCGCACACCGTGATGGCCGAAGGGGGCATAGCGGCGGCGTTGGGCAACGTCGACCCGGGCGACAGCTGGCAGGTGCACCTCAGGGACACGATAGTCGAAGGTCAGCGTTTGGGCAATTGGAGGATGGCAGAGATACTTGCGAAGGAAGCCATCGACAGGGTCTATGAACTCGAAGAATACGGAGCGCTCTTCGACAGAACAGCGTATGGCAAGATAATGCAGCGCCCCTTCGGAGCCCATACGTACCGCAGGCTGTGTTACATCGGGGACAGGACGGGGCTCGAGTTGATCAGGACGCTCCAGGACCAGGTCTTCAAGAGGAAGATACCGGTGATGGACGATGTGGAAGTGACCAGCGTCTTCAAGGACCCGGCGACGGGAAGGGTTTCGGGCGCGTTCGGCATCAACATCAGAACGGGAGGGTTCCTGCTGTTCAGGTGCAAGGCGGTGATCATTGCCACGGGGGGATGCGGCAGGGTGTACGAGGTCACGTCCAACTCCTACGAAAGCACGGGAGACGGTGCGGCGCTGGCATACAGGGCCGGCGCCGACCTCATGGACATGGAAATGATCCAGTTCCACCCCACGGGGATGATTTCGCCGGCAGGCGTCAGGGGCATGCTGGTGACCGAAGCGGTCAGGGGAGAGGGCGGCATGCTGACCAACGCCAGCGGGGAGCGTTTCATGGAGAAGTACGACCCGAAGAGGATGGAGCTGTCCGCAAGGGACGTGGTTGCCAGATCGATCTACACCGAGATGGTGGAAGGGAGGGGGAGCAGCAACGGCGGTGTCTACCTGGATATCAGGGGCAGGGGGGCAGACTACATCAAGAAGAAACTGCCGAGCATGTATTCCCAGTTTCTCGAGTTCGCCGGGATAGACATAACGAAAGACAGGATGGAAGTGGCACCCACCGTGCATTACCAGATGGGCGGCATCAGGGTGGAACCGGACAGCTGCAGGTCGACCGTCCCCGGGCTGTTCGCCGCCGGCGAGGCCGCTTCTGGCCTTCACGGAGCAAACAGGCTGGGGGGAAATTCGCTGGCCGATATCCTTGTCTTCGGGCGCAGGGCCGGACTCGCCGCCGCAGAATATGCCAGGACCGCGCAGCCCGGCAGGGTGGCCGAGTACGACGCCGGGGACGAGATGGCCCGTCTCCTGGCGCCGTTCAAGGTGAAGGGTGGGCAGAACCCGTTTGCCCTCAAGGAGAAGATCGCTTCCGTGATGTGGAAATATGTCGGGATAGTCAGGAGCGGGGAAGGCCTCGCGAAGGGGCTCGAGGAGATGCTCGCCATTGCGGCGGAATCGAAGAACCTGGAAGCGAAGGGAGGGAGGACCTACAACCAGTCCTGGGTGGACTCCATCCAGGCCTGGAACATGCTCCTGGTCTGCGAAGCGATAATCAGGTCGGCGATAGAAAGAAAGGAGAGCAGGGGCGCCCACACCCGTTCCGATTACCCCGACAGGGATGACGCGCACTGGACGGTGAATGTCATAGTCAGGAGGAAGGGGAGAGGCATGGGGTGCGAATTCATGCCTGTGCAGAAGCCTCCGCCCGAGCTGGAGTCACTGTTCAGGGGTGGGTGAAGATGTCGAAAGCGGTCAGGCTCCGCGTATTCCGCGGGACGGGGAACGACCCAACCACCTTCAGGTACGACACATTCGACGTGCCGGCCGAGGAGGGGATGGTCGTCCTGAACGCTATCCATTACGTGCAGAGCCGCCTCGATTCCTCTCTTACCGCGCGGTGGAACTGCAAGGCGGGAAGGTGTGGTTCCTGCGCGGTTGAAATAAACGGAACGCCACACCTCATGTGCAAGACGTCCCTGGGCATGTATGACGGAGAGGTGACGGTCGAGCCCATGAAGGCATTCCCTCTCATCAGGGACCTGGTGACAGACACGACGGCAAGCCGGGACACTGCGGGGGCCATCCCCCCGTTCACCCCTCGTAGTGTCTCCAAGAGACCTTGGCTGTTCTATCAGGGGGACGTCGAGCGCTCAAGAGAACTGCGGAAGTGCATAGAATGCTTT
Source organism: archaeon (assembly GCA_021811935.1). GTDB lineage: Archaea > Thermoproteota > Nitrososphaeria > Conexivisphaerales > DTJL01 > JAKAPW01. The sequence continues at coordinate 38,487 of JAKAPW010000004.1, read as the reverse complement.
CTATGTCAGGACGCCTGCCATGCAATAAGGGAGCACGCCGCAGACTACATCGGCCCCAGGTGGGTGGCGAAGGCGGCGTCGTTTGACATGCACCCGATGGACGGGTCGAACCGCTCGAAATTCCTGAGGGAAGAGGGGGGGCTCGAGTATTGCAACGTCACGAAATGTTGCCAGGAGGTCTGCCCCGAGCACATAGCCATCACAGACGACGCGATCATACCGGAAAAGGAGAGGGTCGTCGACGAACACTATGACCCCCTCGTCTGGATCTACAGGAAACTGAAAAAGAGAAGGTAGTCCGGGGCTACTTCAGCGCGACGGACAGGGCCAGGAGAACGATTCCCACGCCTCCGAAGCCTGCGGCCATTTCAGCCCCCCCGCCAGCCAGCCTTGCCCCGAGCCCGCCGGCTATCATCGACACGAACCCCCCCAGGAACAGGGGGTAACGGGCGGCTTTCGGCAACTGCCACTTCATGTCATTCACCTGAAGAACACGAAGTCCAGCGGCAGGCCTGCCTGGAGCGCACGCAGATACATGTCCGTGAAGAAGATCGCCAGCAGGCTTATCCACGCCAGCGCCTCATGGTGCTCGTTCCATCTGCTCTGGGCATTGAAGACGGACCTTCGAAGGGCGCCCGCCCTCACGCATGAATCGCAGTCGATGTTCCCTCCCGTAAGATGCCTGAGCGCATGGCACGAGAAGGTCCATGCGGTGAGTAACAGCGCGTTGGCCAGGAGGACCAGGCTGCCCAGCCTGAGGGTGAAGACGCCGGTGTAGATGAGAGAGTGATAGAAGTCATAATAGAAGAACGGGAGTATGGCTATCCCGGCATAGAGGAAGTAGCGGTGCAGGTTCTCAAGTTTGAAGAAGGCGCTGCCTTCCCCCGTGTACGCGAAGCGGTGCTTCTCCCGTCTCTCCGCGTTGCCGCAGCCGAGGGGGTGGTGGAACAGATGCCTGTTGTAGTCCTTCCTGTAGGCGTAGCAGGTCAGCCTGTAGAGGCCGGGCAATGGCAGGATCAGTATTGTCGGGCTGTAGAAGGGGTCTACGTAGCCGCCGACCTCAGGTACGGGAAAGGAGAAGAGCGCCCAGAAGCCGACGGCCAAGACGATTACGAAGCTCCACAGCCTCCAGTTCGGCTCGACAAGCTCGCACGGAAGGAGGTCACCCGCGGTGAATCGGTGCTTCGGCCGCCTTGTCCCTGTCACTTCCTGCCCGCCGTCGGAAACCGTCACGCTTTTGTCACGTGTCCTTTTCTGTGCGTCGGCGCATTAAAGCTCATCCGTGCAGATATACGTATCCCCGTGTATCTGTGCGTGACCACCAAACGCGCGTCCGGCGGTCAGGGCCCGCTCGGCCCTGAGGCGACCCCTTGGGGCGCGGAGTCGCTCAAGGAGGCAGCGGAGGGGTGTCAGGTATGCGCCGCGCGATCCCCCGATGAAAGCAACGGAAGGGACCCTGGCGCGTCCTTCGCCTTCGAGGGGCTGAAGGGGGCAAGGAACGACGACAGCGGCGAGGGCAAGAAGAGAAGAGAAGAGAAGAGGGGGATATGCCTCAACGGGCAGCCCTGTCAGCCGATGGCCGGGCGTGGCCACACGGGCGAAGGCGCTGGCGGACGGGCGCGAGTCCTGATGCCCGGGGAGCTTGGGGGCGACCTGGAAGCGGATCATACTGCCGGCAGGCGATCCACACTAATCTTTTATAATCGCCGAAGCCCGGTCATGATAATCGTGAGCGCTACTTCGCAGGTGGCCGTCAGCCGCAGGCGGGAACTGGTCGGCAGGCCGATGAAGAGGGCCGAAGACCCGAAGTTCCTGAGGGGGGCCGGAAGATACCTCGACGACGTAACGATGGAAGGGACCGCGTGGGCGTCGTTCGTCAGGTCCCCCCACCCCCACGCCAGGATAGTCTCCATAGACGCGTCAGGGGCCAGGGCCCACCCGGGCGTCCTGCTGGCGATGACGCAGGAGGACCTCTCCGGGAAGGTCGAGGACATGCCCACCGAAAAGGACGACCAGAAGGTGAAGTACACCAGGCGGCCCGTCCTGGCGCAGGGGGAAGCCAACTACGAGGGGGAGGCCGTGGCCGTCGTGGTGGCGTCGGACAGGCAGGCCGCCGAAGACGCGTCCGAACTGGTGGAGGTGGTCTACGACCCTCTCCCCGCGGTGACCGACCCAGTCAGGGCGCTGGAAAGGGGCTCCCCCAGGGTGCACGGCGACCTGGGTGACAACCTCGCGTACGAGTACAGCATAGAGACCCCGGGCTTCGACGAGATATTCGGCAAGGCCGACCGGGTCGTCTCCGCCAGCTTCCTGAACCAGCGGATAGCGCCGGTGCCGCTGGAGCCGAGGGGCGTCCTGTCGCATTACGACCCCGGGACGGGGGCCCTGACCGTCCACCTGGGCTGCCAGGACCCCTTTTCCGCCAGGGATACGCTGGCCAGGATGCTCCGCCTCCCCAAGCCCAGCGTGCGCGTGGTCTCCCCGGACGTGGGCGGTGCGTTCGGTTCGAAGATCTCCACATATCCGGAGGAGGTGGTCGTCTCCTTCGCCGCGATCTTGCTACGCAGGCCGGTCAAGTGGACCGAGAGCAGGAGGGAGAACATCCTGACAACCACCCAGGGAAGGGGGCAGGTGCAGCGCGTCGAAGCCGCGGTCAGGAAGGACGGCAGGCTCCTGGCGCTCAAGGTGAGCATCGTGGCCGACTCCGGGGCCTACTCCACGAGCGAGGCCGTCTTCGGTCCCAGGGTCACGCCGCAGATATGCTCCGGCAACTACGACTTCGGGGCCATAAAGGCGGAGCTGAAGTGCGCCTTCACCAACAAGGTGCCGCACGACGCCTACAGGGGGGCGGGCCGCCCCGAGGCATCGTACCTGATAGAGAGGACGATGAACGTCATAGCCGGCAAGCTGAAGCTGGACCCTGTCAAGGTGAGACAGGTCAACTTCATCCCAGCCGACCGCTTCCCGTTCCAGATAGTGACCAAGAGGTTCACCTACGACAGCGGCGACTACGAGAAGAACCTGAGCAAGGCGGTCGAGGTCGCCGACTACGAAGGGCTCCGGGGCCTGCAGCGCAGGGGACGGGAGCAGGGGAGGCTGTTCGGCGTCGGAGTGGCGACGTACGTGGAGGTGTGCGGCTTCGGGCCGACATTCCCCCAGACGGCGTCCGTGGCCGTGACCGAGGAAGGGAAGGTCGTGGTCAACTCGGGAGGGAACCCGCACGGGCAGGGGCACGCCACCCCCTTCGCGCAGATCGCGGCGGACGAGCTCGGCATCGAAGCCTCGGACGTCTACGTCAGGTATGGCGACACGGCGTCGCTCCCGTACGGCACCGTGACGGCCGGAAGCCGTTCGGCCGCGGTGGGGGGCAGCGCGGTGCTCGTCTGCGCCAGGAGGATAAGGGACAAGATGGCCGCGATAGCCGCCAGGATGATGGACACGGACGCCGACGTCGAGTTCAGGGACGGAAGGGTACACTCGAGGGGGTCAAAGAGCGTGGCCTTCGCCGAGGTCGCCTCGGCCGCCTACGACCCCGGCCGGCTCCCTCGTGGGATGGAGCCCACGCTCTTCGAGTACTCCGCGTTCGTGCCGAAGAGCAACACCTTCCCGTTCGGGTCGCACATCTGCCTGGTGGAGGTGGACAGGGAGACGGGTCGGGTCGACGTCCTGAAGTACGTGGCCGTGGACGACTGCGGACGTATACTGAACCCCCTGCTGGCGGAGGGGCAGGTGATGGGCGGGATGGCGCAGGGGCTGGGCCAGGCCCTGATGGAGGAGCTCTCCTACGACGAAGGCGGACAGCTGCTCACGGCCACCCTGGCGGACTACGGCATCCCCACAGCGATGTCCGTGCCGGGGATGTCGTGGCACACCACCGAGACGCCGACCGACGCCAACCCTCTCGGCGTCAAGGGGATCGGCGAGGCGGCTTCGATAGCCTCCACTCCGGCGATAGTCAACGCGGTGGAGGACGCACTGTCCCAGCACGGCGCCGTGATAGAAAGGCTCCCCCTGACGCCGGAGTACGTGTGGCAGCTGCTGAACCGGGCCCCCCCGTCATAGCCTGCCCGCCAGGCCGGCGGAGACGAACTCGTCTATCTCGTCCCTCTTGCGGACGGGCTTCGCCGACGCCAGCCCCCGCTGTATCTGCCATTCGGGTTCGTATATCTTGGTTATGTCCTCCAGCGAGAGCATGGGGGCGCCGCCTTTCAGCATCCTGAGCATGTCGTCTATCATGAACTCGTACGAAAGGGGGCCGGACGGGCTCACCGTGGTGGACTTGCCCCCCTTCTCCGTTATCACCATCTTCCCCCTGCTGCCCGTAAGGAACTCGTCGTCGGTGCTGATGTAGAGGAGCTCCACCTGGGCGTCCTCGAGCCTGACCTTGAAGACCTTGTGGGCCTCCCGCACGCCCTTCCCCACGCGCACGACCGCGACCGCGTCTTGGGAGAAATGCCTCCCCTTCACGCCGAACCTTCCGTGGTACCCCGTCGGGTTCACCGAGTCATAGAACTCCTGTATGACGTACGGCGTGCAGTCCTGCAGGGAGAACCTTTCCGCCTTCATGACATAGGATATTATGGAGAGCGGGTGTATCCAGTCCATCGCCACCCCCCCGTTCTCCGGCTTGAAGAGCCATGCCCTGCGGGCATCCTCGTCCCTCACCTCCTCGAAGAACGTGGAGACGACGGACTGCACCTTTCCGTACCGCTTCACGAGCGAAGGGAGCATCTTCCCGAGCTCCATCGTCAGCGTCTTGGTCACGTAATGGAGGCCCAAGGTGACCCTGTCCCTGCCCCTGGCCCTCGCCTCGCGGACCACCTCCTCGAACTCGGCCCTGGTGGTGGCGAACGCCTTCTCCGTGACGGTGACCTTCCCCTTCTCCAGCGCCTGCAGCGTCTGCGCCTTGTGGAACTCGTTCGGGCTGGCCACGTAGACCACGTCGAGGCCGTCGAAGAACGCGTCGGGGAGGGGCTCCCCGGGGTCTATGCTGAAGTAGTTCCGCTCCTCTATGCCGTACCTTTGCAGCTCATCCCTCCTGACGGCGTAGCTCTTGGTGCCCACCGCCTTCCGGAGTGCCAGCTGGTTCTCCCGTTCCGAGAGCGTCATCTGCAGCCTTCGGACCCAGTGCCCGAGCCCGGACGCGCCCATAACATATGTCATCTTCAATCCTTCTCCCATTCGGTGTGGAACGTCCCGTCCACGTCGGTCCGCCTGTACGTGTGCGCCCCGAAGTAGTCCCTCTGCGCCTGCAGCAGGTTCGCCGGGAGCCTGGCGCAGAAATACGAGTCATAGTAGGCCAGAGACGAGGAGAGGGCCGGGACGGGCAGGTTCGCCTTCACGGCCTTCGAGACCGCGCCACGCCATCCCTCTTCGCACCTCTTGACGGCGGCCATGAGCTTGGGGTCCAGCAGGAGGTTCTTCGGCCGGTCCCCCTTCAGGAACGCCTCTTCCACGTCGGCAAGGAGCTTCGCCCTGATGATGCACCCCCCCTGCCACACGTGCGCCACCGTGGCCGGCTCGATCCCCCACCCGTACTCCTTCGAGGCAGCGGAGATGAGCTGGAATCCCTGCGCGTAGGCGCAGACCTTCGATGCGTAGAGCGCGTCGTGCAGCTGGTCCATGTCCACGGCGGCTTTCGCCCTCTGCCTGCCCCCCAGCGATTCCGCGGCCGACCTTTCTCCCTTCAGGGAGGACATGTACCTGGTCATCACCGCGGCTGCCATGCTGTAGGCGGGGACCCCCAGTTCCATCGCGCTCTCCGTGGCCCAGCGGCCCGTCCCCTTCTGTTCGGCCGTGTCCAGCACCATGTCGACCAGGTTCCTCCCCGTCAGCCTGTCCTTCTTCCTCAGCACGCGGGCGGTTATTTCGACGAGGTACGACCCCAGGTCACCCCTGTTCCACCTGGAGAACGCGGAGGCGATCTGCTCGTTCGTCATCCCCGCCGCCAGGAAGGCGTGGTAGGCCTCCCCTATGAGCTGCATGTCGACGTATTCTATCGCGTTGTGCACCATCTTCACGTAATGCCCCGCCCCGTCCGGCCCCACCCTGGCCGAGCACGGGGTGGCGTCGAAGGCCCTGGCCGCTATCCCTTCGAGGAGGGGGCCGACCCTGGACCAGGCCTCCGGCGAGGCCCCGCCCATGATGCTGGGCCCCTTGAGCGCCCCTTCGGCCCCGCCGGATACGCCAAGGCCGACGAACGACATGCCCTTGCCCGCGAGGAGCCTTTCCCTCCGCATCGTGTCCTTGAAGAACGAGTTTCCCGCGTCGACCACGGCGTCCCCCTGGTCGAGGAGGGGGACCAGCTCGGCGACCACGGCGTCCACGGGGGCGCCGGCCGTCACCATAACGAATATCACCCTGGGTTTCTCCAGGGACAGGACGAACTGCTCGACCGAACCGGCAGCCGTCAGCTTCGTGCCTTCGTTCTGCCGGACGAACTCCTCGGTGACGGACTTCGTCCTGTTGTAGACTGCCACGCGGTGCCCCTTGCTCTCGAGGTTGAGCGCAAGGTTGGCCCCCATGACGCCGAGCCCCATCAGCCCCACGTCGCTCTTTTCCAAGAAGCAGGACACCAGCCCCCGGAAGCCACCGCTATCCCTGTCTGATTGTCGAGCATATCCTTGTTCTTGCCCTGTCGGGCGCCCTCGGCTTCGCCCATGCGGTTCTTATCCTTTTGTCTTCTATGCGAAGGCAGACTGCAGCCGCTCCATGTCCGACGGCTCCAGCCTCCAGCCTCCAGCCTGAGAGTTCTCCGCCACGTGCGAAGGGTCGGACGCCCTCGGTATGGGGAAGGCAGACTTCGAAACGAGCCAGTTCAGGGCCAGCTGCGCGGGAGTCTTGTCGTACTTCTTCTTCAGTTCGTCGATCGGGCCCGCCCTCGCCCTCGCCAGCCTGCCGTGCCCGAGCGGATAGTACGCCAGGACCGCGATCTTCTCCTTCTGGCAGTGGGCAAGCAGGTCGAGCTCAATGTCCCTGTGCGCCACGTTGTAGTGCATCTGAGTCGAGGCGAGCTCGTACCTGTTCATCGCCTCCTGCGCCTGGACGGTCTGCTCCAGCGAAAAGTTGCTCACCCCTATGTGCCTGACCTTGCCTTCGTCCACCAGCTTCTCCATCGCGGCCATCACCTCCCTTATCTTCCCCATCCTGTACGGGAAGTGTATCTGGTAGAGGTCGATGTAGCCTGTCTGCAGCCGGTCCAGGCTCTTCGCGCACGCCTTCAGCACGCCGTCGTGCGAAAAGTGGTACGGCAGCGACACCTTCGTGGCTATCAGTATCTCGTCCCTCTTTTTCCCCGCCACGGCACGCGCGACCAGCGGCTCCGTCTTGTAAAGCTCCGCCGTGTCTATCACGTTCATGCCGGACTCCAGCCCCCTTTCGATGGCTCCGATGCAACGTCCGACGCGGCGCCTCGCGCCCACGGCCGCCAGCAGTATCCAGAGCGGGTCGTAGTACGTCCCCATACCCACCACGGACGCCCTGAAGCCCGTCTTCCCGAACTCCCTGTACTCCACGGCCTCCGTTCTCCCCCCGCGAGCCTCTTAAGGAAGGCGGTCCTAACTCCTGTACAGAGAGCAGGTCATGCAGTGGGCGCCGCCGTACCCGCCGGTCAGGTTCGTCAGCGTCATGGGCACCGCATCGACGTCGAACTGGTATACGTCCCGCTTGTGGGGGAAGAAGTTGCCGGAGAGCCTGAGGCTGGAGTAGTCCTTCTCCGCCTGTGAAAGCAGCGCGCCGTACCTGTGGGGGTTCTCCCCTGCCTTGACCCGCAGGTTGGCGAGGACGTTCTTCGCCGCCCTGTCCGTCTCCACCGCCAGTATGTGGCCGTCCCGGACGCACAGGAAGTTCGTGGCATAGCACATCTGCTCCAGGGTGGTTATGTCTATGACGCGGAAACCCTTCTTTTTGAGGTAGGACAGCAGGTCCCCCGAGCCGGACCGCGCGTACGCCCCGGCCCCCTCCATGTCGTATACCTCCACCTTCGCGTCCTTCAGCAGCAGCTCGCTGCCCACCACCACTCCGCTCGACGCCACGTTGAGATACGTGTCAAGGTGCATGTTGATCATCCTGTCCGTGGAGCCGCCGAGCAGCGGGTGCCTTGGCTGGTGGACCACAGCCACCTGGTCGAAGCCGACGGCGTGCTTCAGCATCTGCTCTACCCCTTCGCGGTTGGTCCTGTCCCCCGTGCCGATCAGGGCGAAGTCTCCCATCGGCATGAAGTCGCCCCCCTCGAACGTTCCGGGCCCCTGCGTCGAATGGACGGGGTTCAGCCCGAGGGCGTCCCATGCCAGGCGGGTGAGGAGGGACTCCCTCCTCCTCTGCGGCTTCGACATCCTGGAGAGCGCTATCCCCCTGTCCGTGACCGCCTGCTGGTCCCTCATGAAATAGATGTTGGACAGCGGCTGCCTCTCGATGATGTCCACGTACATCGCCCTGGCGCCCTTCCCCTTCGCAAGGTCTATGAGAGGGTTGAGGAGGATTATGTTGAAGAAGTGGACCGGGTCCAGTATCTCGGAGTTCCTCTCCAGCTCCCTCTTCGCCCTGGCCGCCTCCACCCTGCTCCCCCTGTAGCCCACCCATTCCAGGGCCGCGTCTATCAGCTTCTCCCTGAACCCGTCGTCCCTTTCCGCCGCCTCCACAATCACCTCCTTGAGGCGAAGCACCCGCACCCCGAACTCCCGCTTCAATATGTATTCCAGTTTATGGTGCTCCAGCAGGGCGTCGCCCAGGTTGAACGCCCTTTCGTAGAGGGAGGCGTACGGGGCCAGGAGGCCGAGGTGCATCTCTATCCCCGGCCTGTGCATCATCACCGTCCTGAGCCTGTCCCATTCCGCCCTTGCCCCGACCTTCAATCGAGGTCTCTCCGCCCGCGGCCCGGAGTCCGCATGGCTCCGGTGTGGGCGCGGCCGCCATTTAACGTATGCCTACGCGGGCACCTTCGTCAGCGCCTCGAAGACGGCCCTGCTCGACTTCTCCACGAACGGCTTCAGGTATTCCGCGTCGACCATCGGGGTCATCTCGGCCAGGTTGTCGCTTATCAGCAGCAGCGAGCCCGCCTTCACCCCCCGCATCAGGGCCAGCCCGAAGATCGTCGCGCACTCCATCTCGACGGCTATGTACCCCCTCCCCGCCCACCTGCCCACGAAGTTAGGGTCCTCCGCGTAGAAGGCGTCGCTGGAGAAGACTGGCCCGACGTAGTGGGTCAACCCCGCTTCGGCAGCCGAAGAGACGATCTGGTGCGTCAGCTGGAAGTCGGGGACGGGCGTGAGGTGGGCATCCGGCACGTATTGTTCGAGCGTCCCCCCGAGGTACGCCGCGCCCGTCGGGACGACCACCTCTCCTATAGCCATCCCCTTCTTCAGGGCCCCGGACGACCCGAGCCGCACCAGGGACTTCGCGCCCAGCATCACGAGCTCCTCGAAGACGAGCGCCGCGGAGGCGGCCCCTATCCCGTGGCAGGCCAGCGTGACGGGCGTCCCCTTGTACCGCCCCGTGTACATCACGAAGCCCCTGTTCTCGTTGATCAGCCTGGCGTCGTCGAGCGCCTTGGAGAGCTGGACCACCCGGGCGGGGTCCCCCGACATGATCACCCGTTCGGCGACGTCCTCCTTCTTCACCTTGATGTGCTGAGGTAACGACATGGCGCCCTCTTCGGAAGACGGGGCTAAAAACTTCCTGCATGCAGCGCCGGCGGAGGGCATCCGGCTGCCTAGAGCTCGTCCAGCGCTTCGTGACCGTCTGCCGTCACCAGGACGTTGGACTCCAGCCTGCACCCGGTCACGCCCGGGATGTAGACGCCAGGCTCTATGGCCAGGACCATCCCTTCCGCGAGCCTGCCCGGGAAACCTTCTTCCACTATCGGCCTTTCGTGGACGCCCAGGCCGACGCCATGTCCGATCCTGTGCTTGGGGCCGGGGAGCCCCCTGCTCCTCAGCACGTCCCTTGCCGCCTTCGCGACGTCGGCGACCGCGGCGCCCGGCCTCACGGCTTCGATGGCCGCCTCCAGCGCGTCCCTGGCCGCCTCCATGATCTTGACCCTCTCGCCCTTCGGGCTTCCGACGGCGAAGGTCCTGGTAAGGTCGGAGGTGTATCCGTCTACCCTGGCCCCCAGGTCGACGACCAGCAACCCGTCCCCCTCGACCCTGGTGCCGTCCGAATCGTGGTGGGGGAAGGAAGCGTTACGGTCATACTGGACGTGGACGAACGACTTCTCCCCGCCGCCCCTCTCCATGACGAGCGACGCCTCGGCCGCCAGTTCGTGTTCGCTCATGCCCGAAGCCGCCAGCTCCCGTACCCTGCCCAGGGCCGCTGAGGCCAGCCCGACCGCCCTCCTTATGCTGGCCACCTCCTCCGGCGCCTTGATGGTCATCATTTCGCGTATCTCCGAACCGAACGGCACGAGCTCGAGCCCCAGCTTCTGCAGCTCCAGGAACACCTCCACGCTCAGCTCGGAGTCGTCGATGCCCAGCCGCCTTCCCTCGAGCCCCTTCTCGCGGAGGATCTCTCCCACGCCGCGCATCGCCGAGTCGAGGGGCACGGTGGCCAGCGCCCTGGTGTCGCCTATCCTGCCCATCCGCGCGGCCCTTTCCCCCTCGAAGTCCTTGACGAAGAGCACCGGGTCGGAGTCGACGGGCACGAGTATCCCCGAGTCTTCGAGCCGCATCACCCCCGACAGGTAGTGCAGCACCACGTTCTCCCTGGCCCTGCTGGTCTGGAAATGGACGAAGCCGTCCAGCCCCCTTTCCCGCAGCCTGCCCCGCACCCTGTCCAGCACCCCCGGCCGCATGCTGCGCCCGGTGGGCCGTCAAGACATATATATTTCTCGGCGTTCGTCGCGTTCGGAGTGACTCAAGGCATGGCAGAGAAGGTCGAGTGGTACACGGACTTCGTGAACACCAAACGCAGGCCCGCGGCGGACGAGCTGGTCGCCCTGTTCAAGGTGCAGCCGGCGCAGGACTTTTCGATGGAGGAGGCCGCCGGAAGGGTGGCGTCCGAGAGCAGCGTGGGCACATGGACGACGCTGACCACCCTGAACAAGGACATCAGGAGCCTGATGGCCAACGCGTACAAGATAGAGGACCAGTACGTCCACGTCTCCTATCCCCTCCGGCTGTTCGAGCCGGGGAACATGCCCCAGATACTGAGCAGCATAGCCGGCAACATCTTCGGCATGAAAGCGCTCAAGGGGCTGAGGCTGGTCGACGTCGGCTGGCCGAAGGAGCTCGTGAAGTCCTTCCCGGGTCCCCAGTTCGGGATAGGCGGCGTCAGGGACTTCATGAAGGTCAAGGGCAGGCCGCTGACCGCCTCCGTCCCCAAGCCGAAGCTGGGCCTCGACTACAAGGAGCACGCCAGGCACGGGTACGAGGCATGGGTCGGCGGGCTCGACCTGCTGAAGGACGACGAGAACCTGACCAGCCAGAACTTCAACTCCTTCGCGGACAGGGCGAAGCAGTCCTTCAAGATGAGGGACAAGGCGGAGAGGGAGACGGGGGAGCGCAAGAGCTACCTGATCAACATCACCGCGGAGACCAGGGAGATGATGAAGCGGGCCAAGGTGGTCAAGGAGCTCGGCGGCGAATACGTGATGATAGACGTCATAACCGCGGGCTGGTCCGCCCTGCAGACGCTCCGGGACACCTGCCAGGAGCTGGGGCTGGCCATCCACGCCCACAGGGCCTTCCACGCCGCCTTCACCAGGATGCCGACCCACGGCATGAGCATGGTGGTGGTCGCGTCGGTCTGCAGGCTGCTCGGCGTGGACCAGCTCCACGTCGGCACGGTGGTGGGGAAGCTGGTCTCCACGAAGCCGGAGGTCCTTTCCATAGAGGAGAAGCTGACGGCGGACTCCTCTCGGGCGGGGGAGGGCCTGCTCGGGGCGGAGTGGTCGGGGACCAGGCCCGTCTTCCCCGTCAGCTCGGGCGGCCTCCACGTGGGGCTGATCCCTCCTGTGCTCGACATGCTCGGGACGAACATAGTGGTCCAGATAGGAGGGGGCATATGGGGGCACCCCTCCGGAGGCAAGGCCGGCGCCGAGGCCATGAGGGACGCCATAGACGCGTACATGAAGAAGATCTCCCTGGAGGAATACGCCAGGAAGAGCAGGCCACTGAGAGAGGCGCTGAAGAAGTGGGGGACGGCCACGTTCAGGTGACGCGTCCGCACGGCGGCGCGAGGGCACGCTTATAGACGATGGGTTCCCCGAGGCTGCCATGCCTTCGTCAAGACCGCTCGTCTTCGGCCACAGGGGCGCTAGGGGGCACGCCCCGGAGAACACGCTGGAATCGTTCAGGCTGGCCGGGAGCATGAAGGTGGACGGAGTGGAGTTCGACGTCCACCTGTCGAAGGACGGCCAGCTGGTGGTGATCCATGACGACAGGGTGGACAGGACTACGAACGGCTCCGGGCCGGTGCGGGACTTCACGCTCGCCCGGCTGAAGGAGCTGGACGCCGGGGCGAAGTCGGAGGAAAGGTGGCGCGGGGCGCGCATCCCCACGCCGGCCGAGGTCTTCGCCGAAGTGCCGGGGATGCGGTACAAGATTGAGCTGAAGCATGGAGGGAGCGTCTACCCCGGGATAGAGGAAAAGCTCCTCCGGGAGATAGAGAGGGCCGGGGTCAAAGATTCGGTGAGGATCACCTCCTTCGATTACGACGCCCTGGAGAGGGTCAGGTCGCTGGACCGGTCCGTCGAGCTGGGCATGATAATCCACGGCCGGGCCAGGTGGTTCTTCGACGCCGCGAAGAAGATGGACGCGCGCTGGCTCCAGGCCAACTACGGCCTCCTGGAGCCGAAGGACGTCGCCCTCGTCCACGGGGAAGGGCTGAAGGTGGGCGCCTGGGGGCTCGCCGGAGAGGGAGACCTCAGGGACGCCATACGCATGGGAGTGGACGACATCACGTCCGACTACCCTGACGAAGTGCTGGGCCTGCTGGGCGGCCCGCGCCCCTAGCCCGCCGCCTCAGGAGAACTTCTTCCTGAGGATGCCGGCGGCGGCCACCATGGACTTCAGCTTGGCGAAGGCTACGCTCTTCGGGAATCCCCTGTACATGCCGGGCGCGAACCCGCAGTCCGGGACGAGCCATACCCGTTCCGGACCCAGCAGCTTGGCCAACCCTTCGGCCCTGGAGACTATCTCCTGGGGTTCCTCCACGCGCCTGTCCATGACCTGCACCACCCCCAGGGCCATCTCCTGCCCGTCCAGGGCCTCCGCGAACCTGACCGGGTCGCCGCTTCCGGGGGACGCGTATTCCAGCACGAACTGCTTGACCTTGATGTCCAGGACCTCCGGGAAGAGCTTTTCGTACCCGACCCCGTAGTTGGGCGAATCCGCGTTGGGCCACCTGTCCATGTGCATTCCGATCCTTACACCCTGCACCCCCTGCACCGCCTCGTTCACCAGGTCCCGTGCAAGGCGCGCCTCCTCCCTGAACCCCCTGTACTTCTGCCCGTGTATCTGCTCTATCACCCTGCGATATCTGTCAGGCTCCGTCTCCGAGGCCTCGACCAGGTCGCCGAGCATCGGTTCGTCCAGCTGCACGAACGCGACACCCGCGTCCTTCAGCCGCAGTATCTCCCGCCTGAGTATCTTGGCGTAGTCCTTCGCCAGGTCCTCCGGCTCCGGGTAGACCGCCCTGGAGCGCTCGGAATGCCACGTCTCCCACATGACCAGGTAGGGGCTGGGGAGCGTTATCTTGATCTGCCTGTCCGTTATCGTCTTCGAATACTGCAACTCGTCCAGCGCTATGACCGAGTCCTTGAGCGGCTCGGTCGCCACCGCCCTCCAGTAGGTCAGCTGCACCTTCTCCCGCCTGAGCACCTCCAGCGCGTCCGGCCTGAGCTCCTTTATGTGGACGGGCTTGAACCCGGCTATCTTCTGCCCCACGAAGGAGACGAAGCTGGTCCTCCTCTGCTCGCCGTCGGTTATGACGTCCAGCCCGGCCAGCTCCTCTTCCTTGACTATGAGCTTCGTGGCGTCCTGCAACAGCTCCTCCAGCTGCTCCTTGGTTACCTTCCCCTTGGAGAAGTCGTCGAACGCATCTATCAGGAATTTTGGCCTGGAGAAGCTTCCGACCACGCTGGTGGTAAACATGTTGCCGCCCCTTGCCCCGTCCGGTATATCAGCTTTAGGCCCTCGAGAGGGGCGCGGGCTGGCAAGTTTTATTATCCGGAGGCGCCACGGGGTGACATATTGCCCTCGCAGCGAGCGCTCAAGGGGAAGCAGAAGCCTTCGCGCTCCCCCCGCATGGCGGTGATGGCTGCCCTCGTCGTGGTGGTCGGCCTTGTGGCGTACCTGATAGTCGCCCAGTCGACGGGCAGCCAGAACGCCCTCCCCGCCTCGCTGGTGTCCACACCCGTCCCCGGCTCCCTGTACGGCCTCCTGTCCGGCGTGAGCTATTCCACCCTTAACACGGTGGGTGTCCCCGCCGGCACCACCCTGCCGATCCAGGTCTCCGGTTCCCCTCTTTCCCAGGGCGGGAAGCCCGAGGTCCTGTACATCGGGGCCGAGTTCTGCCCGTACTGCGCCGCCGAAAGGTGGAGCCTGATAGTGGCGCTTTCGAAGTTCGGCACGTTCACGAACCTGTCGTACATGCTGTCGTCGCCCTCCGACCCGGTCGGCACGAACATACCGACCTTTTCGTTCTACGGCTCCGGCTACTCCAGCCCCTACGTCTCCTTCGTCTCGGTGGAGCTCACCAACAGATACGGAAACGTGACACTGCAGACGCCCACCGCTGAACAGTCCGCGCTGTGGAGCACCTATGACCCTCCCCAGAACATACCCTTCGTCGACATAGGCAACAGGTATGTGGTCGCCGGGGCGCAGCTTTCCCCCGGCGTCATAAAGCAGGGCGGCAACTGGAGCCAGATAGCCTCCCAGCTGAACGACCCCGGCAGCTCCATAGCCAAGAGCGTGGACGTGGCCGCCAACACGCTGATCGCGGCCGTCTGCAAGGTCACGGGCGGGCAGCCGGCCGGCGTCTGCTCGCAACCCTTCGCCACCCTCTCTTCGCTCGCTTCCTCCCTTTCGCAGTACTCCACGGAGTACCTGTACGCCACCTCTCCCGAGGTCCGGCCTTGAACGACCTCCGGGCGAAGCTCTTCGTGGCGCTCGCCCTGGCCGGCCTGGCCATAGCCTCGTACATAGTCTACGAGCAGGCCACCGGCTCCTTCACCTCCTGCACCATAAGCGCGACCATATCCTGCCAGGGGGTCTTCGCCAGCGGGCGGACGTCCATATTCGGCGTCCCGTTCGCGTACCTGGGGCTCGGGTGGTTCGTCCTGGTCCTCGGCGCGGGGCTCCTCTCCACTCGGTGGGTGACGGGACCGATTCGCGACCCCGCGTCGCTCTTCTACTTCCTCATGATAGGCAACGCCTTCACGGTCTACCTGTGGTATGTCCAGCTGGCCCTGATCGGGGTGGTCTGCCCGCTGTGCGCTTCGTCCTACGCGGTCAACTACGCGCTTACGCTCATCGCCCTGTGGTCGGCGGCCCGGCGGGAGCCCCCGCCGTGAACGGGTTTCAGCCGTAGGAAGGCGGCAGCCTGTCGTCCGGCAGCTTCGCCAGCGCGTTCAGCCTGGTGTCCTCGTAGTTCTTCTCCCTGGCGCACGTGGCCGCTATCTCCGTGGCTGTGACTATACCCACCAGCTTCCCCTCGGTGATGACCGGGAGGCGTCTCACGCCGTAGGTCACCATCGCCCTGGACGCCTCCTCTATGCTGGCCTGGGGCGAGATCGTGATCAGGGGTCTGGTCATGATGTTCTCCAGCAGCACGTCCTTCGCCTGGAAGCTCTCCGCCACTATCTTTCGCACTATGTCCCTTTCGGTCACTATGCCTGCTATCCCGTCGTCCACGGAGACCAGGATGCACGGCACGTCGTTGGAGTTCATGAGCCTGGCCGCTTCGACCACCGTCTTCTTGGCGTCCATGACGAAGACCTTGCCGCTCATTATCTCTTTGACGGACGTCAAACGCTGACCGAGCGGGGAAGCTTCCTTATTAATCGAATGCTCGTCGTTGTCGCGAACTTTTTTTAAGCCGCGCGTGCCCGTCCGGACCTGATGATCAGGGTCAAGCGCGTCTATGACGAGCCCGACCCGTCCGACGGCCTCAGGTTCCTGGTGGACAGGCTCTGGCCGCGCGGGATGAAGAAGGAGGAGGCCAGGATGGACGGCTGGCTGAAGGAGGTGGCGCCCAGCGACGGGCTCAGACGATGGTTCTCGCACGACCCGGGGAAATGGGGAGGGTTCGTGGAGAGGTACGGGAAGGAGCTGGAGGGGAACGGAAAGCTGGACGAGCTCAGGAGGCTGTCGGGGAGGGGAACGGTCACGCTGCTGTTCTCGTCCAGGGAGACGGTCTACAACAATGCAAACGCGTTGAAAACAATCATCGAGGGCTGAGCCGCTCGGCGTCCGTTATCAGCCTTCCCCTGAGTGCCAGGGCGGCGCATCCCGCGACGAGCATCAGCCCGGCAAGATAGAAGGGGGCCCGGACCCCGTCCGCCTGTCCGATGATCCCCGAGGCCACGGGCGCTATCGCCGCGCCCCCCCACCGCAGGAAGTTGTACGCGGCGGAGGAGACGGAGCGGGAGAACGGCGACGCCGTCATTGCGAAGGTGGTGAATATGGCGTTCGACATGCCGCAGAAGAAGCCGGAGGCCACTATCAGGTAGAGCAGAGCGCTCCCGCCTTCCATGCCAGCGGCCGCCATTATCGCCGCGAGCGACAGCAGGCTGGCCTGGAGCAGACGGATCGGCGGTACCAGCCTTTCGAGCTTCCTGACTGCGTAGACGGACGCGAACGCGACGAGCACCCCCCAGAAGAAGTACGTCACCCCCAGTGTCATGGTGGAGAGGCCGGCCAGCGTAAGGGGGGAATAGGCCAGTATGGTGAAGAACGCGTAGCTGTACGCGAGGCCGATCAACGCGTTCGTCAGCACGGCTCGGTCGCCGAGGGCGCCCACGACGTCCCTGACCGTGCGGGCCTCCTCCTTCTTGGGGTCGCGGACGAACACGGCCGTCGCCAGGAGACCCACGGCCATCAGGGAGGCCGTCCCGAAGAACGGATAGCGCCACGAGTAGGAGCCCAGCAGCCCGCCCAGCAGCGGCCCGGAGGCTATCCCCAGCCCCAGCGCTGCTTCGTAGAGGACTATGGTGGACGCCGTGTCCGCGACGGACGCCCCGACCAGGATAGAGAGCGCCATGGAGACGAAGAAGGCGTTGCCGAGCCCCCATCCGCTGCGGAAGAGCGCCAGCGCCGATATGGTCGGCGACAGCCCGGACAGGGTAGAGAATATCACCACCAGGCCCAGCCCGAGCATCAGGGTCTTCTTCGCTCCGAAGCGCGTCCCCGCCGCACCGGAGAGCAGCATGGCGAAGGCCATCACCCCGATGTAGCCTGTGAACAGAAGCTCGATCTGGGGCGGCGTCGCTCCGAGCCGCTCCCCGATCAGTGGCAGCAGGGGGTCCACCACCCCTATCCCCATGAAGGCCACGAAGGTGGCGGCAGTGATGGCGAGGACGTCGGTCGGATATGGTTTCATAAGACGGCGCAGGCCATCGGGGGCCCGGGGCACCCTTTAGAGTCTTGCGCGGCCGTCCCGCAAGGCGCCGGGGGCCTGCCTACTTCGCCCAGGAGGCGTGCTCGCATCGGTGGGGCAGGTCGTGGTCCCTGAGCAGGGAGCACCTGTGCACCGTGGAGAAGGCCTCGTGCCTGGAATCGCACTGGTCGGGCCCGGCCGCACGCTCCGTCGGCTCAATGTCCAGATCGGCCGAGATGGCCACCGCGGGATCCGCAGCCACACCACTTCCCCCGGCTGTCGCAAATACGGCACCGCCGCAGATAAATCTTGCGAGCGAGGGCCGTGCAAGACTTAACTACCTTGACGGAAAAGGCGGCCACAATGAAATTCGACGGGAAGACCGTGATAGTCACCGGGGGCGCGAAGGGGATAGGCAGGGTGTACTCGGCCGCCTTCGCGGAACGCGGGGCGAGCGTGTGCGTGGCGGACATAGACGAGGGGGCGCTGAGGCAGACCTCCGAAGAGATAGGGAAGCTGGGCGGGAGATGCCACTGCGTCAGGACCGACGTGTCCGACCCCGACTCCGTGGAGAAGATGGTCCGGTCGTGCGACAGCAGCCTCGGCCCACCCGACGTGCTGGTGAACAACGCCGCCTACTTCTCAACCATAGCCAGGAGGCCGTGGAACGAGGTCCCCGCCGACGAGTGGCGCAAGGCGCTGGACGTCAACGTGGTCGGGATGTGGCTCTGCTGCAGGGCGGCCTTCCCATACATGAAGCAGAGGGGGAGGGGGAAGATAGTCAACATTTCTTCCGGGACGGCGCTGGGCAGCCCTTCGCCTGGCTTCATCCACTACGTGACGTCGAAGGGGGCGGTGATATCTTTCACCAGGGCGCTCGCCAGGGAGGTCGGCGAATACAACGTCAACGTGAACACGGTGACGCCCGGCCTGGTCGCCACCGAAGCCACCGTCGCCAATTACCCGAAGGACACGTTCCTCCGGAGCAGGGAAAGGCGTTGCCTGAAGCGGGACCTGGTGCCCGCCGACCTTGTCGGGGCCGTCCTCTTCCTCGCCTCGGAGGAGAGCGACTTCGTCACGGGGCAGATAATCAACGTGGACGGCGGCAGCATAATGGTCTGACCCGCTCAGTCCAGCTCCCTGTTCACGGTCTCCCGGGAAGCCAGGGTGGCGGCCATGGAGACAGCGCTGTACGCCATCATCAGCCCGGCTATGTAGATCCAGGAGCCCTTCGGGCCGCCGAAGGCGTCCATCAGGTACGAGGCTACCACCGGGGCCAGGCCGCCGCCGAGCAGCGCCCCGATCTGGAAGCTCATGCCCGCCCCGGAGTACCTGTACCTTCCGGGGAACTGCTCCGCCAGGTACGCCGAGATCACGGAAAGGCCGAACTGGGTCGCGCCGTAGAAGAGAGTCTGGCCTGCTATCACGAGCAGCGGGTCGCCCGTGTTGAGGAGCAGGAAATACGGGACGGCCAGCACGAACCCCAGGGCCTGGCTGAGGAGGAGGACCCTCCTGCGCCCGACCCTGTCCCCCAGCAGGCCGGTCAGCAGTATGAGTCCCATGAGCGCGACCGTGGCTATCGATATGGACAGGGGCCCGGTCTCCGCCGGCATCCCGGACAGCTTCAGGTAGGCCGGAGAAAACGAGGTGACGACATAGGACACGGCCGGGACGGAGAACCAGGCGGCCACCATCAGAAGCACCAGGCGCCACATCTTCCTGAGGACGGCAAAGGCCGGGGCCCTTTCCACCTGCGACCTCTTCTGGAGAGAGTCGAAGAGCGGGCTCTCCACCATCTTCATCCTGACGACCACGGCGGGCACCGTCGCCGCCGCCCCTACGTAGAAGGGGATCCTCCATGCGCCCGCGACGAAGCCAGCGTCACCCAGGGTCGATATCAGCACGGAGAAGGCCGCGGTGGCCAGCACTAGGCCGAGCGCCAGGCCCTGGTTCACCCAGCTCGTCCAGAACGCCCTTCTCCTGCTCCTCGCGGCGTACTCCGTGATCCAGGTCGAGACGCCCCCCCATTCGCCGCCTATGGCGAAGCCCTGCATGAACGTGAAGAGCGCGATGAGGGCCACGCTCCATTCGCCCGCATGGGAGGGGGTGAGCCCTATCCCGAGGGTGCAGACCCCCATCGTCACGAGGGTCCATGTCAGGGTGGCCCGCCTGCCGTACCTGTCGCCGAAGTGGCCGAAGACGAAGCCGCCCAGCGGTCTGGCCAGGAAGGCCAGGCCGTACACGCTCAGCGAAAAGAGCAGGCCGGTGAACGCGTCCGGCCTCTGGAAGAACGTGTACGGCCACGCTATGCTGGCCGCTATCGCGGTGATGTCGAACGCGTACCATTCTATCACGGACCCCGTGACGGTACCGAGCACCAGCTTGGCGACCTCGGACCGGGAAGGGCCGTACAACAGACCGCCAGGGCCTGCGGCGCATATTTATCGATAGCTGGCCGTCCGGCGGGCGGCGTTCTCATGGTCGTGCGTCATGCTTATATATGAGACCTCGGAGGCCTTACTAAAAGTCTGTGTTCGGGATTCAGGTCGTTGCAAGATTCTGATAAAAGGACACTGCTTCATTGGTGAAATAAACGTGATCAATTTCGAGGAACTGAAGCTGGACTCTCTCATACTGAAGGGGGTCGATAAGGCGGGCTTCGAGAGGCCTTCTCCCATACAGGAGCAGGCCATAGGCCCGCTTCTGAAGGGGCAGGACGTCATAGGGCAGGCCAAGACAGGGACGGGGAAGACGGCGGCGTACGCGCTCCCTCTCCTCCAGGCCGTCGACGTGAAGAGCCGCCTGGTGCAGGCGCTGGTGCTCGCTCCCACCCGGGAGCTGGCCGTCCAGATAACCAACGAAATCAGGAGGCTGGGCGTCTACACCGGCATCAAGGTGGTGACGATTTACGGAGGCCAGTCGATAAACGTCCAGTTCGAGGCGCTGAACCACGGCGTCCAC
Organism: archaeon; assembly: GCA_021811935.1. GTDB lineage: Archaea > Thermoproteota > Nitrososphaeria > Conexivisphaerales > DTJL01 > JAKAPW01. The sequence continues at coordinate 17,991 of JAKAPW010000004.1, read as the reverse complement.
GCGGTGGTGGGGACGCCAGGAAGGCTGATAGACCACATCAAGAGGGGTTCGCTGGACCTCGACTCGGTGAAGTTCGTCATACTGGACGAGGCGGACACGATGCTGGACATGGGCTTCATCGACGACATAGAATACATACTGGGTCGGGTCCCCGCGAGGAGGCAGACCGGGCTCTTCTCGGCCACCATGCCGAGCAGGATAATCGAGCTGTCCAGGAAGTTCATGAAGAATCCGCAGAAGATCCTCATAGATTCGGACGAGCCCTCCGTCGAGACCCTCGACCAGTACTACGCGGTGGTCGACCCGCGGGAGAAGCTGCACTTCCTGGCCGGCCTCCTCGAGCGCGAAAAGCCGGCCAGCGCCATGATATTCTGCAGGACGAAGTACGGCGCGCACAGGCTCGCGGGCGAGCTCCGCGCGCGCAACTACCCCGCGGTGCCGCTGCACGGCAACCTGAGCCAGCATCAGCGGGACCATTCCATGAACACGTTCAGATCGGGGAACGTCGACATACTCGTGGCCACGGACGTGGCCAGCAGGGGGATAGACATACCGCAGGTGGAATGCGTCGTGAACTACGACGTGCCCACCGACCCGCTGATCTACTTCCACCGGGTAGGCAGGACCGCAAGGGCGGGAAAGCGGGGCAAATCATACATCCTGGTGACCACGGACGAATACGACGACTTCACCAGGGTGCTGCACCACACAAAGGCCCCGATAAAGCCGCTGCGGGACTCCGACAAGCAGTTTGGATTCGAAGCCAGGCGGAACTCGGGCTCGTACGGCGGCGGCTACTGGGCGACGCGGCCGCGCAACTCGTTCTACAGAAGGGGCAGAATCCACCGCTGACGGGCGCCTCCGGCGCACCGCGTCGGGTCCACCGACCGACGGTCACCTGGGCTGGGTCACGACGTCCACCAGGACCAGCTTCTTCTCCTTCTTGAGCAGGTCGACCGCCCTGCGAAGCGCCGGCGCCACCTCGTCCGGGCCTTCGACCGGGCCTATCCCGTTCAGGCCGAACGACCTGGCCAGCGCAGCGAAGTCCGGCGCCGGGTCGTCGATCCTGATGCCGGCCCCCACCCTGGAGACGTCCCTGTTCCTGCTCCTCGCCATCATCAGCTGGTGGCCCTCGTCTTGGTAGTACGACCTGTTGTTGAACATCACGACGAGCATGGGTATCCTGAGGTTGGCCGCGGTCCAGAGGGTGCCTGGCGTGTACAGCATGTCCCCGTCGCCCACTATGCTGACGAAGAACTTCTCCTTCAGCGCCAGCGCCACCCCCAGGGATACCCCCAGGCCCGAGCCCGTGCTTATCGTCGGGTCGAAGTATCTGAGGGGGTCGTCCAGCGCCCACAGCCTTCTGACCCAGCCGTTGAGCGAGCCGTGCCCCAGGACCCAGTCCTCCTCCCTGACCGCCTCCCAGATCTCCGACGCGAGCCTCGCCGTCGAGGTCGGCTTCTTGCTCCACGAGCGCTTGGCCTCCTCCGCCCACTGGCTTCTGAGCTCCCTGTGCACCTTTGCCGCGTATCCCCTGCGCGCCTCCATCCTGGAGGCCGGGACGCCCCGCAGCAGCTCCCTGCACCTTTCGACCAGCGCCGGCAGGGCGACCGAAGTATCGGCCGCGACCGGCAGGTCGACCGGGCAGATCCTGCCGAACTCTTCGCTCCAGGACCTTACCAGGTAGTCGTTCAGCCCTATCTGGATCACCTTGGCCGAATCGCGGAGCGCCCGGACTGCCCCCCTGTACTGGCTCGACCGCTGGACGGACAGCGCTCGCTCCATGTCACGCACGTCCACCGCGAGCACCAGGTCCGAATCCTTCAGGACCCTTTCCTTGGCCCCAGTCACGTCCAGCTCGTTCGTGTTGGGGAAGTTCAGGCAGCTCGTGTTCATGTCCAGGACGGGGACGGACAGGAGCTCCGCCAGCTCGGTCAGGCCGCGGAACGTCTCCGGCCTCCTCCCCGCGTGCTCCGCCACCACGACCGGGAGTGCGGCGTCGACCAGGAGCTTCGCCGCCCTGTCGAGGGAGTCCCGGTCCATCTGCGGAGGGGAGGGCGGAGCGAAACGCTCGAGGTCGGGTATCCGCGGCGGGGCGTCGAGCTTCTTCTCCTGCAGGAGGATGTCGTAACAGACGTAGACCGGCCCCTCCGGAGGTGTGACGGCTATCCTGTGCGCCCGCAGGAGGGACTCCACGGCGCCCGTAACGTCCTCCGGCTCGCCGTCCCACTTGACGTACTCCCTGACCAGGTACGAGTTCATCCTCGCCGTGTGGATCCAGTCTATCCAGGGCCTCCTGTCTTCGACGCTGACGGGGCCGGTCCCCCCCAGTATCAGCATGGGCACCCTTTCGAGCCAGGATTCGAATATGGCCTTGGTGGCGTGCTGCAGCCCCACTATGTCGTGGACCGCCACCGCCATCGGCCGCCCCTTGGCCCTGGCATAGCCGTCGGCTATGGCCACCGCGACCTCTTCGTGGCAGCACAGCACCATCCCTATGCCCCCGTACTGCACGAAGGAGTCGTGGAGGGCCCTGAACGTGGCGCCGGGGTTGAACGCGACGTATTCGATGCCCAGGCGGCGCATCGTCTCCACGACCAGGTCGGAGACGTATTCCGGCGCCTTCGTTCCCTCCTTGTTCGAAGCGGGAGATTTCATGCGTCCACGGAGGCCGGCCTCCCTATAAATCTCCGACGGGCAAGCCGCCCACCGAAGGGCGCCTCCTCCGGCCCGGGCCATGCAGTCAAGATTAAATACGGTGACGCCCTCTTGTGCGTCTCGTGCCGCATACGCCCTATATCCCGGACATCATTCCGGAAGGCGACAGGAAGGCGCTGATGGAGAAATATCATTCCGGCCACCTCCACAGCGTGGGTTTCGGGAAGTCGCCCGCCCTGCTCGTGGTCGACATGACCGACGCCTTCGTCACCGACGACTATCCCACGGGCTTCGCCAGGACCGGCGTCCCCTGCGCCAGAGCGATAAGAAGGCTGGCCGACGCCTGCCGGGGCGCGAAGATACCCGTGATCTTCACGAGGGGGCTCCGCCCCACGAGCGCCGGCGGCGAAGCGGAGATGGGCAGATGGGTGCACAAGTCGTCGATGGCCTGGGCCTCCCCTGACGGGAACTCCATCCACAAAGAACTGGCGCCGGCCGATGGCGACATCGTGATAGAAAAAGCCAAGCCGAGCGCGTTCTTCGGAACCCAGCTCCCGTCTGTCCTCAACTTCCTGGCCGTGGACACGCTGGTGGTCACGGGCATGGTCACCGCGGGATGCGTCAGGGCCACCGTGGTCGACGCCTTTTCGTACAACTACAGGGTCATAATACCGGAGGAGTGCGTGGCCGACAGGTCCCAGATTTCGCACGAAGTGAACCTCTTCGACATGGACATGAAATATGCGGACGTGGTTAAGCTCGTGGAGGTGCTGGCGTGGATCAAGGGCGGTCAGCGCGTCCGCAGCGCGAACGTGATGGGTCCGTCCGCCGACGGCTCGTCCGGGCGGATACCGCCCCGGCCCCGAGCTTCCCGCGTGGCGGAACGGACCGGCCCACGGCGGCGGAGGGGCCCGCGCGGGTCCCCTGGCGTCGCGGTCCGCGTTCGCATGCAAAGGCCCGGCCCTGCCGGACAGGCCAACGACTATTAGGAACCGGTTCGCCTGCCACTGGGTGCGCGATATGGCAAAGCTGGACGCCGACAAGAACAGGGCGGTCTTCCTCACCCAGGACGAGATACCCGATTCATGGTACAACATCCAGGCGGACCTCCCCGAACCGCTTCCCCCGCCGCTTGACCCGCAGACGCTGAAGCCCGTCTCGCCGGAGCCGCTCTTCAGGATATTCGCGAAGGAGCTGGTGGCGCAGGAGGTCTCGCAGGAGAGGTACATCAGGATACCCGACGAAGTGTTAGAAGCCTACAGGATGCTGCCCAGGCCCACGCCGCTCGTCAGGGCCAGGAGGCTGGAGGAGTACCTGAAGACGCCCGCCAGGATATACTACAAGTGGGAGGGGACGAGCCCGGCCGGAAGCCACAAGCCGAACACGGCGCTCGCCCAGGCCTATTACAACATGAAGGAGGGGGCCGAGAGGGTCTGCACCGAGACGGGCGCGGGGCAGTGGGGCTCGGCGATGGCGATGTCGGCCGCGATGTTCGACCTGAAGTGCACCGTGTACATGGTCGCGGCTAGCTACAGGCAGAAGCCGGGGAGGAAGACGATGATGGAGACGTGGGGGGCGGAGGTCTTCTCCTCGCCCAGCAGCAGGACGAAGTTCGGCAGGGGGTTGCTGGAAAGGGACGCGGGCGACCCCGGGTCGCTGGGCATCGCGATAAGCGAGGCGCTCGAGGACGTCCTCGGGGACGAGCGGGCGAAGTACTGCCTCGGCTCCGTGCTCAACCATGTGCTGATGCACCAGACGGTGATAGGCCAGGAGGCGAAGAAGCAGTTCGAGCTGATAGACGAACGCCCGGACGTCATAATAGGGAACATAGGCGGCGGTTCGAACTACGGCGGCTTCTCCCTCCCGTTCATGGCCGACAGGCTGAAGGGGAAGGCGGACACGGAGTTCGTCGCCTGCGAGTCGAAGGCGGTGCCCCACACCACCAAGGGCGCGTACACGTATGACTTCGGGGACACGGCGGGGATGACCCCGCTCCTGAAGATGCTGACGCTGGGCAGGGCCTACAAGAACCCGCCGATACACGCGGGCGGCCTCAGATACCACGGCATGGCCCCGATCATATCGTACCTGATATCGAAGGGCTTCATGCGGTCCGTCGCCTATCACCAGAACGAAATCTTCGAAGCCGCGCGCATATTCGCCAGGACGGAGGGGATAATATCCGCCCCCGAATCCGCGCACGAGATAAGGTTCGTCATAGACGAGGCGCTGAGGTGCAAGAAGACGGGCGAGAAGAAGGTGCTGGCGTTCAACCACTCGGGGCACGGGCTTCTTGACCTGTCGGGCTACGAATCGTTCCTTTCGGGCAAGCTTCAGGACTGGGAGCCGGAGCAGGTCTCCCCTCCCACGCTTGTGCGTTGACGGAACGCGACGCGCGTGGCCGGCGCCAACAAGATACATTATATTGCACTCCCGAGAGGGCTCCGGCATAATTGACCGACAAAGACTTCTCCGTGACCCCATGGGAGGTCAGCGGCGTGGTGGACTACGCCAGGCTGATCAGGGACTTCGGGACGCAGCCCCTGACGGAGGAGCTCGGCCGCAAGTTCTCGGCCCTGGCGGGAGAGAAGCACTTGGCGATAGAAAGGGGCGTCTACTATTCCCACCGCGACCTGGACCTGGTGCTGAAGGACTACGAGGCGGGAAAGAAGTTCTTCCTGTACACTGGCAGGGGGCCGAGCGGCCCCATGCACATAGGCCACATAATACAGTTCTACCTCACCAGCTGGCTGCAGAAGAGGTTCGGGGTCAACACCTACGTCCAGCTGACCGACGACGAGAAGTTCCTGGAGGAGAAGAGCCCGACCCTGGAGGAGACGAACAGGTGGGCGAAGGAGAACGCACTAGACATAGCGGCCGCGGGCTTCGACCCGGACAGGACCTTCATCTTCCAGGACACGGAGTACATCGGGAACATCTACAGGCTCGCTGTGAAGGTGGCGAGGAAGGTGAACTTCAGCGTGGTCAGGGCGGTGTTCGGGTTCACAGGAGAAACGAACATAGGCTTCGCCTTCTACCCGGCGGTCCAGGTCGTCCCCAGCCTCTTCGAGGACTCCCGCTGCCTCATACCGTGCGCGATAGACCAGGACCCCTTCTGGAGGGTACAGAGGGACATAGCGGAGTCTCTCGGCTACAGGAAGGCGGCAGCCCTCCACAGCAAGTTCCTCCCGCCCCTGACCGGCGTGGCGGGCAAGATGAGCGCGTCCATGCCGGAGACGGCCATCTACCTCTCCGACACCCCCGAGCAGGTCAGGCAGAAGATATGGAAGAACGCCTTCAGCGGCGGAAGGGCGACCATAGAGGAACACAGGAGGCTGGGAGGCGACCCGGACGTCGACGTCCCCTACCTCTGGCTGCAGATGTTCTTCGAAGGGGATGACGCGAAGCTGAAGAAGCTCCACGACGACTACGTCTCCGGGAAGCTGCTGAGCGGCGAAATGAAGGAGGTGCTCATAGAGAAGGTCACCCGCTTCCTGAAGGGGCACCAGGAGAGGAGGGAGAGGGCCAGGGACAGCCTGGACAGCTTCACGCGCAGCGGCAGGCTCGCCTCCGCCATGTGGGCCAAGACGTACGGTTTGGACACAAAGGAGATTAACAGGGGCTGACGCCTGCCGGTCCGTCTTGGACATCAAACTCGGCGGAGCGGTGGACCTTACTCATACGATACGCGAGGGGATGACCGCCTACGTGGGCGACCCCGCGCCCAGGGTCGTCAGGGTTAAGGAGCTGTCTTCGGACGGCGTGAACCTGTCGAAGGTCGAGATGGGCGTGCACACGGGGACCCACGTCGACGCCCCCCTCCACTTCGTGCGGGACGGCCTGCCTGTCGACCGGCTTCCGCCGGAGCAGTTCGTCGGGGAGGCCGCCGTGCTCGACCTGTCCGCCCTCGAGCCAGGCACCGAAATATCGCCGAAGGACCTCGAGCCCCACCTGGGGGAGGTCAGGAAGGGCGACATCGTGCTGCTCTACACCGGGATGAGCCTCCACTGGGACGAAGAATGGGCCAGGACGAACTTCACGTGCCTCGGGAACGACGCCGCCATGCTGCTCGTGCGCCGGGGGGCCAGGGCCGTGGGAATAGACTACATGAGCATAGACAGGTACGGGTCGGACCACGCGACGCACAAGACACTCCTGGGCAACGGCGTACCGATCATCGAGTCGCTCGGAAGCGGCCTGCGCGGCCTGGCCGGAAGGAGGGCGCTGCTTGTCTGCCTCCCCCTCAGGCTCGGGGGCTGCGACGGGTCTCCTGCGCGGGCGCTCGCGTACCCCCTGGAGGCGCAGGCGTGAAGCGGGGCAGGTTCGGCGGGATCTGGTCTCCGATGCCCACCCCGCTCGACGCGGGCGGCTCGGTCGACGTCGGAAGGCTCCGGACGCTGGTCGACCACCTGGTCGAGGGAGGGATCGACGGCCTCCTCCCGCTGGGCACGTCGGGGGAGTTCGCGCTCCTTACGAGGGAAGAGAAGAAGACAGTCATGGAGACCGTGGTCGCCGGGGCCGCGGGGAGGGTGCCGGTCGTGGTCGGAATATCCGACACGAGCCTGGCGGACTCGGTCGCCCTGGCGGGGCTCGCCGAGGACGCGGGGGCGGACGCAGTGATCGCCACACCCCCGTACTATTACACGACCGACCAGGAAGGCATCTACAGGTACTACGCCGAGCTCCATCGCAGGATCGCGCTCCCCCTGATGGTCTACAACATACCCGAATGGACGCACGACTTCGTCTCCCCGGAGGTGGTCGCCAGGCTCTCGGCAGAGGGGGCCATAGTCGGGATGAAGTACACCGAGTACAACCTCTTCAACCTCCTGAAGTTCATCGAGGCGGCAAAGGGGAGGATATCGATATTCACGGGCTCGGACGCCATGGCCTGGACCAACCTCGAGTTCGGAGGGAGCGGGGCCATAATCGGGGTGGCGAACCTCGCGCCCAGGACGGCGGCCAGCATTTACGACGAATTCGTGAAGGGTGACGCCGAGGCGGCCAGGAAGGCCCAGGTGCGCCTGCTCCCCGCCATCGAAGCCGAGGGGGTCGGCCATTTCCCGGCCGGGCTGAAGGAGGCGATGCGGCTCGTCGGCATGCCCGTGGGGAACGTCAAGAACGAGCTGTACCGCCTGACGGACGAAGAGAGGGCCCGGGTGAAGCGGCTGATGGACGAGGCCGGCCTGACCGGCGGCTCAGTCGAAGGAGGGGCGTGACAGCGCGGCGCCCAGCTCCTCCTCCATCCTGAGCAGTTCGTTGTATTTGGCCACCCTCTCCCCCCTTGCCGGCGCACCCGTCTTGATGAAGGTGCTGCCCACCGCCGTGGCGAGGTGGGATATGAACGTGTCCTCCGTCTCCCCCGAGCGGTGGGAGACGACGACCATCCATCTCCCTTCGACGGCCGTCCTGACGGCGTGCAGCGTTTCCGTCACGGTCCCCACCTGGTTCAGCTTGATCAGGACCGCGTTCGTGGTGCGCTCGTCGACTCCCTTCTTTATCCTGGCGTGGTTGGTCACGTAGATGTCGTCCCCTATTATCTTCACCCTCGAGCCCACCCGCCTGGTCATAGCCGCGAAGTCTTCGTACGAGTCTTCGTGGAAGGGATCCTCCACCGTCTTTATCGGGTACGAATCGATCAGCTTCACGTAATAATCCTCCAGCTGCCTGGGGGAGAGCCTCCCCCCGTCTATGGAGTACGCCTCCCCGTCGAAGAAGCCGGAGGCGGCCGCGTCGATCCCCAGCGCGACGTCCGACTCCTGATAGCCGGCCCTCTTCACGGCCAGGACCACCGCGTCCAGGGCCTCCTCCGTCCTGGACAGAGGGGGGGCGTAGCCCCCTTCGTCGCCGACGTTGGTGGCGGAGGCCCCGTACTTCTCCCTCAGGACGCCCTTGAGCGAATGGTAGACCTCGTCCCCCATCCGCAGCGCCTCGGAATAGCCGGACGCGGAGACAGGCTCGACAAGGAACTCCTGCACCGCCAGGCCGTTCCCGGCGTGCTTCCCTCCGTTCACTATGTTCATCATGGGCAGGGGGAGGGCGTACCTCGCGTCCGCCCTTAGGTGCCTGTACAGCGGCACCCTGAGGTGGGCCGCGGCCGCCCTGGCCGCAGCCATCGAGACGCCCAGTATCGCGTTTGCGCCCAGCCTCTGCTTGTTGGGCGTCCCGTCCATCTCTATCATGAGCCTGTCGATTTCGTGCTGCCTGAGGCAGCTCATGCCGACCAGCTCGGGTGCGAGCCTCTGGTTGACGTTCCTCACGGCCTTCGTGACCCCCATCCCCCCGAAGGACCCGGGGTCGCCGTCCCTCAGCTCCAGCGCCTCGTGCGCGCCGGTCGAGGCCCCCGAGGGGACCGCCCCCCTGCCGAAGGCCCCGGACTCCAGGACGACGTCCACCTCGACCGTGGGGTTCCCCCTGGAGTCGAGCACCTGCCTTCCCCTGACGCTCCTTATCCTGTCCCCACCGGAGGGCTCGCCCTGCCCCCTTCCGACCACCATGTTCTCGCTCTCCATTCCTCTGCGGGTCTATCAGATGGGTATAATAAATATCAACCATCAACCGCGGTGACGTTTCGCCCAAGCCCTTTTTAGGGTGAAGGTGCCCTAACCTGCGACATGAAGATAATAGAAGCGGAGGTCTTTCAGGTCGGAGAGCCCGCGTCGGCCGGCGGGGCCACGTGGGCGGGGAACTCCATCCTGCTCAGGCTCACCACATCCGACGGGCTGGTGGGGTGGGGGGAGGCCGTCCCCACCCTCCGCGTCCAGCCTGTCATCCAGTCGCTGCACGAGGTGGCCAGGGTCTACAGGGGGAAGGACCCGCTGGACGTCGAAAGGAACTGGCACGAGTGGCACAGGCACGACTTCTATCTCCCCGTCTCCTTCGAGTCGACCACCGCGGTGAGCGCGTTCGACATCGCCTGCTGGGACATCATGGGCAAGCACTACGGCGCGCCCATACACAAGCTCATGGGCGGGACTTTCCGGGACAGGATACGGCTCTATGCGAACGGATGGTACGACGGCTGCGTCTCCCCGGAGGACTTCGGCGGGAGGGCGAAGAAGTATGCGGGGATGGGCTACACCGCCCTGAAGTTCGACCCGTTCGGGAGCCACTACGACTCCATCGACCGGGCGGGGCTGGAACAGGCGCACGCCAGGGTGAAGGCAGTCAGGGACGCCACCGGCGGCAGGGTGGACCTCCTCATCGAGCACCATGGGCGCTTCGACCCGAACTCCGCCATCGCGGCGGCGAATGCCCTCGAGGAGTTCGACCCGCTCTTCATGGAGGAGCCGGTCCATCCGGAGAACGTCGAAGGGATGAAGAAGTACAGGTCGGCCACCCGCCTGAGGGTGGCGCTGGGCGAGAGGCTGCTCACGAAGGAGCAGGCGCTGCAGGCCCTGCGGGACGGCCTCGCAGACTTCCTCCAGGCTGACATAACGAACATAGGCGGCGTCACCCAGGCGCGCAAGGTCGCGGCGGTCGCCGAGGCGTTCGGAGTGGAGATGGCCTTCCACAACGCCTTCGGCCCCATCCAGAACGCGGCCACGCTGCAGGTCGACGCCTGCATCCCCAACTTCCTGGTCCAGGAGTCCTTCTACGACTGCTTCCCCCAATGGAAGAGGGAGCTGATACGCGACGGCACGCCAGTGGTCGGCGGCCATTCCTCCGCCCCGGACCGCCCCGGTCTGGGAGTCGACGTGGACGAAAGGGTGCTGGAGGAACACAGGGTGGAGGGGCAGGAATACTTCGACCCGGAGGAGCCGGTCTGGGTCGTGAAGGGGACGTGGAAGGAGTTCTGAGGCCAGGGCCAGGCTTCACCGGGCTGGCGTGCCCGCCAGGAAGGCGGCCTGCCGGCCCGCTGTCATTCCCTGTACTCCGACAGCTCTTCCAGCCGCTTCCCCTTGCCTTCGACCCCGAGCAGGACGCCCCCCACGGCGCCGATTATCATGACGACCGCCATCAGGGAGAACGACACCAGGATCCCATAAGACAGCGGTTTGAAGGTCAACAGGACGAGGGGGTTGACGAAGGCACCTATTATCCCGCCGAGCCTGCCGATAGAGACGGCCGTCCCCACCGATGAAGCACGGACCTGGGTCGGGAAGCTCTCGGGTATCATCACGTACAATATGTCGGCCGCGGCGAAGACGAAGAAGTAGGTGACCGCCAGCAACGCGACCAGGACGGGAAGCGTTAGGGCGCCGGCATATCCCATGTAGGCGATCACGAAACCCATGATCCCGCCAAGGCCATAGGACAGAACCGCGCTGGGTCTCCTTCCTATGCTGTCCGAAATCCACGGTATGACGAGCGCCCCCGTGGCACCCACTGCCGTGATAGGGATCAGGAAGAGAGGTATGGAGGAACCTGTCACCTTCAGCAGGATGAACAGCGTGGGGATCAGGGTGAACGCGGTGTAGTAGGGCCATGTCTCACAGAAGTTGAGGATTATCGACGCGATCGTCCGGCGAGGATACAGCGTGAACGCCTTGGAGAAGGTGGTCTTCCAGCCGAGCCTGCTCTCCGTCACCTCCGAAACGGGGATGTCAGGCAGCTTCGAGAGCCCTTTCTCCCGCATGACCCGCTGCTCTATGGTAGAAACTATGCGTTCCGCTTCTTCCTGCCTGCCGTGCAGGAGGAGCCACCTCGGAGACTCCGGGATAGTCCTTCTGATCAGGAGTATGAAGATCGCCAGGACCGCGCCGACTAGGAACGCTATTCTCCAGCCCAGGGCGGGCGGAAGGGAGGACAGCGCGAGGAAGCCGACCAAGGAGGCTACGACGGTTCCTGTGTCCCAGCCCGCCCCTATCATCACGCCCAGCCACTTCCCCCTCTGCTTGGCGGGAAGGTATTCCTGCAGCGCGCTGTTGACGGCTCCGTATTCTCCGCCTATGCCTATCCCCGTCAGAGTCCTCCACAAGGCAAGGCTGGCGAAGTTGAAGGCCGTGGCGGACAGGGCGGTGAAGATGCCGTAGAGCACGACGGTGGTCATGAACAGCCTTCTTCTGCCCAGCACGTCGGCCAGGTTCCCGAATATGATGGCGCCGGCGCCCGCGCCGACCAGGAACAGGACGAGACCCAGTGTGGATTCAAGAGCGGTTATCTTGAAGGCTGAGGAAACGGTTCCCAGAACCCCTCCATACAGCGTACTCTCCAATCCGTCCAAGAAGTATGCCGCGCTCAGTATGAGGATCACCTTCCTGTGGAAGGAGGAGAACGGGAGCCTGTCAAGACGGCCGAACAGATTCGTGCTTATGGTCTTGACTTCCAAGACAAGCGCATATTAACGGCGAAGTAGCCTATAAGGCTTACTGATTAGCATCCCACTTCTCCACTGGAGAACCAAGTAACATGTGTCACCCCCCCTTCTCCATCCCTTGGTTCTCCACATCCCACTTCTCTTATCCAGAAATCATTTCGCAGGGTAGTCTAGGAGAAAAAAGTGCTGAGAGCGTGGCCTTTCTCCTTCCCGTATCCGGGGAAAGCGCCGAACAGTGCTTATCGGGCCTTGAGGCGTTAGCAGGTTCCATAAAATAGGAAATTCCAGGGCCAAAGGACGGCAGGAAGAGGAAGACTCACTGCTCTGGCAAGAAGAAAAAAACACACCATGAAGACGCAGTTGACCATGAATGGCGGCTCGATGGTCTACGTGCGAAGGGGCCAAGGCTCTCATGGCGTGTCTTGGTCAGTGGGCTGGAGTAAACGATATGTGTGCTATCGACAACGGCCAGAGCACGATGGGACCAAAGACAAGCCACGGCAGCGGCCGGCGCAGGTATAACCATTTCAAAGGCCGCCCACGAACTGGGAAGGACAACCATGCCCCACCGAGACGCGGGAAAGACGTTATATCTCCGGTTAGATGCATGGCCAGTATGAGAAGGCCCGAGCAGGGACGGCTCAGGAGGACCAAGATAGTCTGCACCATAGGGCCGGCTTCGGAATCCGACGAAATGGTGGAGAGGCTGATCAGGGCAGGAATGGACTGCGCCCGCCTGAACTTCTCGCACGGAGACCTGGACCGGCACGCAAAGGTCATCTCCGCCGTCAGGAAGGCGTCGGCCCGCCTGGAAAGGCAGACGGCGATAATGCAGGACCTGCCGGGCCCCAAGATACGCGTCGGCAGGCTGAAGAAGGAACTCGACCTGCGCGAGGGCTCTGTCGTGACGCTCGTGGGCGAAGGCGAGGGGGAAGGGGACGTCATCCCCATCGGCTACAGGGGGCTGGGCAGGTACGTCTCCCCCGGCAGCAGCATCTACCTGGCGGACGGGACGATCAGGCTGAAGGTGTTGAAGGCGGGGGAGGAAGGGATATCCTGCCGGTGCGTCACCGGAGGGCACCTCCTCTCCGGAAAAGGGGTGAACGTGCCCAGGCTGAAGCAGGGGTTCAGGGCCTTCACCGAGCAGGACGAACGCTTCCTGGAGTTCGGCATGGAGAACGGCGTGGACCTGGTGGCCGTGTCGTTCGTCCGTTCCCACCTGGACGTGATGCAGGTCAGGGACTTCACCCGGAAGAAGGGACGCGACCCGGTCATCGTGGCCAAGATCGAAAAGAAGGAGGCAGTGGACGACCTGAAGTCGATAGTTCGGGTCTCCGACATGGTGATGGTCGCCCGCGGAGACCTGGGGGTCGAAAATCCCGTCGAGAAGATACCCATGATGCAGAAGGCGATAATCTCGGACTGCAACGCGGAGGGCGTGCCTGTGATCACCGCCACGCAGATACTCGAATCGATGGTGAAGAATCCGACACCGACGAGGGCCGAAGTCACTGACATAGCGAACGCCATACTCGACGGCACCGACGCACTGATGCTTTCGGAAGAGACGGCCGTGGGGGCGTTCCCAGTCGAATGCGTGGAGGTGCTCCACAGGGTCTCCGTGACGACGGAAGAAAGGATGGTGGGAAGGCAACCGGCGCCCGCCGCATCCGAGGACGTCAAGGATTCGCTCAGCGAGGCGGCGTACATGCTTTCCAGGAGCGTAGGCGCCGGATTCCTGCTCTCCCTCACGAACTCGCTGACCATGGCCACCAGACTGTCAAAGTTCAGGCCCCGCATTCCGATAATCGCCTTCACGCAGGATGAAAGGCAATCCAGGAAGCTGAATGTGGTGTGGGGGGTCTACCCGACCGTGGTGGACGGGGGCGACGGGATAACGGAGCTCATGGCCAGATGCATAAGGAATCTCAGGAGCCAGTGGCCGGTCGGGAAGGGGGAGAAGCTCGTGATGGTCTGCGACGACGTCAGGCTCTCCGGACAGTCGGGGGAGCTCCTCTTCGCAGTCGAGCTGAAGGGGGCCGGGTCAGTGCCACGACCACGTCGTTCACGTTCGTCCCCGTCGGGCCGGTGAGTATCAGCCCCCCCACCCTCTTGAAGAAGGCATGCGAGTCGTTGTCGTCGAGCGACGCCACGGCGTCCATCCCCCGCCGCCGCCCCCTGGCCACCGTCCCGCCGTCGACCAGCGCCCCGGCCGCGTCGGTGGGTCCGTCTATCCCGTCGGAGCCCATCGAGGCCAGGACCGCCCCGTCCGTCCCCTGCAGTGCGATGGCGGCGGCCAGGGCCAGCTCCTGGTTCCTGCCCCCGGTCCCCCTGCCTCTGACCTTCACAGTCGTTTCGCCGCCGGCCACCAGCGCCGCGGGCCTGCCCGTCCTGGACTTCAGGGAACGGCCCAGCGCCGACCCCACCAGCCTGGCTTCCCCTTTCATCTGCGTGGAAAGGACGAGCGCGTCGTACCCTCGCCTCTTCAGCGTCTTCGCGGCCGCGGAGCAGGCTTCCGCGTTGCCCCCCAGCAGGAAGTTGTGGACGCGGCCGAAGAACTCCGCCCCAGGCTTGGGTGTCTCGCCCCCCGACCCGCCGAGGACCAGCTTCCTGACGGAGGCGGGCACCTTCTCCCAGAGCGAGTACCTGTCGAAGACGGCGGCCACGTCGGAGAGCGTGCTTCCGTCCGGCACGGTCGGGCCCGATGCGACCGTGTCCAGCCTGTCCCCCACGACGTCCGAGATGATGAGGGAGACCACCGTGGCGGGGTACAGGCGCTGGGCCAGCCTCCCTCCCTTTATCCCGGATATGTGCTTCCTGACCGCGTTTGTCTCCTGTATGTCGGCGCCGCTCTTCAGCAGCAGCTCCGTCACCTCGCGCTTGTCCGACAGGCCGACTCCCGCGGCGGGCATCGGCATGAGCGAAGACCCCCCGCCCGAGATCAGGCATATCACAAGGTCGTCGGGGTCGGGCCTGCCCACGAGCCGCAGCATCGACTTCACGCCTTCCACCCCCCTCCCGTCGGGCACGGGGTGCCTCGCCGGGTTCAGCCTGACGCGCCTCCCCTCGCGCCAGGGGCCGTCCGGCACGTTGACTATCCCGGCCGTTATCCTGTCCCCGAGCAGCCCCTCAAGCCCCAGCGCCATGCGCGCCCCTGCCTTTCCTCCCCCTACGACGAGGACCCTTCCGGGCATCCCGAAGCTCTCCCTGCCGACGAAGAGGCGGCCTCCCTTCACCTTCACCCTGCGGCGCAGCATCGCGGCCGGGTCCGCGGCACGCAGGAAGCTCCCCAGGGAGAGCACTGCGTCTTTCGCCAGAGGGCTCCGCCTGATAGCCCCCTCGACGCGCACCTTGACGGGAAGGTCGTCGGGCGCCAACCGTCGACGGTCGCGCGTCCCCCGGTTAAAAGCTTCCAAAAGTAATTAGGGCACGCCCGCCGCCCGCATGGAGTCATATGAAGGCCATACTCGTCACCCCGGAGAAGAAGGGGAGCGTCAGGATGGAGGACGTGCCTCCCCCGGAGCGGGAGGGCCGCCAGGCGCTGCTCAAGCCGCTGATGGTCGGGTTCGACCGCACAGACCTCGACATAAACGACGGGATATACGGCGAAGCGCCCCACGGGTCCGACTACCTCGTGGCCGCCCACGAATGCCTGTCCCGCGTCGAGGAGGCCCCGGACGACGGCACGGAGGTGGGAAGGGGCGACCTGGTGGTGCCCACCGTCCGCCGGCCGGACGGCTGCGCCAACTGCGCGCGGGGCGAGTCGGACATGTGCACCCAGGGGGGCTACATGGAGCACGGCATCAAGGGGCTGCACGGCTTCGCCTCCGAGCTCGCCGTCTCCGACGCCGGCTTCCTGGTCCGCATCCCGGAGGAGCTGAAGGACATCGCCGTGCTGCTGGAGCCCATGAGCATAGCCGAGAAGGGCGTCTTCCAGACCATGAAGATACAGGAGAGGCTGGTGTGGCAGCCAAGAAGGGCGCTGGTGCTCGGCGCAGGCCCGCTCGGCCTCCTCACATGCTTCCTCCTGAGGGTGAGGGGGCTGGAGGTGGACGTGGTGGCCACCAGGAGCCAGGAGAGCCTGAAGGCGAAGCTCGCCCAGAGGGCGGGGGCGACCTACGTGAACGCCAGGGAGACGAAGCTGGAAGAGCTCGGCAGCTTCGACGTCATAATGGAGGACACGGGCGTCCCCGAGGTGGCCGTCCAGGCGCAGCGGCTGCTCAACCCGAACGGCGTCATGTGCCTGCTCGGGATATACGGCAGCAGGCAGGAAACCTTCGACGCCGGAAGGGCGTACACCGACCTGGTGCTGGGGAACAGGGTCCTCTTCGGCTCCGTCAACGCCAACAGGAAATACTTCGAGATGGGCGTCCAGGACTTCGCGCGGGTCAAGAAGGCGTATCCGGGCGTCCTGAACTCCATGCTCACCTCCGTGATAGAGCAGGGGCAGTACCAGAAGGCCTATTCGCCGTCCGAGGAAGACATCAAGACGGTGATCAGGTTCTGACCTGCGGGGGGTTTAATACCGGCCCCGGCCCATCACAAAAGCCATGCAGAGCCACGTGGAGACGTTCCACAACTTCGTCGGCGGCAGATGGGTGCCGTCGGCGGCGGGCGAGACCTATGAGTTGCACGACCCTGCCGACGCGTCGGAGGCCATAGGCCGCTTCCAGGGTTCCGGCGTGGAGGACGCCCGCGCGGCGATAGCGGCGGCGCAGGAGGCGTTCGCGGCGTGGAGGTCCACCCCGGCGCCGCAGAGGGGGCAGGCCCTGTTCAGGGCCTGGAGTCTGATGAAGGAAAGGGTGGAGGAGTTCGCCCGCACCATAACGAAGGAGGAGGGGAAGCCCATCGCGGACGCGCGCGGGGAGGTCAAGAGGGCCCTGAACGTGCTCGAATTCACGGCCGGGGAGGGCAGGCGGCTGCTGGGCGACACCATACCCTCGGAGCTGCCGAAGACCCTGATCTACACCCAGAGGAGGCCACTCGGGGTGACGGCCGTGATCACCCCGTGGAACTTCCCGCTCGCCATCCCTGTCTGGAAGGTGGCCCCCGCCCTGGTGAGCGGGAACACCGTCGTGTTCAAGCCGGCTTCGTCGACGCCGCTCACCGCGATAGCCCTGGTGAAGGTGTTCGTCGACGCCGGGCTCCCCGCCGGGGTGCTGAACATGGTGACCGGCCCAGGCGCGACGGTGGGGAAGGAGCTCGCCACGAACCCGTCCGTCAGGGCCATTTCGTTCACCGGCTCCACGGAGACGGGGAGGTGGATATACGGGGCCGCCTCTGGGACGCTGAAGAAGGTGCAGTGCGAGATGGGCGGAAAGAACGCGGTGGTCGTGGCCGAGGACGCCGACCTCGACCTCGCTGTGGAAGGGGTGGTCCAGGGGGCCTTCGGGAGCTCGGGGCAGAGGTGCACCGCCACGAGCAGGGTGGTCGTGCTGAAGGGGGCGAAGGGGCCGTTCATGGAGAAGCTGGCCGCGAGGACGACCTCCCTGAAGGTCGGGCCGGGGCTGGACGCCCGGACGGACGTCGGACCGCTCTCCAGCCGCGAGCAGCTGGACAAGGTGATGGGCCACATCGCTCTGGCCCGGAAGGAGGGGGCGCGCCTCGTCGCGGGCGGCAGGAGGATGGCCGGCGGCCACTTCGACGGCGGCTTCTACGTGGAGCCGACCATATTCGACGGCGTCGAGCCGGGCATGAGCATAGCGCAGCAGGAGATATTCGGCCCCGTCCTCGCGGTGCTGGAGGCGGAGGACATGGACGAAGCGATGAAGCTGGCCAACGACTCCCTATTCGGGCTTTCGGGCTCCATCTACACCTCCGACCTGGCGAAGGCGATGAAGTACGCGGAGGAGGCGGAGGCGGGGATGCTGCACATAAACAGCCCGACGCTGGGAGGAGAGGCGCACGTCCCCTTCGGCGGGCTCAAGCAGTCGGGGCTGGGGATCAGGGAGCAGGGGAGGCGCGCCATCGAGTTCTTCACCGAAGAGGTCGTGGTCTACATGGACTACACCGGGAAGAAGAGGGACGCCAGGTTCATCTGACGCGCCCCGGACGTCAGCAATCCTTTTACCGTC
>JAKAPW010000050.1 GCA_021811935.1 archaeon | reverse complement strand
CCGAGCTCTTCGACGAGCTCCTTGGCGGTGAGCTTCGGCGCTACCCCCCTCGCGCCCAATGACGAGATGGTCCCTCCCAATGATATGATTGCGACCTTGGGAAGACTCATTGCTCCGGATGGTGGTTCCGTGAGGTTCGGTTAAAATATTTAACTGGCGTCCCGTCCGATTTCCAGGCATGGGCAAGTCATATGAGGAGAAATTCGCAGACTTCGCCGTCGAAACCGAATATTCTGACATCCCGGTCGAGGTCAGGCGCCATGCGAAGCTGATACTGGCCGACACGCTTGCCGTCATCATCAGAGGGTACAGGACGCCGTACGTCAGGCGCCTTGCCCGAAGGATGAGCCAGAAGGACGGGGAATCGAGCCTAGTTTCTACGTCCTTGAAGTCCTCCGCCCCCCATGCTGCGTTCATGAATTCTTCCGCCGGGACGGTTCTGGAGCTCGACGAGGGGAGCCGCGTCTCCGGTTCACATATGTCGGTCCAAGGGTTCCCGGCGGCGCTGGCTGTGGGTCAGCAACACGACATAGGTGGGGAGGAACTGGCGAGGTCCTTCCTGATAGGCTACGAGGTGGGGTCGCGGGTCGGCGGTGCCGTCAAGCCCCTCAGGGCGGGCCTCCATACCCACGGCACGTGGGCTGCGGTGGGAGCCGCCGTGGCCGCGACGCTGGCCGCCCCCGGTGCAAGACGCCCTCACATAGTGAACTCCATGAGGATAGCGGCAAATATGTCCCATTCCACCAGCTGGAACTCGGCGTTCGAGGGCGCGTTGCTCAGGAACTTCTATGCGGGATTCGCATCCATGTCGGGCGTCCTTTCCAGCATCATGGCGCGGGGAGGTATAACGGGTCCCCGCGACGCGCTGGCGGTCTCCCTTGCCCCATCCGTCAGCTCCACGTCCCACCTCAACGGCGACCCCACCAGCGGGCTGGGGACAGAGTACCTCCTTCAGAAGAACTATTTCAAGCTGCATGCGTGCTGTGGATACGCCCATGCAGTCGTGGAAGCGATCGGCAGAATGGGGCTCCCGGCTCCGAGCAAGGTGGAAAAAGTGTCCGTCCGGACGTTTACGGAAGCCTCGGCGCTCGCCAACGCTTCGCCAGAAAACGCCCTGGCGGCGAAGTTCTCCATCCCCTATCTGGTTTCCAACCTCCTGCTCGGCCGGCCCCCACACGTCGAAACTTTCGACGAAGAGTGGATCCGCTCTGGCAGGTGGCGGAACCTCGCGCGGAGGGTCGAAGTGCTCCCGTCCCGCAGATTCGACCGGCGGCTGCCCACGGAATGGGGCGCAAGCGTGGAGATATCGCTGAAGGACGGGTGCGTGCAAAGGGCTGAATGCGCGAATCCCAGGGGAGACTGGCGCGACCCGCTCTCTTCGGCGGAGTTGAAGGAGAAGTTCAGAGGGCTGTTGGAAGGGGTCTTCGACGCTGAATTCGTGAACGGCCTGTGGTCGAAGCTCGGAGAACTCGAGAAGGTTTCGTCCGTCAACGACCTGCTGGCAAGAATGGAAACGAGCGTGACGGATTCCTATTACCGCGCCCCGACCGAAGAATAGGGTCGCCGAGTATCGGCGGAGCCACGTCGTACGTTCACCCGCGGGCCATGTCGGGCCGCACCCACCGCCCTGCGGGCTCGGCTACCTTGCCGTCGTATATCACCTGCCCTCGCAGCACGGTGTATTTCACCCTCCCCTTCACACGCCTCCCGTCGAACGGTGTTATCTTCTGCTTGCTGTGCAGCTCGTCCGACCTTATCATGTATTCCTCCGACATATCCACTATCGCGAGGTCGCCATCACGGCCGGGTTCGATACCCCCCTTGCGCCGCAGGTTGAAGATTTCGGCCGGCCTCTGGCTCATCAGGTGGACCAGCTTCTCCAAGGTAGTCTGGCCGCCGTTCACCCTGTCCAGCATGAGCGGCAGCAGTGTCTCCACCCCCAACATCCCCGATGGTGCCTCCCATACGCCCTTCTTCTTCTCGCTCGCAAGGTGCGGCGCATGGTCGGAGCCTATCGTGTCGACGACCCCGGTGCGTATTCCCCTCCAGAGGGCGTCTCTGTCTTCCTCGTCACGGAGGGGAGGGTTGACCCTGGCCACGCTGCCGAGCTTCACGTGGTCGTTCTTCGTCATGATAAGATATTGCGGGTTGGTCTCGCACATTATTCGGACCCCTTCCCTTTTCTGCTGCTCTACAATGCTGACGCCTTCCTTTGTGCTCATATGCACTATGAAGGAGAGGCCACCCGACGCCTTGGTCAGAAGGGCCACCTTGCCTATGGCGTACGCCTCGCATATGCTGGGCCTCGCGTCGGAATGCGCCGAATGGTCGGCCCGTCCCGAAGCCTTCATGCGCTCCGTGTAGAAGCTTACCATGGACCTGTCCTCCGCGTGGAAACCTATCGGGACGCCTCTTTGCCCAGCGGCCCTGAGTGCCTCAAAGACGGTGGCGTCGGACGGAGGGTCGATGTCACCCGTCGTAGGGCCGATGAACGCCTTGAAGGCGGCCGCACCGGCATCTATCATTTCGCCGACGCTATCGAGCGTAGAATCCGTCAGCAACCCATAGAGCGCGAAGTCGACGTGTGCTTTGGGGGCGAGCAATTCTCTCTTCTGTGCTAGGCGCTCCGCCGAGTCCGTGGGAGGGACCGTGTTCGGCATCTCGGCTACGGTGGTGACTCCACCGGCCGCTGCGGCCGCGGTGCCGGTCTCGAAGTCCTCCCTTTCTGTCATGCCGGGGTCGCGCATATGCACGTGCAGGTCTATGACGCCCGGCAGAACCAACAGTCCGGTCGCGTCGACCGTGTTCGAACCATCGGCCGGCAGGCCGTTGCCCACCTTGGTTATCCGGCCGCCCTGTATCAGCACATCCGCCCGCAGGAGTTTTTGTGCAGTGACCACGGTTCCGCCTTTGACGAGCAGCGACGACACGCCGGGAAAGTCCAGACGACGCGTATATTAACGAGTCGGGTGGGAATTTCGGGCGCGGGTGCTGCCTTACGCCTCGCCTCGGAACGCCGGCACGATGTCGTGCCCGATGAGCGTTATGCATTCTTCTCTCATGGAGTGTGTTATCCCAGGGAACATCAGCTTGAGGAGCATTTCGGTGGCGCCCAGAGACCCGCGATATGCCTCCAGTTTCTCCACGACCTCGGGCGGGGTTCCCACCAGCATCTCCTCCAGGAGGGGCTCCCTGAGTTCGTCGAACGAGGTGAGCTTCGGGTCCACCGGATCCCCTTCGCCAGTCATCAGGTGGCCCCAGCTGTAATAGTCTTCCTTGTAAGATTCCAGTATCAGCCTTTCCGCCTTCTCCAGCTTTCTTTCGTCCTTGCTGACGAAACATTCCCTCCTTAGCGGGAAATCCCTTACCTCTTTGCCCGTCTTCTTGGCCACCTCCCTGTACATGCGCATCTTCCTGTTGAGCAACGAAAGCGGAGTGACCGGGTCCATGATCCATGCCTCCCCGCGGACCAGAGCAGACTTTATCGCCGCATCGCTCTTGGCGGCGAGCCAGACGGGAGGTCTTGGCTCCTGCACGGGTGTGGGATAGACCTTTACGTCGACGCCGTTCACCCTGACCGCTTCTTTCTGCAGCAGGCGCTTGACCGTTTCTATCTTGCTTTCGTATATCTCCTTTTTCTTTTCGAAGTCGGTTGCGAAAGCAGCGTATTCCTCCCTCCTGTATCCCAAGCCGATTCCCACTATGCACCTACCATTGCTGAAGTTATCCAGCACCGCGATGTCTTCGGCCACCCTTACGGGGTCGTGCAGCGGCAGCACGATTATATCGGTCCCAAGTTTCATCCTGCTCGTAACCGCCGCGGCCGACGCCAGCGCGGTGACAGGTGACGGACACCAGCCGTCAGGTGCAAAATGGTGTTCCCCGACATAAAGGGCGTGAAACCCCAGCCTCTCTGCCAGCGCCGCTTCGGAGAGGAAGTCCCGGTACGTCGAATTCCACGAACCCTTGGATTGGAGCGTATAATGCAGTGAAAACTTCAAATTGTTATGAGATTCCGTGGCACGTTATTTAATGGTTTTGAGTTGATGGAGGTCCGTCGAGCGGGCGGAGGCGCATCAAAGTTCTTGCGCGATGTGCTGCGTCGTCTTCACCCTATAGTCAGGGTCCTCCCCCGCATCAAAATATGGATAAACGCAGGGGAGGGTCACGCCTGCCTTTCTCATGTCGTCTATGCGCTCCTTCAATTCCTCTGGCGACGGATTGGCCAGGCAGACGCTGAACATTGCTTCAGGTATCTTGACACTGTCCGACGACAGGGTGGAGACAGCCTGTGCGATCTCCGTTCCCATCCCCTGCCTCTCGAACATGGAGTGATACTGTCGATAGGAATCGTACAGTCTGAACTCCTCCACCAGAAGGCGTTCCGCCCTGCCATTCCTTTGGGAGTAGAAGACCTTTACATAGCAGGCAAAATCCGTCTGTCCGACGTAGGCTTTCCTGTACTCTCTGATCAACTCGGCCGCATAGCCCGCAGGGCAGAAGTTCAGCAAGATACCGTCGGAGTGACCGGCGACCCTCTTCGCTATCCCTGCCTTCAAGGTAGCGATGTAAGTTTTGGGCATCCGTTCGGATGCCAGACCTGACTTCAGAGTGGATAGTTTGGTCAGCATCTCGTCTATGGCGGCCCTAGGGTCGGGCCCTGCGCGGCCCGTCCCCACCCCGAGAACGAACCTGTTCCCCGATAGCGACTGAATCGTCTCTATCCTGCGCAGCAACGTCTTTGGGTCGTGCTCGACCATACGTATGACTCCTGTCCCGACATACAGCCTACCGCTGGCTCGAAGTCCTGCAAGGGATACCTCTATCGGGTCGGGGCTTCCTGCCACATCGGGCAGGAATATGTTCGAAATAGAGTCCACGCTGTCCAAGGAGGAGATTATCCGGACGGCTTCGGAGGGAGAATATACGCTCGGCCTCAGCGCCATGCCCAGCCGCACGGGGCCCATGGACCTGCATGATCGATGGTATTATTTGAAATTATCATTGGCGGCTCGCCGACCGTCCGGAACATTGACATATTATCATCAAAATCCTATTCCATAACGCTTTAATAGGTATGAAATAGAGGACGCCATGGATGCGATTCGGAAGAATTCGGGCCGTCGCGAGGACATTCGCCGCGCTGGCGATAATAATCGTTATAGCCGTTGCGGCAGGAGGATATTATTACTACACAAATACCACGAAGCCCGCGGTGCATACCGTCTATGTCGCCGCGTTCTTTCCGCTGAGCGGTGGGTTGTCATACTTCGGGAAGACGTGCCTTGATGGGGCACAACTGGCCGCGCAGGACATAAATCAGCAGGGCGGAATAAAGGCTCTCGGAGGCGCGAATATAACGATAATCCCGGTGGATACCACGAGCAGCGCCACCGACGCATACAGCGTCGTCAGCAACTTCCTGTCCACGCATCATGACATATCGGCTGCCGTCGGGCTGTACGCGAGTGGGCTCACCATACCCGTTCTTCCCCTGTTCCAGCAGAATAAAGTCCCGTTGATCCACACGGCGTTTTCGAACATAGCGACGTCGTCGAACTACACATACGGCTTCAGGATCGCCCCCAACGCCACCGTCTTCGGCCAGTCGATGGTGGGCTTCCTCAACTACCTGAATTCAGAATACAAGTCGAATCTGACTAGGGTCGCCATCGTGTACGAGAATGACGCGTACGGGACAGGAGTTGCCCAGGCGGTGCAGAGCGCTCTGACGCAGTACCCCCAGTACTCCGTAGTGTTGAACGAGCCATATGCTTTGAGCGGTTTCGTCTCGGCGCAGCCCGTCGTCTCCGCCATCCAAGCCAAGGACCCGCAGGTCATACTCGAAGTCTCCTACCTGAGCGACGCGGAGCTGATAGTCAGCGGCCTACGCTCCGCGGGCCTGAACATGCCGATCATAGGCGGATCCGGCGGCTTCCCTCTGGCGCAGTTCGGCCAGGCGCTGGGGAGCCAGACGAACGGCATATTCTCTGCCGCCGCGTTCAACCCTCTGGAGAACAAGGGCATCGCCCTGACGGTGGGGCAGGAATTCAATGCCACCTACGGCTTTGAAATGCCGGAGGCGGCCGGTTCCTACTATTCCGCGATATGGACCATCGCAGATGCGGTCAGTGCGGCGGGGAGCGCCAGCCCCGTGACCGTGAATTCGGAGCTGCACAGCATAACGGTAAGTTCCGGCGGCGCGCTGATTCTCCCCGAGAGTCAGATCGCGTTCGACTCTATAGGCGCGAACGTCTACGCGCAGCCCGTCATAGGCGAGTGGCAGAATGGGACTTTCATCGCCGTCTACCCGCTCAACCTGGCGAGCTCAAGCATAGTGCCACCTTCCTCCGCCCCGTAGGCATGTCCTTTGGAGCGCGCTGACGCATGAGCGCTCTCTTTTCTTCACTCCTGCAAGCGCTGGTCAACGGTATCTTGCTCGGCGGAGTATATGGGGTCATGAGCGTCGGCCTTACGCTGATATTCGGAGTCCTGAGGATACCGAACTTCGCCCATGGTGAATTTCTGATGCTTGGCATGTATGTCACCTACTGGTTCGTCGTCTTCACCCACCTCAACCCTGTCTTCAGCATAGCCGTGTCGGCGGCGGTGCTCTTTGTGCTCGGGTACTTCTTCCAATCCCAGCTCCTCTCCCGGGTCTCACGTCAGGGGGAGGTCCCGCAGATATTTTTGACCGTCGCCCTCTCCATATTCTTGTCAAACGCCGCCGAAATACTCTGGGGGTCTAATTATAGAATCGTCCCCGTGTCGTACACCTCTACGACCTTCCACATCGGATTGGTCAGCGTCTATGCGCCGAACGCCATAATATTCGCCTTCTCTTTGTTTCTCGCGGGCCTCCTCTGGTTTCTCCTAAACAAGACCCACACGGGCCTGGCGATCCAAGCCACGGCGCAGGACCCCGAGGCGGCGCAGCTGATGGGCACCGACATAAAGAAGGTGACCGCCGTCAGTTTCGCGTTGGGGGCCGCGTTGGCCGCGGTGGCCGGTTCGCTGTTGGCTCCTCTGTACCCAATATTCCCGACCGTGGGCAGCTACTTTATCCTGCTGATGTTCACGATCGTCGTTCTCGGGGGGCTTGGTGATGTCAAGGGGGCATTCGTCGGCGGGACGCTGATCAGCGTGGTCCTCTCGGTAAGCAGCATCTTCGTCACGGAGGACCTGGGTTTCGCCCTAGTCTTCATAATGTTCATCCTGATATTGGTGTTGGCGCCGCAGGGCCTGTTCGGCAAGACGGTGAAGTGAATGCTCAGGCTGGGCGAAAACGCCTACTGGGCGATGGGGCTCGTGCTCCTGCCGGCGGCGGCATACGTCGCCGTGCCGGAATATTTCTCCGTCGTCATATTGATGTACTACTACGCCGCGCTGGGCAGCGCCTGGAACATACTGGGGGGGAGGACGGGGCAGCTGTCTTTTGGCAACTCCGCCTTTCTGGCGGTCGGCGCATACACCTCCACCTTACTCTTCCTGGACTACCACGTTTCCCCATGGGTCGGGATGTGGGTGGGCGGCGCACTGGCAGCTGTCACATCTTTGCTACTCGGGCTGACCTCCCTGAGGTTGAAGGGACCGTTCTTCGTAATGAGCTCCTTCGCTTTCGTCCAGGTGGTGCAGCTGCTTCTCGCACACTTCACAAATATCACGAATGGCAACGTGGGGCTGGTCCTCCCTCTGACCGACAGCCTGGCGGACATGGAGTCGGGCAACCCGCTCTTCTACGGATATCTCATCGCGGGCATACTCCTCCTGGCCGTCTCCGTGAACTATGCCATATCGAAATCCAAGACGGGCTATTTCCTTTCCGCCATAAGGGAGGACGAGGACGCAGCCAAGGCGCTCGGTGTCAACACGGCACGATACAAGGCTCTCGCGTTCGTCACCAGCGCGTTCCTCACCGCCCTCATTGGCACCTTCTATGCGCAGTACCTGCTCTTCATAACGCCCACCGCTACGGCCAGCATCCCGCTGTCGATCCAGATCGCCATAATAGCCATAGTAGGAGGGAGGGAGCTATGGGCGCCCGTGCTCGGGGGCATCATGCTGGAAGGGTTCGCCTTTCTGGTCGAAACGCTGTTCCCAGCCATCCCGGGGCTCAACTTTGCCGTCTACGCCGTCCTCCTGATGGCTGTAATAATATTGTCTCCGAGCGGCGTGTACAAATACGTCAGGGAACACATATGAGGTGTTGGGTGAGACGTGCTGCAGGTAAAAGGCATCACAAAGAAATTCGGTGGGGTGGCCGCCCTGAACTCGGTCAGCTTCGACGTCGGGAAGGGGGAAGTATTCGCCATAATAGGGCCCAACGGGTCTGGCAAGACCACGCTCTTCAACGTGGTTGCCGGGTTCCATAAACCCGACGGGGGCTCCATAAGCTTCGAGGGAAAGGACATCACGGGCTGGCAGCCCTTCAGGGTGGCCCAGGCGGGTATCGCCAGAAGCTTCCAGAACACGAGGCCCTTCCCCGACCTCACCACACTTGACAACGTGGTGGTCGGAGCGTTGACCCGGCACCGCAACATAAGGGAGGCCCGCTCGAAGGCTGAAGAGGTGATGGCCACCGTCGGGCTGGGGGGAGCGGCGGGGATGCAGGCCAAGAACCTGAGCATTCAGGACCGCAAGAGGCTCGAGGTGGCCAAGGCGATAGCTACTTCCCCGAGGCTGCTTCTGCTGGACGAACCGATGGCAGGGCTCACAGGGGAAGAAATCCCGGACTTCGTCTCACTAATAAAACGTCTGAACGAATCGGGGATGACGATTCTGCTGATAGAGCACGTCCTCTACGCCATCACGAAGGTCGCTGACAGATTGATGGTGATGGATAACGGTAACAAGCTGGCCGAGGGGGCGCCGGGGGATATCATGAACGACAGCCGGGTCCTCAAAGCGTACATCGGTGAGGACGATGCTTGAACTCGAGTCGGTAGACGCGTATTATGGCACGCTGAAGGTGCTCGATTCCATAACCATGAAGGTGGACAAGGGCGAATCGGTCACCATATTGGGGCCGAACGGCATGGGAAAAACCACTCTCCTCCGAACGATAGTCGGGCTGATGCCTGCCAGGTCCGGCCGCATAAAATACAAGGGAAAGGATATCACGC
Organism: archaeon; assembly: GCA_021811935.1. Taxonomy (GTDB): domain Archaea; phylum Thermoproteota; class Nitrososphaeria; order Conexivisphaerales; family DTJL01; genus JAKAPW01. The sequence continues at coordinate 1,292 of JAKAPW010000050.1, read as the reverse complement.
AGTGGCCGGCCCATAGGAGGGTGAGGGAGGGCATTTCTCTCGTGCCGGAGGGGCGGCGGGTCTTCCCATATTTGTCTGTAGAAAAGAACCTCTTGGTGGCCGCGGGGACGACATCCGGCGGGAGGCGGGAGGAAGATTCGCTGGAGACGGTCTATTCCATCTTCCCCGACCTGAAGGCAAAGCGGAAGGACTTGGCAGGCAACCTGTCGGGCGGCCAGCAACAGATGCTCGCTTTGGGGCGTTCGCTGATCCAGTCGCCATCCCTTCTGATGTTGGACGAACCGTCGCTTGGCCTGGCACCCATCGTGGTGAAGTCGGTCTACCAGGCGATCAGGAAAATCAGAGAGGGCAGGGAAGAGCTCACCCTCGTGGTTGTGGAACAGAATGTAAGGGTCGCCTTGGAGAATGCGTCGAGAGGCTACGTCATGCAGCACGGCAGGGTGGTGGCGGCGGGGACCAGCGAGGAGCTCATGAACGACTCCAAGCTGAAGGAAAGATATCTGGGTGTCTGAATCCCCGAATTTGCGTCAGGCTGCTTCTTCCAGCCCCCGCTTCAGGAGCGCCGCGTACCTGTACACGAAATGAAGGAATTTTCCGTACGGTGCCAGCAGGAACACGGACAGGACGAACCCCATGTGTATGGCGAATGCGATACCCATGTATGGCGTATCTCTCAGCACCAGGGTGCCCATCCCCGTGAAGGCGACCGACCCGAGGAGCAGCATGAAGAGGTAATCCGTGTCGAGCGTCGCCCTGTATGTCAGGAGCTTTTCGCTCTTCGCCTTGAGGTACGTGAGCCCTACCGTCCCGGCGACAATCATCACCCCTCCGACCGTGCCGAGCAGCACGGGGGCGGTGAAGTAGCCGTATGGCGGCAGAACGCCCAGTATGTCTTGGTAGACGGCTGCCGAAACTGTGGAAAGGAGGTCGAGTCCGAAGCCGAAGAAGACCATCGAATGCAGGTAGAGCCTGCGCGCACCTGCTTCTTCCCTAGGATAGTTGCACCCTGCGCCGCCGCCCTTGAACCATGTGTGGGCGAAGGCTTCCCTCAGGGACGACCTAATCGCCTTCGCGTTGAACATGTCCGTCACGCTCCCATGAATCTCCCTCCAATAGTCCAGCGCCCCTTGGGCCCATAGGAGCAAGACGCAGCCTAGGGACAGGAGCCCCGCCCCCGCTATTACGGGGAACGGGATTATGCCATAGAAGGAACCGACCGCTGCTTGGGCAACGAAGAGCCGTGAAGGGTCTCCCATGGCTGCAACGAATACGAACATGAGGAGTAGATCGGA
>JAKAPW010000003.1 GCA_021811935.1 archaeon | reverse complement strand
CTACGCTCAGGAGATTTCTCAGGAAGCCATTTGGTTCGTCATTCAGTCCCGACGTACTTCGCCAAGGCGGGACATGACTTTCATTGCGACCAGCGTAATCATCTTGCTCGGTCGGCCGGGTTGCTCAAGAACAAACGGAGTCATATTCCTTGAACCGGGGTGCTTCTTCCGCCAGGACGCCAGCGCGGCCGATTCTTCTGGGCGGTTAGCGTCGAGGTTCCACCTTCCGTCTGGGCTTCTCTTTTCCTTGAGCAGTGAGATGGCGTATCCCAGCCTCTTATCGTCGGAATACCCCAGCGCCGTCATGAAATCCAGCCCCACGAGAAGATCATAGTAGTAGTGGACGGGATAATGGAAACGGTACCACTGCTCCCAGCGAGCCCCCTGTTTGTGGAGCTCCCTCTCCAGGAAGAACTCCGCGCCCCTCTCGCAGGCGAGTTTCATGCTCCGAGTCCATTTCTGGCGAGGGTACACCGCGAAGGCGCCGAGAGGTTCCCAAGAGTCGAGATCTCTCTTTCGGTGAGGAGGCCTGCCAAAGTTCCAGCAAGACCATCCGCCGAGCTCCGCCTGGCTCTTCACCAACCATTCGAAGGCTCTTTTCACCTTCGGATGATCCGCGTATCCGAACTTGACCAGAGCGCGAGCCGTGTTGCCCGTGATGCAGAGGTGACCTTCACTCTGCCCGGTCTGGCCGAACCCGCCATCATTGGACGCGTTGCGTTTTATCCATGATTGACAGGCTCTGTCGATCAGCGGGTCTTCTTTTGTGAGGCCGAGATCGGACAGAATCAGTAGCATCCAAAAAGTTGCATGGAACGTCGGCATGAAGAGACTCTTTTCGTGGACCCAGCACCCGCTTGGCATTTGTTCATCCAGTATGTCCTTTGCCCAGCCGGTCTTCGTAATGTTCTCCCTGGCACGCTTTACCTCGGGGTCTTTCTCTGTCCTCCCTAGCAGTTCAGTCAGAGTGAGGTACCTTATCGACGGCTGATTTTCCTCAAGGAGCCAGTCAACAACAAAAGAACCCTTCTTCAAATGAGCAACTTCTCCGAATTCTCAAGACTTTATTTAAGTCTGGCGGCGAAGAATTCCTACGCTGGATCATTTCTGTAGGGAAATGCTTCTAATAGCTATCTGGGAACGAATTGGGCGCGGTCACACTCGGAAGGTAATTTCGCCGCTTGGTTAGATATGCGACCTGACAGCCAGGCGCGTGCCGGTCAAGAAGAACGTAACGAAGACCAGGGCTCGAAGGCGGATGCTCGCGACAGACAGGCGAATCGGGAAGCCCTGCAAGAAGGGGTACCGCAGGAGGAGCCTGGCGGAGACGGCCGCATCGACGGTCAAGAGGAGGTTCGACCACGCCCCGTATTCTACGACGAGGAGGAGGGCGCAGAAGAACGAGCTCGGGCTGAAGGTACTGACCGCTCGATCATGCAAGGCTCCCGGCGCGGTTCGGCTCCGCCAGCCAGATGGAGGCGCGATCGCCTCGGGTCCAGACGGCGTTCTGCGCCGATCGGGCTCTCAGGGAACGAAGGCACGGACGGGAGGGGGATCGCCCAGGATGGATATCGGCCGGGTCTGTTCGGGCGTTCAGCCCCCCCGGCGGGCGCGTAACGCATAAATTTCATCTCCGGCCTTCACGCGGGCGAAGATGAAGGGCATCGACGCAAGGATAATCGAGCTGTGGAAGGACGTCTATCCGGCCTCGGCCTACACCGCGGGATGGGACGAATTCGCGGGCAGGCTCTTCGTCCCCAGCGAGTCCAACGTGAAGAAGGCGCTTCGGGAGGCCAGGGCCCTGAAGGCCAGGGCGTCCACGAAACTCCAGCGGAAGGTCCTCGGCAGCATCGAAGCCGACCTCCTGTTCGAGGAGCCGCAGCCCCTGATCGAAGGGATAGTCGGGGCCATCTTCAACCACCTCACCAAGGAGGGGGTCGACGAAGCGCACCTGCGGTCGCTCCTCTCGCACGCTTCGCAGGCGCTGGACGCCGCCGGCTCCAGGTTCGAAAGGAAGAAGGTGCCCATCGGGGTGAGGGTGCTGACCATGTACCGCCTGGACGGCATAATGGACATACTGGACACGGTCGGAAAGGAGGCGAAGGGGGCCGAGCTGAAGGGGCTGTGTGAAGAGGTCAAGGAAAAGGCCAGGAAGTTCGTCCTGTCCTTCGGCGTCGAGGGGTTCGGGAAGGGCAGGTTCGAAGAGGTGCGGGACGTGTTCAGGAAGCACGGCTTCGACCTGGGGAGGCAGAGGTCGTACCGGAAGGCGCTCCGGGAATCGTACGACTACCATGAAACACCAGAGCGCCTGGAGAAGGACGCGCTCCGCTGGCTGGACGGGGAGCTGCGGCTCTACAGGGACGTGACGAAGAGGCTCGCCGAGGCCTACGGCTGCGGGCCCGACGCCGTCGAGGAGAGGCTGCGGACGCGCGTCGCCATCAGGCCGGAGGACCTGAAATCCACCACGGATTCGATAAGGCAGGTCATCCAGCGCCTGGTCGACAAGGAAGTGGCGAACATCAACCCGCGATACGACACGAGGGTCATAGAGACGCCCAGCTACCTGACGGGGGTCCTGCCCACCGCGGCGGCGGGCTTCTTCGACTCCTTCACCGACCACCCCTTCCAGCTCTACTTCATCACCACGGACCCAGACCGCGACCCGATCAGGTCCGTGGCCTCGCTGATCAACACGCTAGTCCACGAAGAATACGGCCACTGCGTCCATCATTCGAACAGCTCGGTCGGATACGTCGAGGAGCTGAACCCGCTGGAGGAGCTCCCCACCACGTTCCAGGGGCCTGTCACCGAGGGGCTGTCGTTCAACAGGGAGCTGGAGTTCCTGGAATGCGTTAAGCGGCTGGAGGGGAAGGCGAGGCTCTCCGAAGAGGAGAGGGGGTACGCGGACGCCATGGAGAGGTACGGCGGCCTGCACCTGATGAACATGGAGGTCGAATACGAAACGCGGAAGTGGAGGATCGTGAGGTTCCTTCGGGTGATAGGCGACGTGAGGGTCAACACGGGCAAGCAGGGCCTCCTGGAGTTCGTCGGCTGGGCGCACGGATACACAGGCGTGCCGGAGGCCAGCGTCTACTTCCAGCTCTTCCCCGCCCACGAAGGGATGGGGCCCGGGTATGCCACGTGCTACGCCGTGGTCGGGGAGGAGATCAGGGAGCTGGAACGCAGGATCGGGGACGACGGCAGGAGGGTGCAATTCTCCACCTACCTGTGCAGCATAGGCTACCCGCCCAGGAGCATCTACAGGGAGAAGCTGGAGGCCTACCTGAAGAAGCTGCAGCCCGCCCCGGGTCGACCTTCATAGCCCCTGGGGGTCACCGGCCGCCCGCCTCTATCACGAGCTCCGCCTTCCGGAAGGACGCGCCCGCCTGCCGCAGCGTATACATGGCGGCCAGCATCAGCACTATGGCGAGCCCGAATTCTATGGCCCTGACGAAGGGGAAGAGGGGCGTGGTGACGATGGGTGCGAGCAGGGCCTGCACGAGATACGTGTACAGCTGCTCGGGCTGGCTTATGCCGGCCACCAGCGGCGTGAGCAGTATGAGGCCCCCTATTATGAGGACAGAAGCCAGCACTATCTCCCCAAGGGCCATCGCCAGCGCGCTGGCCCTCCCGCCCGCCCCTTTGCCTTCCCTGACGAGGGCGAAGAAGTGCTGGACGTGCTCGTCGTGCGAGTCGTTGACGACCTTCTCCAGCGCGCGCTTGGTCGCTTCGTCGGACGCCCCGAGGAGCATCGCCCCCTTTATGTCCAGCGCCACCTGCCTGAGCATCCGCTCCACCGGGTCGTCGGTGTCATTCAACAGGCGCGAACAGCACCGCTGGCTACAAAAGCGTATCCGTCATATGCCGCCGCCAACCAATTTCATGGTATGTCTTGCTTCAAGAGGCATGGTTCCACAGGAAACAAAGGTGGGCGCCCCGGCCTGCAGCGCGAGGGTATGAAGGCTAATTTTAATAGTGACCGCCTTCCAGACAGGCCGGCGGATGTCCTCAACCGCGGACGTCCTGAGGCTCATATTGACGAACCTCGTGGACGCCGTCAGATACTCCGAAAACGCCGCGGAGGCGGAAAGGAAGGCGAAGGAGACAAGAGAGAAGGGCCAGAAGCAGCTGTACGAGCTGGACGGCCTCGCGACCGACATATCCCAGGCCTTCGACAACATGACGGAGGTCCCGGAAGAAAGGAAGCAGGAGCTCTTCAAGAACGTCATGGCCTTCGCCTCCATAGCGATAGAGCAGACCAGGAGCTCCCTGGCCAAGAAGCTGGCGAAGGAGGCCGAAGACCTAGAGCAGACATCCGTTGCCGAGAAGACCAGGTTCTTCAAGAGCCTGGAGTCCTTCTTCGCAGCCTCCCCCCTCCCCGTGCTCGACAGGACGGTGAATCTGAAGTTTTCGGGGGGCGCCTACTCCGCAGTGAGCAGGTACAGGTGCGAAGGCGCGATAGAATACGAGTTCACGCTCAACACGTCCGACACCAGGCTGTTCAGGCGCGAATTCCTGCTGGCCGCCTTCAGGAAGGACCTGAAGCTGCCCGTCAGGCTGTCGAAGACGTGGCTCAGGAAGGAGCAGGTCCCCGACTACGAGAGGCTGGACCAGTACGTCCTCGTGAAGGCGGAGGCGGCCACGAACCACCTGATGGCCACCTTCACCGACCCGAAGACGGAGGCGACAGTCGACGTGGTCTACTCCCGGTCGGGTAACGAGAGCTTCATCACGGCAGAATATTCCGACCCCCAGGGGAAGGTCCTCATAACGAGCGAGCCTCTGCTGAGCAAGCACCTCGACCTGGCCGCCCTGAAGGGGGCGCTCAACCAGCTCCTCAGGTCGGTCCTGGAGCTGGAGTCCAGGAAGCTGGGCCTGACGAGGCTCTACGCCGACGACCAGGACGCGCTCCACCAGGTGGACAGCGTCTACCTGCTCAGGAAGGTGCTGAAGGTGGTCGCCCCGGAAGGCAAGATATCGGACGAAGCGCTGAGGGGGCTGGACGTCGACATCCTGAAGGAGAGGATACGCGTCCTCGGCTCGAGGGGCGGCGTGCTGGTCGAAGCCCTGGGGCTCCGCGACGTCGCCTGACCCTCGACTACGACAGATGCCTGTCGGGGAGACGGACTGTGGGAAAGACATATTAGCGTCTCGCGGGCAACTCATCGCAAGCCATGCCACACCAAGGTAAAGAAGGCGAGCTGACGATAAGGATAGGCGCCGCCGCAGGGGACGGCATCCAAAGCGCGGGCGAAATGATAATGCGCGTCCTCTCCCGCAGCGGGCTCTGGATAACCACCTACAACGGGAACCAGTCCCTGATCCGAGGGGGACACGTCTGGTTCCATGTACACGCCGCCGCGTGGAAGACGTACTCGATGGGGTACGGTCTTGACTTCCTCATACCGCTGACGCAGCTGGCCTACGACCAGCACTATGAAAGGCTGAACTCCGGAGGTGCCGTCATCTACGACCCTTCCTCGGTGAAGGCGCACGACCTCCCGGCCGGCGTGAGGGACCTCAGCGTCCCGCTCGGCGAGGTGGCCCTGAGGCACGACAGGAGGCCCATAATGAGGAACACGGTGGCGCTCGGTGCCCTGTGCGCGGCCGTGGGCGTGGACTTCGACGTCCTTGCCAAGGTGATAGCCGACCAGTTCGGCAGGAAGGACCGCTCCGTCTCCGAGAACAACGTGAAGGCTGCACAGGAGGGCTACGACGTCGTCAGGCAGGGAGCCCCCCCGGTCAGGCAGCTGAAGTATGACTATTCCTCGCCGAAGCCTGTCATGACGGCCGGCTATGCCATATCCATGGGGGCCGTGAACGCAGGATGCAGGTTCTATTCGGCCTACCCGATGTCCCCCGCGAGCCCCATCGTCCACTGGATGGCCGCGCACGCCAGGAAGCTAGGGCTGACCGTCTTCCTGGCCGAGGACGAAATCTCCGTCATGAACGCTACGGTGGGCGCCGCCTATGCTGGCGCCAGGGCCATGTGCGCCACGAGCGGGGGCGGCTTTTCGCTCATGCAGGAGGCGCTCGGGGAGGCAGCCATGACCGAGACACCGGTTGTCGTGGTGGACGTGATGCGCGCCGGGCCGAGCACGGGCCTCCCGACCAAGACGTCCCAGGGAGACCTGAACATGATGCTCGGCATATCTCACGACGACTTCCCGCGCGTCATACTGGCCCCCAGGAACGCCGAGGAGTCGTTCTACACGGCCGAAAGGGCGTTCAACCTAGCGGAGACCTACCAGGTCCCCGTCATAGTGCTGCTCGACTACGCCATAGGCGACGGGGGCTATTCGACGGTGGAAAACCTCGACTTCGACTTCAGGATAGACCGCGGCAAGATGCTCTCCGCCCCCGGACCGGGCGACCACAACGGGTTCTGGTTCAGGAGGTTCGCCCTGACGAGCGACAACGTCTCCCCACGCGCCGTTCCGGGCACCCCAGGCATGATGTTCGTGGCGAAGACGGACGAGCACGACGAATGGGGGCACGACATGAGCGACGTCCTCGCCGGGCTGAACGAGTCCGCGCCTCTCAGGGAGAGGATGCAGGAAAAGAGGATGAAGAAGCTGGAGGCGATAAAGGGCGAGATGAAGGCCCCGGAGCTCTTCGGGCCGTCCGGCGCCGACATAACGGTAATAACGTGGGGCAGCTCGGCCAACCCCTCCCGGGAAGCGATAAGGGAGCTGCACAGGAAGGGCGTCAGCGTCAACGCGCTGGAGTTCTCCGACATCTTCCCGCTCAACGAGGTGGAGGTGACCCGGATCCTCCGGACGGCGAGGACGAAGGTCGACGTCGAGGTGAACTACACCGGGCAGTTCGCGAAGCTCCTGGCCCGGGACACGGGCGTCGAGATGGACAGCTACCTGCTGAAGTACGACGGCGAGCCGATCTACCCGATAGAGGTGGAGAAGCACGTCCTGTCGCTGAGGAAGGAGGTCCACGCCGTTGCTTGACCCGAAGCTCTTCGAAAGCGACACGCGGGCCGACTGGTGCCCGGGGTGCGGCGACTTCGGGGTCCTCGCCGCGCTCAAGGACGCCCTGCTGAAGTCCGGGAAGCAGCCCCACGAGGTGGTGGTGGTCTCCGGGATCGGCTGCTCGTCCAACATGCCCGGCTACATCAGGACGTACGGCTTCCACGGCCTGCACGGCAGGCCGATGCCCGTTGCCATAGGGATAAAGTGCGCCAACCCCAGGCTGACGGTCGTGGCCGCGGCCGGGGACGGGGACGAGTACGGGATAGGGTTCAACCATGTGGTGCACGCGGCGCGGAGGAACGACGACATCAAGCTGATAGTCATGAACAACGAAATCTACGGCCTGACGACGGGCCAGCTTTCTCCCACTTCCAGGCTCGGCCAGAAGACAAAGACCTCCCCCGAGGGGAGCATAATCTACCCCATCAAGCCACTCCCGACGATATTGGGGGCTGGCGGGACCTTCGTGGCCAGGACCTTCTCGGGCGACCCGAAGCACATGTCCTTGGTGATCCAGGAGGCGCTGAAGCACAGGGGCTTCGCCCTGATAGACGCCATCAGCCCGTGCGTGACGTGGCACAACATATACGACGAGGTGAAGAAGCTGTTCTACAAGCTGGAGGACAGGGGGTACAAGCCCGACGACGAGCAGAAGGCCTACGAGGCGATGAACGACCCGAACGGGATACCGATAGGCATCTTCTACAGGACAGAAGACAAGGCCTCCTTCCAGGAGAGGCTGGGCGAAGTCAACGGGGGACGGTGGCCGGTCGACGAGGTGAAAACGCTCCCGGAGAGCGTGTGCCGGTCGCTGGCTCTGGAGTTCGCCTGAGGCGCCGTCGCGCATTGGACCTGGAAATACCCTACGAAGACTTCTCCAGGTACATGGAAGAGAGGTCGGACACCTATTCCGTCAGGTACGACGGGGACTCGATAAGCATAGTCTTCGAGGGGTCCTCCCCCGCCGTGGTGGACAAGCTCGGGGAGCCCGTCACTGTAACCATCGAGGCCGACAGGGAGGGGGGGATGGTGAGGTTCCGGAAGATGAAGGTGGAGATAGGACAGGAGGTATACGAGGGCAGCGCCAGCTCCCTCGAAAGCTGGCTCACCGAGATTACAGGAAGGATCTAGCCGTTTCTAAGCCAAGAACGTGTATTTTCGTATACGACATTCTCATTCGGAGCGCCGGCGGCATCGGTCCCACCCGCTCTGACGGCACCAGGCGTGCCGCCAGGATACAGGTACGCATCTTTCATCTGCAGCCAGGAGGCGTCCGCACTCACGGCAAACGGACGGCCGCAGAGGCGCAGGCCGCGGCAGAGGGTCGCCGGGAGGCGAGCCTGTCCCTGCCGTAGCCCACGCCGCATTTCGCGCACCCGCTCACGGCCCACTCCGGGTGCTCTGCCCTTCAACACCTTGACCTGACCGTCCAGGTCCGATCTTTGGCCGTGCGAAGACACCCTGGCGTGGACAGCCTCTCTCCTCTGTTCGGCGATGCCCATCGGGCGTCTGATCTCCGGCACCCTCCTCCTCCCCGTCGGGAGCCCGAGGCACCTGATTCTCCCAGACCCGTATCGTGTGGGTGGTCACCCCGAGCACCTCCCCCGCTTCTTTCGGGCTGTAGCTGCGTTCCAAGCTATCCTGGTATGTAAATATACGTTATCCGTTAACTGCCAACAATCCTCTACGCGGCAGCCCCTTTGTAGGGCATCTCTTCGTCCTGCCCGTCGAAGACGGAGGAGGACAGCTCCTGGAGGAACCTTTCGGTCAGGGTCTTGAGGTTCGCCACCTGCTGTCCGATCTGTCTCCTCACCTCCAAGGACATGCCCGAATCCATCCTCTGGGCCACGGCGAGCACGCCGTCACACTTGGCTATCAGCTCGTGAAGCTGGGGGGCGAGCTCCGGCCTTATACTGTACACGTCCCCCAGGATGCCCTTCAGGGCGTCCCTGTACCTGATTATGTCGTTCCTAACCTCGGTCGCGAAGCTTTCGCGGGCCGACATCCCATCACCTGCCATGATGGTGGTCTCTTTAACCTTTAACATCGGCTGATAAATCATATTAGCCATACTGCGCAACAATCGTTGACAGATTCCGGGTCTATTTCGACAGGAACTCCCCGTGCTCCCAGGGGAAGACCACCCAGGCCTCGGTGGTGCCGACCGAGTAGTCGGGCCGGAAGCCGCTCCACGGCTTCACGTAGAGCGCGGCCGTCTTGAGCCCGGCGAGGTCGTACTTTTCGCCGAGGAACTTGGCGAGCTTCGTCATCGTCTCTCCCTCGTCCACCAGGTCGTCCACCAGCAGGACGCTCTTGCCCCTGGCGTCCTCCAGCAGGGTGGAGAGTATCCTGACCTCCCCGCGCGCGTCTTCGCCCACGTACGACTTCACGTTTATGAAGTCCAGGGGCACCTTCAGCCTGTCCGCCACCACCATGGAGAGCGGGACGCCCCCCCTCGCAATCCCCACCACCAGGTCGAAGGCGCCGCCGTCGGCCTTTATCTTGGCCACCAGGCCTTCGGCAAGGGCGCCGAACTCCTCCCACCCTATGACCTGCTTTAGGTGTGGCTTTTCTTCATCGGCTGGGGACAAAAGGATCACGAAGTTTTGCTGCCCTGTCCGGCGCCGGATTAAAAACCTTTTTTCGTCCCTCACTGCACGGCCAGGAGGTCGGCGAGCTGGACGTCGGCCCTCCTGGCCAGCCCAGCCGCGCCCCCCGCGAGGCTCTTCGCCTCGGTCCCGCCGCTCGAGAGCAGCCGGGCCAACCTGAGCGACGCTCCCCCCGCTACGCAGACCAGCAGCACCTTCCCGCCTCTCCCGGCCAGCCCCTCCAGCTCCCTTCCGAGCCTCTGCGTCATGAGGCAGCGTTCGACCTCCTTGGGCGAGACGGCGCCTATCCTGCTCTCTTCCAGCCCGAGCTCGGACGCGATGACACGGACCCCTTCCTGCCTGAGCGAAAAGACGGGGTGCACCCAGAGCACCCTGTCGTACCCCTCGGGGTCGGACGACACCTGTCCCGGCTGCACCTCCGTCCCGTCCCCGAGGGTGTCCCCGTACTTCTCCCCCCCGTCCGGCAGGATCACCACCAATCTCTCCCGTTCCCCGGCCATCAGGAGGGCGGCGTACAGCGCCAGGGCGCTGCTCTCCCCTATGTCGTGCCCCCTGCCCGCGAGGAACCGCATGAGCGGCCTGGCCGACTCGAAATCGACCTCCCGCTGAGAGGCGTATCCTTCCGGCTCGTAGAACCTCAGCCCCTCGGCCTTCGCCCTGCTCCTGATCCCCGCCACGTCCTGTCCTTCGCGGGGGAAGACCACGTGCACCCCCTTCCTTCCGTACCTTTTCAGGACGTACCTGCCGATCCCGCCTGCGGTCCCTCCCGTGCCGAAGGTGCAGACCACGTCGAAGTCGGCGAGCGAATGGCCCAGCGCCCGGAGCTGGCCGTCCAGTTCCGGGGCAGTGACGGACTCGTGCGCCGTCACGTTGAGTTCGCTGTCATACTGCTCGGGGCAGAAGCCGCCGTAGGCCTCCGCCAGGAGCTTGGCCAGGCCTATCGCGTCCTGCCTGGCCAGCAGCCCTTCCGCCTCCCCCCTTACCTTGTCGAACCGCCGGGGGTCCAGCCCGATCGCCCCCAGGGACTCCCGCACGTTCTGCGCCGTCACCGTCGGCCCGTCGACCTCCATGCCGGGCGCAGGGCAGATGTCCACGTCCAGGTCGATTGTCTTCACACCGCGCTCCCTGAGCTCGTCCAGCACCCCCTGCTGCAGCCTCCTGGAGACCAGGGCCACCACGTCGAGGCCCAGCCGGGTGAAGGACCCGAGCGCTATCCCGAAGTTGCCCGAGGTCGCCTCGAACACCGTCCGACCCCGCCCGAGCCTGCCCGACGCTATGGCATCCTCCATTATCCTCACCGCGGGCCTGGTCTTTATCGAGCCGCCCAGGATGACGGACTCCATCTTGCCGAGGATGGTGAGCCCCCCGTCCGGGAGGTCCATACCGTACTCCTCCCTGGCGCATTCTGCCACGTCCCTGCCCAGGTCGACCAGCGGCGTCGGGTTGGACACTGCCTCCCCCGACCAGTGGGGGACCTTGGCCTTCACCTCCAGCTCGAACCTTCGGAGCAGCTCCCTGTCCACCTGTTCGTTGAGTTCCATCTGAGGCTTCTCTAGCCGGCCTTTGCGGTGCTGTGATATAACGCGTCCGTCGATTCCACGACACCCCCGGCGTTCGGCAGGAACGATTATTACGACGTCGGTCCTGCGCCCGGCAGATGCCAGAAGAAGCTCAGAAGGAAGTCCCCCCGGGGCAGAGGTATGTAAAACGGTTCATCTACTACGCCTGCCTCGGCGTCCCCGACGTGGACGTCCAGGGATACAGGCTCCGCGTCTTCGGCAACGTAGGGAGGGAGGTCTCCCTCCCCTACGAGAAGCTCCTTTCGGGCCCCCTCTCCACCGTGGAAAAGGACTTCCACTGCGTCACCGGCTGGAGCGTGGCGGGGACCAGATGGGAAGGCGTCAGGCTGGGCGAGCTGATAGGGGAGGCCGCCCCGCTCCCCGGCTCCGAGTGGGTCATGTTCCATTCGCTGGACGGCTACACCACGCCCGTCCCGCTCCGGGACGCCCTGGCCCCCGACTCGATAGTGGCCGTAAGGCTGAACGGAGCACCGCTCTCCCGGGAGATGGGGTATCCCGCCAGGCCGATAATCCCGGCCCTCTACGGCTGGAAGTCGGCAAAGTGGCTGGCCGGCGTGGAGGTGCTCGAGGGATACAGGGACGGCTTCTGGGAGGAGAGGGGGTACAACGAAGTGGGCAACGTCTGGAAGGAAGAAAGGTTCAAGGAGTGGGGAGGGCATCTCCGCCGGTCCCCCATAAGCGGATAAGGATTTTTAGCCGGCCCGGCGTCGGGATGGGTGTTGAGCTTCGGCCTGCCACTGCTCGGGCACCAGCCGCTCGGGGCGTCGTCGGTGGTGGGCGCGATGGTCTTCGTGCTGGCCGCCTGGATGATGGCCTCCCTGCCCGTCTATCTCGCCGCGAAGGCGGTCACCGGAGGGAAGGCGTCGATGGTGCAGTCGCTGGTCGGCACCCTCATGGGGCCCGTGGTCTTCTTCGCAGTGTACTCCCTGGTCACGTTGACCTCCTTCCCCGCCGCGCCGCTCGTCGCGGTGGCGGCCTCCTTCGTCGCCCTCCTGTGGCTCTACAAGGGCCTCTTCGGCTCCTCGTGGAGCGGCGCCCTCATGATCGCCCTGCTGGCAGCGATCATATTCCTGGTCGTCGTCACGCTCGTCGGTCTCTTCGTGATGCTATGAAATGGGGACGTCCACGACCCTGCCCGGGTAGGAGCCGGCGAGCAGCGCGGGGTCGAACAGAAGCATATGCCTCTCCGAGCCGCCCCCCGCGTACACCTTCCCCATCGCCAGCACCTTCGAGTCGACGTACACTTCGAGCCCCTCCCTGCAGCCCACGGGCGGGACGCCGCCGGCGGGGTACCCCGTCGCCTCCAGCACTTCTTCCCTGGTGGCCAGGCGGAGCCTCCTCCTGCCTATCCTCCTGGCGAACTCCCCCTGCCTGACCTTGCGCCCCACTTCTAGGACGACGAGCACCGGCCCGCCGGACTCGTCCATGAACAGGACGGACTTCACCACCGGCCCCCCCGTCCACCCCTCCTCTACCTCCACTACCTCCGCCCGGATAGAGTTCCGCCCTAGGAACTCCTTCAGGTCCTCCGGCCCCACGGCGCCTATCCCTCCGAAAGGCGCGACCTGCCGTCGACCTTCTCGACCTTCACCACGCTGTCCACCATCGCCTCCAGCTCCCGCTCGTGGGAGACTATTATGACCTGCCTGCAGTTCAGTTCCCCGAGCAGCCCGCGCATCTTGTGCAGCTCCTCCTTGCTGAAGCCGTCGGTCGGCTCGTCCAGTATGGCCAGCTCCCCCGCGCCGGACGCGGCCACCTCCTGGACGGTCCTGTTCAGCGCCAGCCTGTAGGCAAGCGCCATGCTCGTCCTCTCCCCGCCGCTGAGCGCCTCGAACTCCTGCGTGAAGCCCTGCCTTTCGAAGACGGGGGAGAACTCCTCGTCGACGCGGACGCGCATCTCCGGGTCGTCGATCAGCGCGGAGAAGAACCTCTGGAACTGCTGGTTGAACCGCCTGTTGAGGTCTGCCATCACCCTCCTCTCCACCTCCTCCAGCACGGGCACGAAATACTCCGACAGCCAGGCCTTCAGCTCGTTCAGCCCGCCCATCTTCTCCTTCTTCTCCCTCTTCCGCCGCACCTCTGCTTCCAGCGACAGCAGCACCCGCTCCTTCTCAGCTCTCCTGGCCGTCGCCGCGGCGAGCCCGGCCTCCGCCTGCGCCAGTTCCGCGCGCGCCCTCCGCAGCTCCTCGTCCAGCCGCCGGATCTCCTCGTGCACCCGTGCCATGTGTTCGGCCTCCGCCTTCGACCGCAGCAGCCTGTCCCGCAGCTCCCCCAGGTAGGACTCGGCCTCCGCGGCCGACTTCTCCAGGTCGGCGATCCTTGCCTCCGCCTCTTCCTTTTCCCGCCGCAGCTCCCCCATCCTCTTCCTCCTCTCTTCGTAGGCCTTCATCAGGTCCAGCCGGCCGGCGATCCGCGACGCCAGGTCCTTCGCCCCGGCGGCCTCCTCCCTCGCCTCCGCCAGTTCCCGCTGGAGGTGGGACGACCTCTCCCCGAACTCTTCGGGCCGGATCCGCTGCCCGCAGACGGGGCACCTCCCCTCCTTCAGGAGGGTGGCCACGTTGCGGGCCTCCGCCTCCACGGCCCCCTCCCTCCTGCCCGCCGCCGCCAGCCTCTCCTCCGCGGCCTTCAGTTCGGCCCGGACGGCTTCGACGCCCTCCCCGGCGGGCGGCGCCTCCGCCTCGAACCGCTCCATCTCGGGCAGGTACCTTGAGGCGATGGCGCCCCTGTCCGATTCGACCTTCCTCCTGTAGCGCCCGATGGAAGCCTCCGCCTTGCCGATGGCGTCTTCGAGCTCGGGTATCCTCCCGGTCACCTCGTTCAGCCTCGCCCTGTCGTCCTGCAGCCTTCTGGCCGCGGCCTCCAGTTCCTCGACGGCCCCGGAGGCCTTGGACCTCCTTGCCTCGGCCCCGGGCATCCCCCGCTCCAGGGCCGCCAGCTCCTCCGACTCCCTTCGGAGCGAACCCTCCTTCTCTTCGAGGTCGGCCGTCTCCCCCGCGAGCACGCCCGCCCTGTCCGCCACCTCGCGGGCCAGGAGCTTGGCGTTCTCTGCCGCCGTCTTGTACTCCTCTATGCCGAATATCCGCCGGAGGGTCTGCAGCCTCTCGTCGGGGGACCTGGTTATGATCTCCTTCATCTGCTCCTGCGGAGTGAAGACGGAGAACCTGTAGATCAGGCTCCCCGCCTTGGGGCTGGGCGGCTCGTTGAACCCGAGCACCTCTATCACCCTCTCCTTCAGCTCCGAAGGGGAGAGGTCCTTCCTCCCTCCTTCGTCGGTCATGTAGCATTCCTCCTGCCCGACCCCGGCCTTCTTCCTCCTGAGCCCCCTGTGCACCTCGTATTCCTTCCCCCGGCTCGCGAATGCCAGGTGGACGTATCCCGCCTCCGCCGCCTCGCTCAGCAGGTATCCGCCGCTCAT
The DNA here is from genome assembly GCA_021811935.1 of archaeon. Taxonomy (GTDB): domain Archaea; phylum Thermoproteota; class Nitrososphaeria; order Conexivisphaerales; family DTJL01; genus JAKAPW01. Next base: position 31,759 of record JAKAPW010000003.1, on the reverse strand, counting down.
CTCCCCCAGGCCGAAGAGCGCGAACTCGATCGCGTACAGCAGGCTGGACTTGCCGGAGCCGATGTCCCCCTCGAAGAGGACCGCGCCCTCCGGGAACCCGACGACCGTCTCGGGGTCGCCGTAGCTCCTTATGTTCTTCAGGGCCAGCCTTCTGACTATCATGGCACGTCCAGCCCCAGTATCGCCCGCCCCGCCCCGAGCATGCGAGCCTCGTAGTCGGCCTTCGTCTCGTTCGCCTTCCTCCCCTCCCTGAGGGCCCGGAGCAGGCTCATCGACACGGCGAGCCCTTCGTCCCCCTTCAGCCTCGCGGACGACGCCCTGACCCTGGCCATCGCCCCCCTGAAGGTCTCCTCCTCCGTCTCCGACGGCGACCTGCTCTCGAGGGGCTCCGACTCCCTGGCCGACAACCGGGCCGAGCTGACCAGGACGAACGCCGCCCCTGCGTCCAGGAGCCCCTTCCGCGCCGCGGCGAAGTCGACCTCCGACGTCTTGCCCGCCGCCAGCTCCCCGAAGACCTTCAGTATCACCACCTTGCCGGCCACGTCGCCTGCCAGCCGCCGCAGCCCGGCGTTCACCTCGGACGGGTCGCTCCCCTGCGCCGAATACTCCAGTTCGACCACTTCGCACGTCTTCACCGGGACGAACGACACGTCGGTGACCTTCTCGTCGAAGTCCACCATGTAGAACCCCCTCTGCAGGCCGCGGGCCGCCGCCTCCAGGTCCCTCAGGTCGCCTCCGAACAGCGGCCCCGGATAGACTATGTTCTCCCTCCCCTCCAGGGAGTTCACGGACCGGAAGTGGACGTGCCCCCCCGCATAGTAGTCGAACCCCTTGGGGAGGTGCGCTGCTGGCATGGCGTCCATCCTTTCCAGCCCTTCGGGCTTCAGCTCCTCTATCGCCCCGTGGAAGACGAATATCTTGAACCCCTTCTCGCCCTCCAGGTCCGCCGCGTCCAGCTCGCCGTACGTCTTCCTGTCGAGGGCCAGCTTCCTGCCCGATATGCCGCATATCTTCGCCCCGGTTTCGTCCGTCACGAACCGGAGCCTGGCCCTGCCGCCCTCCTCGGACAGCCTTTCTACCTTGACGAAGACGCCGGCGCTCTCCAGCACGTCTATCATGGAAGACCTGTTCGGGCTGAAGTCGTGGCTTCCGTAGACGACGTAGAACCTGATCCCCCTGGCCCTCGCCTCCCGCATCTTCCTGGTGGCCCGCGTGACCGCCCCCAGGTCCGGTATGTTGGAGTCGAACACGTCGCCCGCCATTATCACGAAATCGACGTTCCTCTCCATGCAGATGTCCATGCTCGACTCGAAGGCGCGCAGCAACGGCTCCCTGAGCTCTTCCTGCCTGAAGGCCCCGATGTGCAGGTCCGACATGTGCGCGAATCTGGGCATTCCTGTCTCCGGCGTCCGGCGCGACCGGCTTTAAAGGCTCACCCGGGATAAGCCAAAAAAGCCCCCCCGCCCGAAGCATGGCATGGACGGCTTCTCCGTCCGTTGTGCTTCCTGCGGGAGCGGGATGCGCAGCGCGCTGGAGTTCCGGTGCGGCTGCGGGTCGCCCTTCGACCTGGAGGTCTCCTTCCCCTTCAGGGAGCCCCGGCGCGAGGGGTGCACGCTGGCCAGGTACGTCGCGAACTTCCCCTACCTCTCGGAGCGAAGCCTGGTGTCGCTCGGGGAGAGCGCCACCCCCCTCGTCGAGACGGAGGGGGGCGCCCTGCTCAAGCTGGACTACATGAACCCGACGGGCTCCTTCAAGGACAGGGGGTCCGCTGCCCTGGTCTCCGCGCTGACGTGCCTCTCCCCGCCCGTCGCCGGGATACGCGAGGACTCGTCGGGCAACGCCGGCTCCAGCATGGCTGCCTACGCCGCCAGGGCAGGCCTCGGGTGCCACATATTCGTGCCGGGCACGGCCTCCGGCCCCAAGGTGAGGCAGATCGAGGCCTATGGGGCCCGCCTCACCGTGGTCGACGGCCCCAGGGTGGAGGTGTCCGCGGCCGCGCAGCGCCACCAGGAGGGGAGCGTCTACGTCGGCCATGTATGGCATCCGTACTTCAGGGACGGCATGAGGACGCTGGCGTACGAAATATGCGAGCAGATGGGATGGACCGCCCCCCATTCGATATACTGCCCCGTCTCGGCCGGCACCCTCCTCCTTGGCCTGATAGGCGGCCTGAGGCACATGCTATCCTCCGGCAGGATAGGCCGGATGCCGCGCATCGTCGCGGCCCAGACGGCCATGGTGTCCCCTCTCTGCCACCGGCTGGCGGGGACGGAATACCGCCCGCCCCCGAAGTTCGCCTCCGTGGCCGACGCACTGGTCTCCGTCGACCCGCCCCTGCTGGGGCTGATGGTCAGAGAGATGCGGGCGGCGTCCGGCGAGTGCGTGACGGTCGGAGAGGACGAGATAGTGCGCGCATGGAGGGAGCTCTCCCGCCTCGGGTTCTACGCGGAGCCCTCCTCGGCCGTGGCATACGCGGCGATGAAGAAGGACGGGCCCGCGGGCGGGGAGAAGAGGGTCGTCGTGCTGACGGGGTCCGGGCTGAAGTCGGCTCCCAACCCTTAAATACCGTCGGCCGAGAGAGGAAAACGACAGATTACCTTACTCTCCATGACTGGCGCACCTTGGTGGCCAGAGCCGTTCGGCGGCCCGAACTGAGGTGCATGAGATGTCGATACCGTTGGAGAGGGTGGCGGACAGCATATGGGAGATTCCGAAGAGCTTCAGGCCGACTATGAGGGTACCGGCCAGGATATTCGCCGACGAGTCGCTGATGAAGAAGATGCAGGAGGACAGGACGCTCGGTCAGGCGGCGAACGTGGCGTCGCTGCCGGGCCTGCTGAAATACTCCATAGCGCTGCCTGACGCCCACGAGGGCTACGGCTTCCCGATCGGCGGTGTGGCCGCCGAGGACGCCGAGGATGGAGTCATCTCCCCCGGCGGGGTGGGGTACGACATCAACTGCCTGCACCCGGAAACGAGGGTGCTCGACGGCTACGGCGCGTGGCAGAAGATATCCGACGTCGGGGAGGAATGGCGGGGGACGCTGACGCTGGACATGAAGGAGGGCGCGCTCATCGACACCAGGCCAGTGCTGTTCATGGTGAAGGAGCACAGCGGGACGATAGCCAGGATCAGGACGAAGTTCGGGAAGGAGATAGTCGCCACCGCGGACCATCCGATCCTCACCAGAAGGGGGATGGTGCCCGCCGGCCGCCTGAGGGCCGGGGACGACGTTGTGGTGACGGGCTTCGAGGGCGTGAGGTACACCCGCCCCGCGGACGGGGTGGTCCTCTCGGAGGAGGCTGTCTCCAGGGCGCTGGACTCGTTCGGGGCCGCTGCCGGCGCGAAGTCCCGGGCCCTGGGCCTCCTGCGCCGGCGCGGGCTTCTCGGGATCGACTCGCGGAGCGCCAGGCTCCCCCCTCTCATGGGGCTCCTCGGCCTGGCCGTCGGGGGCGGGACGGTCCGCGCCTGGCAGGGGCGGGCCTGCGCCACGTTCCGCGGGAGGGAAGAGGACCTGGAGAGGGTCCGGAAGGACGTCCGTTCGCTCGGCTTCGCGTGCACGGTGCGCCGCGGCGGGGCGGGTCCGACGGGCGACCCGGCCCTCGTCGTCCGCTCGACCGCCTTCTCCTCGCTCCTCGCGGCGCTCGGGGCGCCCGTGGGCGGCGGGGGCCGCCGTGCCCCCGGATGGGTGGCGGACTCCGAGGACTGGCAGAAGAGGATCTTCCTGGCGGCATTCTTCGGCGCGAAGCTGTCCGGGCCCGACCTCGCCGGCCCCGCGCTGGGCGTGCGGGGGGAGGGGGCGGCCGATTTCCTGCTCGACATAAGGAAGATGCTGAAGTCGCTCGGGGTGGACTCGGAGGTCGCCCGGCCGCGCGCCGGCGACGGACGGGAGGCCCGCCTCGCCATCTCGCCGGAGGCCGGCAACCTGAGGAGGTTCTACGGCACGGTGGGCTACGCGTACAGCGGGGAGAAGGAGGCGCTCGCCAGCCTGCACGCGCTCTACCTGTCCTGCGCCGAAGGGGACCCGGCGCCGGCGACGACGGCGGGGACCGAGGGGGGCAGCGTCCTGCTGCTCGCCGACGGCCGCGCGCTGGGGTTCGGCGAGTTCGTGGAAAGGTCCGCGCTGGGGAAGGGCGGCCTCGCCTACGACAGGATAGAGGGCATAGCGATCGAGGGGTATGGCGGGCCCGTCTTCGACATCACCGTGGGCAACGAGAACCATAACTTCGTGGCCAACGGGGTCGTGGTCTCGAACTGCGGGGTCAGGCTGATCAGGACGAACCTGACGGAGAGCGACGTGAGGCCGAAGCTGCAGGAGCTGCTGGAGGAGCTCTACAGGGGCGTGCCCAGCGGCGTCGGGAGCGAGGGGCAGCTCCGGGTCAACCCTTCGGAGCTGGACGGGGTCGGCCAGGGAGGAGCCCAGTGGGCGGTCGAAAAGGGCTACGGATGGCAGGGCGACGTGGAACACGCGGAGGAGAACGGCAGGCTCCAGTGGGCGAAGCCGGAGAAGGTGTCACAGACGGCCAGGAAGCGCGGGGCCGGGCAGCTGGGCACCCTGGGGAGCGGGAACCACTTCCTCGAAATAGAGAGGGTCAACCAGGTCTTCGACGAGCAGGCGGCGAAGGCGATGGGCATCACGGAGACGGGGCAGATGCTGGTCCTCGTCCACACCGGGAGCAGGGGCTTCGGCCACCAGGTCTGCAGCGACTACCTCAGGACGATGGAGGGCGTGATGCGCAGGGAGTCCCTCGTCCTGCCGGACAGGGAGCTGGCGGCCGGCCCCATCAAGGCCAGGGAGACGGAGGACTATCTGGGGGCGATGGCCAGCGCGGCCAACTTCGCCTGGGCAAACAGGCAGATGATAACCCACTGGATCAGGAAGGCCTTCTCCAAGGTCTTCAGGCGCGACCCGGAGGAGATGCAGATGGGCCTGGTCTACGACGTCGCCCACAACATAGTCAAGAGGGAAGAGCACGACGTGGACGGCGTCCGCAGGACGGTCTACGTCCACAGGAAGGGCGCCACGAGGGCCTTCCCGCCGGGCTCTCCCTTCATCCCGCAGGAGTACAGGCGGCACGGGCAGCCGGTGCTGATACCGGGGAGCATGGGAACCTCCTCCTGGGTGCTCAGGGGCGGGCCGAAGAGCCTGGAACTGACCTTCGGCAGCGCGGCGCACGGAGCCGGCAGGTTCATGAGCAGGGGAGCCGCGAAGAGGAGGCATGAATACGGCGCCCTGGTGAACGACCTCAGGAGCAAGGGGATACTGATCAGGGCGGCGAGCAAGGAGACGGTGGTCGAGGAGGCGCCGGGTGCCTACAAGGACGTGGACGGCGTGGTCGAAGTGACACACAACCTGGGGCTGGCGCTGAAGGTGGTGCGGATGACGCCGATAGGCGTGGTAAAGGGGTGACGTCCCCCACCGGTCATAACCGGCGGCTTCGCCCAATGACGGGCGGCCTTGGATGCGTTCATCCGCCGGACGAATCCGGCGGTCTCCTTCCCAAACTCTTTATAAAAAGCCCGCCGCACGCACCGAGCCTGACATGAGCGAGCCGGTACAGCCCCAGGCTACGGAGGAGCAGCTCCAGCGCAGCTTCACCGGCAGGCTTAGCGGGAACGTGGTAGCCGTCGACGACCCCGACTCCTCGGAGCTGACCCGGAGAGGCTTCGGGGAGAAGGAGACGGTGACCGGGACCGGGACCGGGACCGGGACGGTGCATCTCCGCATCTACGAAGCGATGTATCTGGTGAGGATGGGGCTCCTGACCGTGCTGGACCAGGCCGGCGGGACGCTGGCGTTCGAGGGGTTGGCCGACCGCTCTCTGAAGGAGGACAAGAGAGGATGGACCAAATTCCTCCTCTACCGCGACCTCAGGAGCAGGGGGTACGTGGTCAGGGAGGGCTACGGCATCAGGTCGGACCTGCGGGTCTACGACAGGGGGGAGTACGGCAAGTCGGCGGCGAAGTTCGTCGTCCTCCCGCTCAACGAAGGCGAGAAGACTAGCCTGTCCTCCCTGAAGCGGATGACGGAGACGATATACCGGATGGGCAAGGAGCCCCTGGTCGGCGTCGTCGAGAGGAGGGGTGAAATAATATATTACAGGGCCTCGAAGATGGTCTTCCAGACCTGAAATGAAGGCCCTGCAGTTCGCCAGGCTGATCAGGCCCCCAAACTGCGTCATGATCGGCTTCGCGGTCCTGGTGGGTGAGGCAGTGGCCGCGTCCACGGTCTACGCGACGCAGCGGAGCCTGTTTGGTTTCCTCACGGGCTTCTGCATATGCGCCTATTCGATGGTGCTGAACGACGTCCTGGACGAGGCGGTCGACAGGGCGAACGGGCTGGACAGGCCCATAGTCACCGGGGCCGTCTCCCCCGCCCAAGCAGCCCGCTTTGCTGCGGCCCTCCTGGCCCTGGGGCTGCTCTTCTCCGCCTTCACGGGGCCGTACACCTTCGCGGTGGCCGCCGCCTTCGCCGCGCTGGCTACGGCGTACAACTGGAGGCTGAAGGAGAGGGGCCTCCCCGGCAACGTGGCCGTCGCGCTGTCCATGACCATACCCTTCATCTACGGAGGGATGGTGGCGGGAAGGCCGCTCGGCGTCCTGCTGGATTCGATGTCCCTCACCGCCTTCCTTTCCGGCGTGGGGAGGGAGGTGGTCAAGGGGATGTCGGACGTCGAAGGGGACGCGCTGAGGGACGCCAGGACGGTTGCCAGGTCGCACGGCCCCCGGACGGCGGCCAGACTCGGCGCGTCCTTCTTCCTCCTCGCCGTCCTGACCAGCCTCTTCCCGGTGCTTGCGGGGCTGGCGGGGGCCGCGTACTACGCCGTCATCGGGGCCACCGACGCCCTCTTCCTCTACCTGGCCGCCCGCATAACGGTCGACGCCGGCAGCTCCGTCGCGGTGAAGAAGTGGGCGCTGTTTGGAATGCTATTAGGGCTGATAGGATACATACTCCAGGGGCTGATCGGTACATGATGTGGGCCGAAAAGCACAGGCCGAAGAGGCTCGAGGAGATGGTCGGAAACGACCGGGCAAGGGCGACCGTCTTCGACTGGCTCAACAACTGGAAGAGGGGGATGAAGCCGCTCCTGCTGGTCGGCCCGCCGGGGGTCGGAAAGACGACCACGGTCTACGCCGCCGCTGCCCAGCTGGGCTACACCGTGATAGAGATGAACGCCAGCGACTACAGGACCGAGAAGCAGCTGACGGGAACCTTCAGGTCGGCGCACTCGGCCAGCCTGCTGCAGGAGAGGAGGCTGCTCTTCCTGGACGAGGTGGACGGCCTCCTGGGCAGGAGCGACTACGGCGGCGCGGACTTCCTGGCCGACAACATCGAAAACATCCCCGACCCCGTCATGATGGCGGCGAACGACCCAACGTCGGACCAGGTCAAGAAGCTCGCCAAGCACGCGAGGTTGGTCCAGCTCGGGCGCGTCCCAGCCAGGCTGGTGGAGGTCTACCTCCGCGAAGTCATCAAGAAGGAAGGCGTCTCCGTGCCGGCCGAGCTCCTCAGGGAGGCCGTCGGGGCCTCGGAGGGGGACATGCGCGCCGCGATGAACGGCGCACAGATGGCGGCTCTGGGGGGCGTCCCGTCCCGCGGCGACAGGAGGATGCCTCTCCAGGAGGCCGTGACGGCGGCAGCGGCGGCAGACGACTTCGACCAGGCGGTGAGGTGCATGCAGGACGCGGAGGGGAACGCCGACGAAAAGGTGAGGGCCTGCTTCAACTCGGTTGCCGCCTCGTCGCTCGACCCGGAAAGGAAGAGGTCCTCCCTGCGCCTCCTGGCAGAGGCGAACCTCCTGATACGGAGGATGCGCAGGACGCAGCAGTGGAGGCAGCTCCGCTACCTCAACAGGCTGCTCGCCGGGGCCCTGGCCGGGACCCGTGTCCCCTATTCGGACGGGAACCTGCCCTGGCCGCTGAGGCAGCGGCTCTGGAACGACTCCAGGCACATCAAGCTCTTCTCCTCCGCCATGGCCAGGTCGACCGGGGCTTCCTCCTCCGACATGGCCCTGATGCACCTGGCCCCCTCCCTCATGATAATATCCCGTGCCGCCGGCGGAATAGAGGGCTGGTGCGCAACCAGGGGGATGGCGCCGGCCACCGTCGGGGCGCTGCAGAGGGAGCTGAAGTCCGTGATAGCCAGGGTGGGTCGCTGACTTGGAGGGCCCGCTGGTCATAGTCTGCGACGACAGGGAGAGGGCGAGCGGCGTCCCGCAGGAGCTGGCCGGGCTCGGCGTGGTGACCAGGTTCGTCCAGCTCCCCCTCGGCGACTACGTGCTGGCCCCCAGCACCGCGGTGGAGCGCAAGAGCGTGAGGGACTTCGTCTCCTCCCTCTACGACGGAAGGCTCTTCAGGCAGGCGGCGGAGCTGAGCAGGACGTACACCCACCGGCTCCTCCTCGTGGAAGGCGACCCGGCCGAGATATCTCGGATAGCGCGCAACCCGAAGAGCTACTACGGCGCGCTCTCCTCCCTCGTGCTGGACTTCGGGATGAGCACGGTCTTCGCCCCCTCCCCGCACGAATCCGCCCTGTCCCTCGAAGCGATGGCCAGGAGGCTGACCAAGGTCAGGGGGGAGCGCTGGACCACGATGTACCAGACGCGCCCCAAGGGCGATACACTGCGGGAGCAGCAGATAGCCCTGGTCTCCTCCCTCCCGGGCGTCGGGCCCAACCTGGCCAGGCGCCTGCTGGAGTCTTTCGGCTCGGCCAGGAAGGTCTTCACGGCCCCGCACGCGAGGCTCGCCGCGATACACGGCATAGGCTCCTCCCGCGCCGAGAGGATAGCCAGGCTGCTGTCGTCCCCGTATGGAAAGGAGAGGGACGACGGGCAGTCCAGCCTCTGACGCTACCGCCTTCCCTTGCGCAGCGCCTTGTTTATCCCGCTGCTGTACTGGAACGCCTTCTTCTCCCTCTCGGCCATCATGTCCGGCAGCCCGGCCGCGGCGGCCGCCTCCCGGAGCACCACCTTCCTCCTTCCGCCCGCCACCTTCACGGATGGGGAGAGCCGGTCGGCCAGCCCGACCACGTCCACGTCCAGGTAGGGGAAGGACGGACTGCACCCCCCTTCGAAGACCGCGGCCGAATCCCTCCCCAGCCCGGCCGACAGCGACCTCCTGTCCTGGAGGAGCACCTCCTGCAGCCTTCCCGGGTCGGCGTCCAGGTACTTCCTGTAGCCGCCGAAGAGCTCGTCGGCCCCCTGCCCCGTGAGCAGGATGTCGAACCCTTCCCGGCAGGCCGCGCGCGAGACGGCGTAGAACCCGGCGGCCAGCCCCATGTCCATCGGCGTGCTGCAGAGCGACCTGGTCTCCATCCCCTCCAGCAGCGCGTAGACGTCGTCGACCCTGGTCGCCCGCCATCCCAGGCCAAGGGCGTCCGCCGCCGTCCCCGCATAGGACGCGTCCGTCCCCGTCTCCGTGAAGACGGAGAAGAGCCTGACCTCCGCCAGCTCCGCGGCCAGCCAGGCGATCAGCGAACTGTCCAGCCCCCCGGAGAAGGAGACGGCGACCTTCTTCCTTGAGCCTATCCTCCTCTTCAGGGAGTTCCGGAGGGCAGCCAGCACCCCCCCGGCCGAGGCCTCGTGCCTGACCCTCTCCTCCGCCCGGTAGGCGACCGACCGCCGGCCGTCGAACAGGTAGATGGTGGAGGGAGGTTGCAGCCCCCCCGAGGCCGGGCCGTGCCTGGTCGCGAACAGCCCGCCGTCCGCGGTGCGGTAGACGGGGCGGCTCCCCATGTGGTCTGTGGCCACGAACGACGTCCCGCCCACCCGCCCCGCCGCGGCGAACTCCCCGGTCCCATGCAGCGCCTTCAGGAGGCCTTCCAACCCTTCCCATTCGCCGTCCGGTAGAGGGTTGTTCGAATCATAGACGAGGTCCCCGCCTCCGTCGCTTTCGAGGGAGGAGCCCCCGATGGAGAACCAGCCGACCCTGCTTGCCATCCTACCGGCTCCTTTCGGCCAGCTCGGCGGCCTGCCTCCTTATCTTGGAGGCGACGGCCTCTCCGATCTTGGGGACGCGGCCCAGGCTCCCCTCGGAGGCCTCGGCCACCGCCCTGATGCTCCTGAACCCCGCGGTGTAGAGGCTCCTGGCCCTCACGCGCCCGACGCCGTCCAGGGCGACGAGCGGCAGAAGCTCCGGCCTCACCCCGGTGGACAGCCTGGTCCGGAGCGCGTCCAGGACCCTGGGCGTCTTCCTGTGCCCCAGGAGCCTGGAGAGCTCCCTGAAGCTGTAGGCCAGCCACTCCGCCATCTCGACCCCCCTGTGCAGGTCCCCCGGCTCCGCGCCGTACAGCTCCATTATCCTCCCGTCGCTCGACTCGTTCATCCAGGCGTTGAGGACCATCAGGCTCCTGAGCCATTCGTCCTCCGTGGGGAGGAGCAGCCTGTCGCCGTGGGCCTCCACGAAGGATTCGGCCTCCGCGTAGTCCTTGGCCCTGAGCTGCATCTTGGGCTGGAAGTCGGGGGTGGTCACTATCACTTCGAGGAAGCCCACGGACAGGTCCTCTTCCGTGTCCCCGGTCTTGGCCAGGACCCTGGAGAGCTCCAGCCCCGTCTCCGGCTCGATGTAGAGCGTCGCTATCCTCTTCCCGAGCCTGGTGGGGGCGTAGGCATCCCCCTCCTTTTCTATCAGCCCGTTGCTTTCCAGGTAGCCCACCGCCCCCTCCAGCCTCTCCATAACGGACTCCTCGCCCGCCTGCTTCATCAGCAGCGTGTTGGCGAAGAAGCGGGCCAACTCCTTCTCCCTCGTCCGGCTTCCCGTGGCTATCACACCGAGGGTGTGCTTCCTGAAGGTGCCGGGGGAGGCCAGCTGGGACCTTATCTCCTCCGCGTCTCCGTTTATGTATATGTCCGTCAGAGCCTGCAGCTCGTCCTCCCCGTGTGCCAGCAGCACGGCCTCGCCGTACCTGTCGTACTTGGGCCGCCCCGCCCTGCCCGACATCTGCTTGTAGTCCATCACGCTTATCGGTCTGTTCATGCCCAGCGACGAATCGTATCTCGAAAGGCTGGCCAGCACCACCCGCCTCGCCGGCGTGTTCACCCCTGCGGCCAGGGTGGGGGTCGAGAAGAGCACCTTGACCGCGCCGCCCCTGAACGCCTCCTCCACCTCCCTCCTGTGCGGGGCCGCCAGCCCGGCATGGTGGAACGCCGTGCCGCTCCTGACGCAGTCCGCCAGCATCCTGGCCAGCTCCGTCTCCTCCGACGAGGAGAGTATGGCGGCCGAGGCGCGCCTCAGCACCGAAGCCTCCTCGAAGCCCAGCAGCCTGCGGGTGAACGGAGCCGTCTTCAGGGCCAGGCTCACCGCCCTCTTCCTGGTCTCGGCGAAGACCAGCGACTGCCCGCCCCCCTTCACCGCATCCATCGCCACGTCTATCACGGCGTTCGGCTGGGCCGTCTCGAACTCCCTGCACGTCCCGTCGGAGAAGAATATCCTGCCGTCGACTGCCACACCTTCCTTCAGGGGGACGGGCCTCCAGTTCAGGCAGACGTTCTTCGCCTCCAGCCACTCCGCTATCTGCCCGCCGTTGGAGACCGTTGCGGACAGGGCGAGTATCTGTGCTGCCGGGTTCATCGTCCTCACCTTGGCTATCGCCACCTCCAGCGTCGCCCCCCTCCCGCCGTCCCCCAGCAGGTGGACCTCGTCGAAGACGAAGACGCCGAACCTGCGGACCCAGACCGGCCTCTGCCTGGACAGGGAGTCGAACTTCTCGTTCGTCAGCACCAGTATGTCGGATTCCATCAGCTCCTCCCCGCCCGAATCGTAGTCCCCGGTGGCCACCATCACCCTGATCGCCCGCCCGTCGGGCTTCTTCAGCTCCCTCAGCGGGAGGAACTCGGCATACTTCTCCTGTGCCAGCGCCCTCAGCGGGGTGATGTACGCCACCTTCTTCCCGCCCTCGACGACCGCCTTCCCCGCCGCCATGATCGCCACCAGGGTCTTGCCGCTCGCCGTGGGCGTGGAGAGAAGGAGGTTCTCTCCCTCCAGCAGTCCCGAGGAGACGGCCTCCGCCTGGGTGGGGTAGAGCGCTTCGTATCCCATCGACCTTATCTTCTCCCTGAGCTCTGCCGCCAGAGGGAGCTCCGATATCAGCACGCCACAGAGAAGGAAACAGTTCCCTAAATAATCCTAACTTATCCGACTGTAGAGGTCCGGCTTTATCTCGTAGATCTGTCCCAGCTTGTACAGCATGTTGACCATCTTCCTGGCCTCCTCCCTGTTGAACTTGCCCGTCTTCTCCAGGGAGTCGACGAAGTCCTTCACCTGGACCGGCGTCCTCTCCGGCCCCTGGAGCCCCTTGAACACCTCCATCGCCAGCTCTATCAGCGTCCTTTCGCTGGACGGCCTGCCCTGTATCACGCCTATGTCTATCTTGCCCGTCTTGACGTCGATCCCGACCGTGCCCAGCATCCTCCTCATGATGGAGATCGCCTGGAGCGCGTCCTCCTCCGTCACCTTGTCCCTCAGCAGCACCCTCGCCCTGGCCGTCGCCAGCCTCACAAGCGCCTCCAGCTGCCTGGGGGTGACCGTTATCATGTTGTCCTGGGCGCCCATCCCCCTCATCTCAAGGTAGAACTCCAGCAGCTTCGACTCCGCCTCCGGGAGCAGCAGGGGCTCGATCTTCTTGGCGTACGCTATGTACTTGCGGAGCAGGTCGAATTCTATGGGCGGCGGGACGATGAACTGCCTGCTCCTGTGCGTCTCCAGTATGTGGGTCGCCAGCCTTTCGTCGGTGGTCCTGTCCGGATTGTCCCTGACTATGAATATCGTGTCGAACCTGGTGAGCAGCGGTATGGGGAGGTTCACGTTTTCGTAGATGTTCTTGTACGGGTCGTACCTTCCGAGCAGCGGGTTCGCCGCCGCCAGGATGGACGTCCTCGCGTTGAGCGTCGCTACTATCCCTCCCTTGGCCACGGAGACCGTCTGCTGCTCCATCACCTCGTGCAGCACCCCCCTATCCTCTGGCCTCATCTTGTCGAATTCGTCTATGCAAGCCACGCCAAGGTCTGCCAGCACCACTGCTCCCGCCTCCAGCATCATCAGCCCGCTCTTCTCCTTCACGACGGCCGCGGTGAGCCCCGCGGCGGTGCTGCCCCTTCCCGTGGTGTAGAGCCCCCTTGGGGCGAGCCTGGCCACGTACTTCAGCAGCTCGCTCTTGGCCGTGCCCGGGTCGCCCACGAGCAGCAGGTTCAGGTCCCCCCTTATCGTGGTCTGGTCGGGGAGCGACCTCTGGGGGGCGCCCACCAGCACGAGCAGCGCCGCCTCCTTCTGCGTCTCGAAGCCGTATATCGAGGGGGAGACGGACTTTATCAGGTCCTCGTAGGCGGTGGGCGACTCCGCTATCCTCCTTATGGCAGCCTCGTCGTCGGGGGTGATCATTATCTGCTCGAGCTCCTTCCCCCTCACGTCCAGGTCGTTCGTCTCGAGCCTGGTCCGGAACGTCGTCTGCCTTCCGGCCCCGATGGCGCTCTCGGGGTCCGCCCTGACCACGCCCGTGACGACCACCCTGTCTCCGGGCCTTGCCCTGTTCACCAGATCCCCCAGCAGCTCGGCGTCTATGGACTGGGGCAGCTGCCCGGGGGGCAGCTCTTCGGGGAGCTCCTGAAGCCTGATCGACTGGTAGTCCGTGAACCTGCTCAGTTTGGTGTCCAGCTCGAAGTTCTTCGTCTCGTCGCATTCGGCGCACCTCTCGGGCTTCTTCAGCGTAGAGGTGAGCTGGACGACGTTCGTGGCGTGGTCGTTCGGGTCCCTGAAGGTCGCGACGAGCACCTTCGGCTTCACCTCCGAGGTCCTGACCACCATCCCGCTCAGCGCGACCAGCCTGTCCAGGCTCCTGGCCGAGACGCCCCTCAGCGGGAGCTTGTCGATCAGGCCCGTTATCCTGATCTCCAGCTCCTTTTCTATCCGGTCGGCGTATGCTATGTTTTCTGTCCGGACCACCTGCAGCGCGGCGTCCTTGAAGTCGTGCAGTATGCCGTCGGGGTTGGCGATCAGAGAGGTCGCCAGCTCCGCATCGTAGGAAAGCAGGTCCTCGTAGTCTATCCTCACGGACGTCTGCCCGTCCGCTATCATCCTGTCCACCCTCGCTATGTATTTCTCGGAGCCGTCAGAGGACTTGAAGCTCCTCAAGAACATGTCCAGCTGGTCGCTTATGGTCCCCGCAGACTGTCCCGCCATGTCATTCGCCGCCCAGCGTCATGCTGCGCCACAGGAGGACGATGTCCTTTATCTCGCGAAACAGGGTCAGCTCCTCCGGCGAGAGCAGGGAATGCGGCTCCGGCTGCGAAGTCAGCCCGACCAGCGCCACCATCTTCCCGAGCCGGAGGGTCATCAGGCTGTTCGCGGACGCGAAGACCTTCTGGTAGTGCTGGTCCTCCTTCCCCCTCTTCCTCAGCATCACCAGGTACCTCTTCAGTCGCAGGTAGAGGTCCCCCTTCACCTGGGAGAGCTGCGTCGGCCCCTGGAGCTTCTCCCTCTGCAGCGCCCTGTTCAGCTCCGTCTCGACGCTCTCCTCCTCCCTGGACGCCAGGCCGTTCTCCTCGAGCGTCTCCGCGACCCACCGGGGGACTTCGACTGACGAACCCTCCTTCATCTCCGGGACGTTGAACGTGGTCAGCCTGGCCTCCGGGATGTGGGCCTTCGCCACTATCTTCACCGGACCCATCAGGAAAGAAGCTTCCCTGCTCTTCAGGTATGTCCTGAACAAGTCCAGCGTTTCCTTGGTCATGTTGTTTGGTTTCCCACTTAAGGGGCCGGGTTAATTAATCCTTACCAAAAGGACGCGGAAAGCCCACGGGCGAGCATGTTTTATATCCCTCGGGAATTTTGGTTGAACGTCGGATGCCCCCAGAAGCCCTGATGTGGGTCGAAAAGTACAGGCCGGCGAAGCTCTCCGAGATGGTCAACCAGGCGGACGCCGTCTCCAGGCTCTCCGCGCTGCTCAAGAAGCCCCAGGACATGCCCCACCTTCTCTTCACCGGGCCGCCGGGCTCGGGGAAGACCACGATGGCCTCCGCCGTGACCGCCGAGATACTGGGGCAGTACTGGAGGGACTTCTCTCTCGAGCTGAACGCCTCGGACGAAAGGGGGATAGACACGATAAGGCAGAGGATCAAGGTCTTCGCCAGCCACACGGACAGGAGGGTGGAGGTCCCGTTCAGGGTGGTCCTCCTGGACGAAGCGGACAACATGACGCACGACGCCCAGACCGCCCTCAGGAGGATAATGGAGGAGTTCTCCGCCGGCACCAGGTTCATACTGACGGCCAACTATGCCAGCAGCATAATAGAGCCGATACAGAGCAGGTGCGCGATATTCCGGTTTTCACGGTTTTCAAAGGAGGACGTCGTGAACCACCTCGGAAGCGTTTGCAGGAAGGAGAAGACCAGATACACCGAAGGGGCGCTGGCCCTCGTATACGAGCTGTCGGGCGGGGACCTGAGGCAGGCGCTCAACCAGCTCCAGGCCGCCGCCTCCATAGGGCCCGTCGACGAGCAGAACGTCAAGAGGATATTCGTCTCAGCCAAGAGGGGCAGTGTGAAGGAGATGGTGCAGCACGCGGTCAGGGGGGACTTCCAGAAGGCGAGGGAGATGCTGGCCGAGCTGCTGTTCGTGTACGGCGTCTCCGAGACCGACCTGCTCAAATACATCAACGAGGACGCCTCGGAGGCGAAGGGCGTGGACCAGGCCGAGCTCGCGAAGGTGATGGCCGAGTACGACTACAGGCTCATACAGGGGGCGCACCCGGAGATACAGCTGACTGCCCTGCTTGCCGAGCTCGGCGTCTTCGGACGGAAGGCGGAGCGCGCATGAGCGCCGTCCGCGGCATGAGGGACCTGGGGCCCGACGAAACGGAGCACTTCGAGCAGATCAGGCAGACCTTCACCGAACTGGCGGGGCTCTATTCCTTCCGCCTGATGGAGCCGTCGCCCATGGAGCCGCTGGAGACGCTGGAGGCGAAGAGCGGCCCGGGGATAAAGGACGAAATATACTTCTTCAAGGACAAGGCGGGCCGGGAGCTGGGCCTCCGGTTCGACCTGACGGTCGGGATGACCAGGTTCGCCTGCGCGGACAGGGGGGCGAGCCTCCCCATCAAGCTCGCATGCTTCGGGGGCGTCTTCAGGTACGACGAGCCCCAACGCGGGCGCTACAGGTGGTTCTACCAATGGGACCTGGAATCCTACGGTTCGCCCAACCCGGAAGCGGACGCGGAGCTGGTGGACTTCACGAGCAACCTGCTCGGGCGCGCGGGCTTCGACCAGCACCTGGTGAAGGTGGGGGACAGGCGCGTCGTCGAGGAGTTCATAGCCAAGAAGCTCGGCAGGTCGGGGGACCAGGGGACGGAGTTGATGAGGGCCCTGGACAAGGTGGACAAGAAGACGGAGGAAGAGATAGTCGCGGAATACGCGTCGAAGGGGTTCCGGGAGGACGAAGTGCGGCGTCTGCTCGGATTCGGACGGACCGAGGGGAGCCCGGACGGCGTCTGCTCGCTGCTGGCCGAGCAGGGCCTGGAGAGCGCGGAGGGCCTGGCCCAGATTTCGTCGATGCTCAGGGGGACGCGCGCGAAGTTCGGCCTCTGCATGAGCGTGGTGCGCGGCATAGACTACTACACCTCGGTGGTCTTCGAGGCATGCGACGTCAGGGGGGAAGGAGTCGGCTCGATAGCGGGGGGCGGGAGGTACGACCTGCTCCCGGGGATATTCGGGCGGAAGGACCTGTCGGCGACGGGGGTGGCGGGCGGGGTGGAGAGGCTGATGCTCTCTTCGCGGCGGAGTCAGGCGGCGCGGGACGGAAGGACGTACGTGGCCTTCACCGGGGAGACGGCCGGGGAGGCGCTGCGCATATCGTCCGACCTCAGGCGGGCGGGGGTGCGTGTGATGGTCGACCTGCAGAGGAGGAGCCTTTCGAAGCAGCTGGAAATGGCTTCAAAGCAGGGCTTCGACAGGGCAGTCATAGTCGCCCCGAGGGAGCTTTCCGAGGGGAAGGTCATAGTGAAGGCGCTGAAGGACAAGACGGAGGCGCTGCTGCCGCTCGCGTCCCTGGCAAAGGAGCTGGCCTAGGGGCGCCGGGAGATGGGCGTCCTGTGCAGCACCTTCACGTCCACGAGGACGTTGAGCAGGAGGAGGACGGACGCCAGGGCGAGGCCGACCACGAGCGCGTTGTCCGCCGTCTGCCACGTTATCTGGGCCAGGGGGAGGACGTACTCCTGGTCCCTGGACGGCGATGAAAGGGAAGCGAGCGACAGGAAGCTCACAGCGTCGAAGACCAGCAGGAAGACCTGGTTGCCCAGGGCCCCCAGCTCCATCACGTCGTATATCAGGTAGACCACGGCCAGGGACACGGCCCCGAGCACGGCCACCAGCGGGCTGATCAGGTACATCATCCCCCCGACGACGAAGCATATGGTCGCGGTCCCCAGCGGCATCACGTCCGCCCACTGGACGGGGAGGAGCTTCGGCTTCCTGAGCCAGACCGCGGCCATGACCGTGAACCCGAGGCTGACCAGCACCATGAAGTCCGTTATGTTGATCAGCAGGTCCCTGTTGATCACGGCGAGCAGCAGCACGAATATCACCGTGAAGAGCCATGCCATCTCGGACACCGTCTGGGGCATGAATCCGTCCTCCCCCAGCGAGCCGAGGTGCCTGGACGCGGCCATGAACGCGGGGACGAAGGTGGTGAACGACGCTATGAGGAAGGCGACGGACATCAGCAGCTCCTGCTGTGCCCCCAGGAAGGTCCGGGTCAGGTACAGGGCGGGTATGGTGGAGGACAGCACCGCCTGCGCGTTCGGGTGTGAGGCGAAGACAGCCAGGGCGTAGGTTATGTTCACCACGAGCGCCACCAGAACGCTCCCTATCATTGCCGTCCTGAAGTAGGAGCTCTTGTTCACCGTCCGCCTGACGCCGAACCAGGAGAGCACGGGCAGCGTCGACTCCGGCCGCGCCTCCCTGTCCAGGGACTGCACCTCTTCGAAGCCGAAGAAGAGCAGGTAGATGTATGCCGTGTTGACGGCCAGCGCGAGCGGCCAGTCCCCGGTGAAGGTCTGGCGCAGCAGGCCGGACAGGTCCCAGCCGCTCGTCCCGCCCAGCGCATAGCTCTGGTATACCAGGATCACTATCATCACGGAGGTCAGCACTATCTGTATCCTTCCTATCAGGCGAAGGAACCTCTTCTCGAAGATGGTGTTGAGGGCGAACCAGCCCACGAAGAGGGCCGCTATGGCCAGGACCAGGGCGTCCGCCGCACGGCCGGTCAGGCCCACGTCGGAGAGGATGGGGGTGAGCTCCTGCACGTCGAAGATGACGAAGATGATGGCGGAGTAGGCGGCCAGGGCGGTGTTGGCCAGCCACTTGGTGACCCTGGCCACGAAATATCGCAGGCTCTTGGACCCCCACGCTATCCTGGGGAAGGCGGCGCCGCCGACCGCGTCCCGCCCCATGCCCCTGGCCGCCGCGTACATGTCGGAATAGAGCTTGGCCACCAGGAAGGTTATGCCGGCCGCCAGCAGCAGCGACCCCACGGAGAGCAGGGAGTACCGTATCATGTTCTCGGGGATCAGCACGAACAGGGGGGAGCCGAGCGTGGAGCCCACCCCCACGGCCAGCACAGTCCCCAGCCCGTAGACCGGCTCCGTCTGCGGCCGCCTCCATGGCCTCCAGAGCCGCCTCCGGAGGGACTCGGGGAGCAGCGCGGTCAGCGTTATGCCCGAGAAGAGGACGGAGACCGCGGTCACCATGAGTATCATGTCGACGTACGAAAAGGCGCCCCTGAGGGAGACGTACCTGACCTCGGCCAGCAGGTAGGCAGAGGCGAAGACGGCCATCCCCACCCCCGCCACGCTGGCGGCCAGCTTGACGGCCAGGGCGGTCAGCCGTCCCCTTTCGCTCAGAGGCATGTACCGGCTCATGCGCCCATCCCCTGGCGGGTGCCGCAAGGCGAGCCGGATCACCGGCCGGTGAAGGTCGGCTTCCTCTTCTCCAGGAAGGCGCGCATGCCTTCGTCCTTGTCCCTGGAGGAGAAGAGGAGGAAGAAGTTCTTGCGTTCGAAATCGATGCCTTCATGGAGGGGCACCTCGAACGACCTGTTCACCGACTCCTTCGCCAGCCGGAGGGCCAGGGGGGACTTCGACGCTATCTCCCTGGCCAGTGCCTTGGCCTCCTCCAGGCAGGAGTCCCCCTTCACCACCCTGTTCAACAGCCCCAGCGCCAGCGCCTCCCCGGCGTCGATCGTGCGGCCGGTGAGGACCATCTCCATCGCCCTGTGCTTGCCGACGGCCTTGGTGAGCCTCTGCGTCCCTCCGCCGCCCGGGATTATCCCTATGTTTATCTCGGGGAGGCCGAGCCTTGCGTCGTCGGAGGCAACCAGCAGGTCGCAGTTCATCGCCAGCTCGAGGCCCCCTCCGAGGACATGGCCGTGGAGGGCGGCCACTATGGGCTTCGTGTACGACCCTAGCCTGTTCCACAGCCCGGAGAAGGGGTCGGACCTGACGAGGTCGACCGAGCCCAGCCCAGACATCTCCCTTATGTCAGCCCCCGCCGAAAAGGCCTTCCCGTCTCCCGTCACCACCACGCACCTTATGGCGTCGTCCCGCTCCAGCTCGTCCAAGGCCTCGACCAGCTCTCCTGCCATCCTGGCGTCGAGCGCGTTGCGTGCCTCGGGCCTGTTCATCCTTATGACCGCTATGGGCTCCTCCCTGTCCACCGCCACCGCCCCATGACCCATGGCTCGCATTTCACCCTTCAGTTGCGTAAAAAGATATCGTGCTACGGCGCCCCGTACAGCAGCATCTCGTCTGGCTCCCCGAAGCCTTTCGCCGGCAGGAGCTCCGCCGACCCGGAGCCGAGCGAGCAGAAGGCGTAGCAGTGCCCGGAGAATCTGGCCGCCAGCGAGGCGGCCAAGTCGGCCGCGAGGTCGGGCTCCCCGCAGAGGAGCGACACCTGGCCGAACCTCTCGCCGCCGAAGGAGGCCGCGTCTGCCACCGCGAAGGCCTCGCTTCCGTCCCTCCTGGCGGCGAAGAGCCTTCCCTCCCGCCTCAGCTTCGCCACCCCATATTCTCGCACTGACCTGAGCGCCCACCTGTCCGCGAAGAACCCGCCCAGGTGGGAGCTCCGCAGGTCGGGGACCCCGCCCACGGCGGGCTCGCACGCCACCGATGCGGAGCCCCCCTTCGCCTCGAAGATGCCGAACGAAAGCTTCCTGGAGAGGCCCAGCCTCGCTATCTGTTTCTGCGCGCTGAGGTTGGAAGCTGAAGTGATCAGCCTGAACCTGTCCGCCCCAAGCCCCTTCGCATGCTCGATGGCCCGCTTCCCGAGCTCGGTGGCCAGCCCCCTCCCCCTGTAGTCGGGGTGGACCCTCACGCCCTCCAGCCACCCGACCCCCTCCTCCAGGTAGCGGAGGTGGTTCATCCCTACCGGCCTGCCGTCGACCTCGGCCACGAACATGCGCCCCGAGGCGTCCCCGAGCCACTCGTCCCAGACCGAGGGGACGTAGTCCCCCCACTCCCATGTGCGCGAAACGAAGTGCATCAACTCCTCCCTGTCCTCCCTCTTCGCCGGCCGGACGCCCGCCGGCCTCCCGTCACCACTCGGTGACATCCGAAAGCTCCCCCAGCCCTCCGTAGTGGGCGGCCAGCGTCACCGCGGACAGCAGCACCAGGACGCCGCCCACGAAAAAGGTTATCGAATATCCGAGATAGTATGACACGTACCCCGACGCGAGGGACCCTATGAGGAGGGCGGCGCCGTTGAGCGTGCTGAACACCCCGAGCACGCCGCCCTGCCGCCCCGGAGGGAGGGCCTTGAAGAGCAGCATGTTCATGTTGACGTTTATGAAGACATAAGCCGTCCCCAGGACGCCGTAGACGAGCAGGCTGCCGTAGAAGGTGTCGGGGCCGCTCAGGAAGACCGCGAAGAAGGAGGCGCCGAGCATGGCGAGGGCCCTCAACGACAGGGCGCGGCTCGCCGCCGAGTTGGATACCTTCCCCTTCAGTCGCTTGATCAGCAGCATGGAGGCGACAGCGTTCGCCACGGTGATGAAGACGCTCAGGAAGATCGCTGACGCGTCGCTCAGTCCGTTGCTCTTTACGAACGGCATGTACGAAGTGAAGAAGATGTTGGCCGAGGCGGAGAAGAGCAGGGACGCTATGAATATGACGGGCAACTCCCTGGTGAGGCTCTTCTTGGCCGCCCTCCACATCATGTCGAAGTCGGACGGCCGGGGAATCCTGATGAAGACGAGGGGTACCTGGCCGAGGCGGGCGAGGAACCCGTGCGGGTGCATTATCACAGACCTCCTCTCTATCGTCACCTCCGGGTCCCTCACCAGGATCAAGGCGAGCGCCACGGCCGCGGCGGCGAAGGCCGAGCAGGCCGTCGCGAAGGTCCCCAGGGGGAGGAAGACGACCCAGACCACACCCAGCGCCACCCCGACTATCTGGCCGATGTACGAGTAGAAGGTGGAAGACGTGTAGCCGCTGTCCCAGTCGTCCTTGGGCAGGCTCTCCATCAGCAGCAGGCTGACGGACGGCGCCAGCATGCCGCCCGCGTGCGCGGCCAGGGCATAGAAGACCATGATACCCGCGACGTTGTCATACAGGAGCATGCCGGCGCTGGCGGCCAGCAGCAGGACGCACCCCGCCACCACTATCTTCTTCCTCGCCCCCGTCCTGTCGCAGACCTTCCCCCACACCAGCGGGGCGGGGACCAGGGCCAGGTTGCCCACCACGGCTGCCAGACCGACCAGTATGACGTTGTGGTGCCCCAGGGCCCAGATCTGCAGGGGGACGAACGCGGCGATGGCCGCCGCCGCCGCGTTGAACGGTATCAGCGTCAGGAGCCAGTTGGCGCTCGTGTGTCTCTTCTGCGCTGTCTCCTGGGCCAATGTCGACACCCGCTGTCCCGCGCGTGCAAGATTTAATAGTTCATCGGCCGGCCCGGGCAAAAGGGATCGAAGTGGCCCGGACCAAGAGGCTGGGTGACCTGGAATACATCCTGATAGTGGCGGGGGCGGGGCTGGCCATAGGGCTGTGCACCAGCCTCTTCAGCCTGGCCTTCGACTACCTGTGGGGTGCCATCCTCCCCGTCATGCTCGAGAACAGGAAGCTGATATTCGTCTTCACCATGCTGGGCCTGACCTTCTCTTCGGTGCTCATCCTGTCCTTTTCGAAGACCAGGGCCACGGGGAGCGGCGGGCACGCCGTGCTGGAGGCGTACCACCTGAGGGACGGGCAGGTGGACCGCATGGACACGATCGTCCGGCCCTTCTCGACGCTCTTCACCATTGGGCTGGGCGGGGCCGCTGGGCTGGAGGGGGCGGGCCTTGCCATAGGAGGGGGGCTCGGCTCCGCCATGGCCGGCTTCTTCAAGTTCCCTGTGGAGAAGCGGAAGAAGGCCTTCCTGGCGGGCGTGGCGGCCGGGATGGCTTCCATATTCAAGGCCCCGCTGACGGCCATGCTCTACTCGATGGAGATGCCCTACAAGAGGGACGTGGCCAAGGAGGCGTACGTGGAGGTGGCCATCGCCTCGGTGGTGTCGTATCTGGTCACCGTGACGCTGCTCGGCCCCCAGGACATCTTCGGCGTCTCCCTGAAGGGAGTCGCCTTCGGCATGGCCGACATAATCCCCACCGCCCTGCTGGGGCTGGTCTGCGGCCTGTACGCCCACCTGTTCGTCAGCTCGTACAACCTGGCCGACGGGCTGGCGAAGCGGCTGTCCGCAAGGGGCGGGGCCGGCCTCCTGCTGCTGGCGGGAGGGCTGGCGCTCGGAGGCATAGGGTACGTCGACCCCGACGCGCTCGGGATAGGCTACGGCATAGTGTCCGGGCTGGTCTCCGACGGCCTGGGCTACGCGCTGATGGGGATTGCCGCCCTGCTGCTTCTCAGGCTCCTGACCTCCGTGGTCACGCTCACCTTCGGCGGGACGGGCGGCCTCTTCATACCTTCCGCCCTGGAGGGGGCGCTGCTCGGCTCCGTCTTCTCCGTCGCAGTCTTCCACGCCATAAACCCGCTCTATGTGATAGTCGGCATAGCCGGGATGCTGGGGGGGACCCACAAGCTGCTGCTCACCCCGGTCGCGTTCGTGGCCGAGACGCTGGGGCCCGCCGCGATAGTCCCGGCCGTCATCTCGTCCGTGCTCAGCTACTTCGTCTCGGGCAACCAGTCGCTCTTCCCCATCCAGCCGTACAGCAAGGTCAAGGAGGAGGAGCTGGCGCTGGAGAGAATCTATTCGAGGATCTCCAGGGCCTCCCCGGGGGTGCTCGCGGAGCTCCACGCCTCCGATGTCATGACCAAGGGCCCCGTGACCGTCGGGAGCGAGGAGACCGTGGCCGACGTGCTGAAGAAGTTCGAGGCCGTGTCCTACAGGGTCCTCCCGGTGGTCGATCCGGCCAACAGGCCCATCGGGCTGGTCAGGCTGGAGGACATAAGCAGGGCTTCGAAGAGGCACATGGCGATCAAGGTGGCCGCCCTGTTCATGGAGGAGCCGGCGAAGGTGCCGCCCGACACCCACCTGGCCAAGGTGGTGGACCTGACCACGCGCCTGGGGAAGGACCACATACTGGTGGTCGACCCCGAGGAGCACCTGCTCGGGGTCATAGCGGGCATCGACGTGGTCAGGAAGCTAGTCCACTACTACAGCACCTATTAGGTGTGCTTCACCTTGCAGGCCTGGCACTCCAGCACGGCCGGCATGAAAAAGCGCCCTCCGAAGTACGGAGACGGCGTTTCGTAGCCGGGGCTCGCGAGCCTGTGCTTCGTCTCCTTTTCACACTTCGGGCACCAGACGTCCTGGTCGAAGAACGGGACCGGCTCGCCCTTCTCCTGTTTCATCCAGGGCTTTTCCGTCATGACATACGTTACGTCGCGGGTGCTATTAAGCGTTGGCGGGCGCCCCACGAGCAACCTTCGACCTCCGCAGGACGAGAGCGCGAGCGCGCGTCGCAAAGCCTTAAATGCGTGCCCAAGGGGCCTTTGTCCAACAAAGGATATCGAGGGAGGATGCTGCATCTTGCCGCGTTTTAAGTCCACCACGGAAGCACTGAAGATAATTTCCGACAAGGAGCAGATCAGGAACTTCGGCGTGATAGCACACGTCGACCACGGGAAGACCACCACCTCCGACTCGCTCCTGGCGGCCTGCGGCATGCTCAGCCCCAGCGTGGCGGGGCAGGCCCTGGCCCTGGACTACATGGAGCTCGAGCAGCAGAGGCAGATGACGATAAAGGCGGCGAACGTCACCCTCCACTACGAGCACGACGGGAAGCCCTACGTCTTCAACATGATAGACACCCCTGGCCACATCGACTTCACTGGCAAGGTGACCAGGAGCCTCAGGGCCATAGACGGCGCGGTCGTGGTGGTCGACTCCGTGGAGGGCGTCATGACGCAGACGGAGACGGTGACCAGGCAGGCCCTTGAGGAAAGGGTCCGGCCCGTCCTCTACATCAACAAGATAGACAGGCTGGTCAAGGAGCTGAGACTGACGCCGGACAGGATGCAGACCTGGCTGGCCGGGATAATCGGCGAATTCAACAACCTGGTCAACCTCTACGCCGAGCCCGAGTTCAGGGACAAGTGGAAGGTCAGCATACAGGAGAACAGCGTGGCCTTCGGCAGCTCCAAGGACAAGTGGGGGTTCAACTTCAACATGGCGAAGAGGAACGGCATGGGGTTCAAGGACGTATATGAGGCCTACACGACGGGCGACCCGAAGACCCTGGCCGAGAAGTCCCCGCTGCACGAGGCCATACTGACCATGGTGATAATGCACCACCCGCCTCCGCAGCTGGCCCAGTCCTACAGGATACCCAAGATATGGAAGGGGGACATAAGCAGCGAAGTCGGGCAGGCCCTCATCAAGTGCGACGAAAACGGTCCCATAGTCATGATGGTCACCAACGTCGTGGTCGACCCCCAGGCGGGGCTGGTCGCGACGGGGAGGCTCTTCAGCGGCACGGTAAGGGACGGCGATTCGGTCTACCTGATCGACGGGAAGGTCCAGGGAAGGGTGCAGAGCGTGAACATGTACATGGGCAACGTCAGGGAGATGGTCGGGGCGCTCCCGTCCGGCAACATCCCGGCGCTGCTCGGCCTGGAGGCCGCCCGGTCCGGCGAGACGCTCTCATCCATCAAAGGGCTGACCGCCTTCGAGGGGATAAAGTACGTGTCGGAGCCCGTGGTCACCGTGGCCGTCGAGGCGAAGAACCCGAGGGACCTCCCGAAGCTGGTCGAGGGGCTGCAGAGGATGCACGTGGAGGACCCCAACCTGATAATCAGGATAAACGAAGAATCGGGGGAGACGCTCATGGCCGGGATGGGGGTGCTGCACCTGGAGATAGCGACCACGATGCTGCAGCAGCAGGGCCTTGACATAGTAACGAGCCCGCCTCTGATCAACTACAGGGAGACCATACAGGCCAAGGCCGGCCCCATAATGTCGAAGAGCCCCAACAGGCACAACAAGGTGTACGTCAGGGTGGAGCCGCTGTCGGAACAGATAGTGGCCAAGATAAGGCTGGGAGAGATAAGCGAGACGGCCGACAAGAAGGGGATCGCGAAGATGCTCCGCGACATGGGCTGGGACTCCGACGAGGCCAGGAGCGTCGCCGCGGTGGACGAAAAGGGGAACATGCTCCTGGACCAGACCAAGGGCGTCCAGTTCATGCAGGAATCCATGGATTCGCTGAGGGCAGGGTTCGAGGACGTCATGAACAACGGCCCGCTGGCCTACGAGTTCTGCAGGGGGGTGAAGGTGATAGTCCACCACTTCGTCCCCCACGAAGACCCCGCGCACAGGACCTATGCGCAGCTTATGCCCGCGGCGAGGAGGGCCGTCCTCGGCGCCATGCTCAGCGCCCGCCCCACGCTGCTGGAGCCGATACAGGGGATAGAGGTGAAGTGCGGCGTGGACCAGATAGGCGCCGTCGCGGGCGTCCTCTCGAGCAAGAGAGGCAAGCTGCTGAACATAGAGCAGAAGGAGGTGCTCGCGATAGTGGAGGGGGAGATACCCGCGGCCGAGACATTCGACCTGAGCGAAGTGATGAGGGGCGCCACGGCGGGGAAGGCGATGTGGAACATCCACTTCAAGTCCTGGCAGCCCGTCCCGACGTCGATACAGAAGCAGATAATATCCCAGGTGAGGAAGAGGAAGGGCCTCCCCGAGGACGTGCCTCCGGCGAGCGACTTCATAGACAGCGAGTAAACCGGCAACGTTTAAAGTGAAGCCGTGGAAGTGAAACCGCCGTGAAGTGCCACTACTGCGACACCGAGGAGCCTTTCCCCTTCAGGTGCTCGTACTGCGGCGAAAACTACTGCGGGGAGCACAGGATACCGGAGAACCACTTCTGCCCCATGTACGCGGTGGCCCGCCCGCCCAGGGGAGGCTATGCCAGCACCGCGGACGGCGACGTTTCCTTCACTCCCACCTTCAGGCCGGGCAGGGTGGGGCGGAGGGAGGCCCTTTCCCTCCTGGGAGGGATGGCGCTCGTCTGGCTGGTCGGCCTGTCGATACTCCTGCAGTACTATCCGTCTTCGACGCCGCTGAACCTGGCGCTCGTCGTCAACGGCTCGCTCTTCGTCGCCTCCTTCGTCCTCCACGAGTACGCGCACAAGTACTCCGCCAACCTGCACGGGCTGTGGGCCGAGTTCCGGCTCAACCTCACGGGGGTCATTTTTACCGTGATATCGATATTCAGCCCCTTCCTGAAGGTGATAGCGCCGGGCGCCACCATGATCTTCGGCTCGGCCGACGACGCGACGATGGGAAGGATAGCGATGTGGGGCCCCGTCGTCAACATAGCGATGTCCGCCGTCCTGCTCCCGGTGGTCTTGATCGCCCCCCTCATAGTGCCCGCCTACATGCTCAATTCTTTCATCGCCGTCTTCAACCTCGTCCCCCTCGGCATACTGGACGGCAGGAAGATATTCGTGTGGAGGAGGAACGTGTGGGGCCTGATGATGGGATACTCCGTGGTCGTGCTCCTGGCCGTCGGCCTCTACTTCGGGATCTTCTGAGCCCCACTCATGTCCAGGACCGGGGGAGCCCTATCCCCCTCACCAGCACCTTCCCGCACGCGTCCCGCCTGGCGGCCAGGCCGGGCTTCGGGGCATGGAACGTCACCGTGATCCCCGCCCTGACCACAACGCCGGAGTCCCTCCCCGTGTCCGGGTCCAGCCCGGAAGGGACGTCCAGGGCGACGACGAGGGCCGCCGAATCGTTCGTCAGCCTTATCGCGGTCGCGGCCGGGTCGCGCACCCTCCCCCCGATTCCGGTCCCGAGCACGCCGTCGAGTATCACGTCCGCGGAGGAGAAGAGCCGGCCGAGCCGCCTGACGGAGGCAGCGTCTGCCGCCCTGTGGACGGTCAGCCCCCCGGCCTTCCGTGCCACCGACCACTGATACCTGGCCTCTTCCGTCTTGGCTTCGTCCCCAAGCAGTATCGCGTCGACGCGCGCCACCGGCGACAGGTGCCTGGCCGCCGCGACGCAGTCGCCGCCGTTGTTCCCCGTCCCGCAGACCGCCAGCACGCGGGGCTCGAAGGCGCCATCATAGACCTCCAGGACGGCGTCGGCCACGGCCCTCCCGGCGTTCTCCATCATGAGCAGCCTGGAGTATCCCGCTTCCTCGGCCTTCCTCTCCTCTTCGCGCATCGAGGCCGCGTCCATGTATTTCGTCCCTTTCGCCCGCCTATCCGGTGATCCCCACCCTTACCGGCCGGACGCCGTGCCCGCCCAGCTCCTTCAGGTACGCGTTTATCCCGACGGAGTCCCCGGGCTGATGCCCCAGGAGGACCAGGTTCTTCCCCTCCAGCCCTACGTCCTCCTTCACCTTCTTCAGCTCGTCATAGTCTATGTGCATGTACACCAGCGTCTCCACCCCGCCCGTGAAGTATTTCTTGGCTATGGCATAGCCTCCGTTCGTCCCCGCCGCCATGGCCAGGACCGTCCTCCCCCTCCTGGACGCAGGGTCGCCGTGGACGACCACCGGCTTGACCTCCGAGGCCGCGAATTCGGGAAGCGAGGCAAGCGAGGCGACCGCGTCCGAAACGGCCGGGCCGGAGGAGTCGATCGCCAGCTGCATCATCCGGCGGCCTATCTCGTCGCACGGGAGGTGGACGTTCATCAGCGGGATCTTCAGCTCGCGGGCCGCCCCGACCACCTGGCCGTATACCCCCGTGTGCGCCTTCACCATGGCCTTCTGCATCAGCTCCTTCACCACGCCCCCCGCATCCAAGACGCCCGCCTCCGAAAGGAAGTCGTTGTGCCTCTTCATCACTTCGTGGAACCTGACCCTGGCCGAGCCCAGGGGATGGTGGGCGATCACGCCGTCGCACCCCAGCTCCCTGGCGAGTATCAACTCGGGGACGTCCGCGTCTATCACCGCCAGGGGCCTGGAGGACTCCCCCGGGACGTGGACCGCGCTGTCGGCCGGGACCTCCTTCAGGCCCGACAGGCGTATGGACAGGTCGAACGCGTCTTGCAGCTGCATCTGTGGCACGGCGGGCACCTCCCCTTTTAGGCTTATATCCGGCGGGCCTTCGGAGAGTGCTAGGCGTGATAGCGCTGCTCACCGACTTCGGGCTCGACGACCAGTACGTCTTCCAGGTCAAGTCGGTGATCAGGTCGATAACGGACGAAGAGATAGTCGACATAACTCACACCGTCCCTCCCTTCGACGTGCGGACGGGCGCTTTCGTCCTCTGGCAGGCGGCGAAATACCTCCCCGCCGGCTCCACGGCCGTGGCGGTGGTGGACCCCGGCGTGGGCGGAGGGAGGAGGTGCGTCGCCATAAGGACGAAGAGGTCGTTGTTCGTCGGTCCTGACAACGGGCTGATGTGGGAGGCGGCCAACTCCCACGTCATCCTCGAGGCCAGGAGCATCGAGTCGGAGAGGCTGGTGGCGAGGAGGGGCGGGACGTTCGACGGAAGGGACGTCTTCGCCCCCGCCGCCGCCCACCTGGTCGAAGGCTACCCGTTCGAAGAGGTGGGGCCGCCGGCCCGGGGGCTGGTGGAGCTCTCCCTTCCAAAGCCGGAGTTTTCGACAGGCGGCATCCGCGCCACGGTGCTGCACGTGGACCGCTTCGGGAACGCGATCCTGAACCTGGACGGAGGCGAGTTCGCCGCGTGGGCCGGAGGGAGGATCAGCTTCGAGGTAAAGGCCTCCGGTTCGAGCCTCCGCCTGTCGCTGCACGGGTCGTACGAATCCATCCAGGGGACCGGGCTGGTGGTGGGGAGCTCGGGCCTGGTGGAAGTCTCCTCGCCCCTGAGAGGGGCCGCGGGCATCGGCGGCGAGGTGCTGATATCCGCCTGAGCTACACCAGCCGGCCGCCCTTCTTCTCGTATCTCACCAGCGAATGGACGTCGTAGCCGGCCAGCTTCTTTCTCCCCTCGAGGTGGGCGAGCTCCACCACGAAGGATATGGCCGCGACCTTGGCGCCCAGCCCTTCGATGAGGGAGGCTGCCGCTGCGGCCGTGCCACCGGTAGCCAGCAGGTCGTCGACCAGCAGGACGCGCTGGCCCCCTGAAAAGGCGTCTTCGTGGACCTCTACTGCCTCCTCGCCATATTCGAGCTTGTAGTCGACCCTCCGCTTCCTCCAGGGGAGCTTCCCCGGCTTCCTCACGGGGACGAACCCGACCCCCAGCTCGTAGGCCAGGGGGGCGCCCACTATGAACCCGCGCGCCTCGACCCCCGCCACCGCGTCCACCCCTCTGCCGGCGAAGGCCTCCGCCTGGGTCCTTATCGCGTACCTCATCGCATCCCTGTCCCTGAAGAGCGGGGTTATGTCCAGGAATATCACGTCCTTCACGGGGTAGTCCGGGAGCTGCCTGATGAGTCGCTTGAGTTCATCCGGGCTGGAAAAATTCACTCCATTCGTTCCCCCTGGCGTTTATAAAAAGGGTGCGGCGGCCGCCACCTATTTCTGGACGGAGGGTGGGGGGACGCCGATGGGGACCGTATCCAGGAACGTCAGGCTCCTTGCGGCCGCCCGCGTCCTGACCACCGTGGGGTTCTCGTCCACCATCCCCTTCCTCGCGCTCTACCTGACCGTGGAACGCGGCACCTCCCTCCCACTGGTCGGGCTGATGTACCTGCTCCAGGGGCTCGCGGGCCTGGTGTCGCAGGTCCTCTCGGGGTTCCTGGCGGACCGCATCGGACCGAAGCGGGCTATGGCGCTCGGCTACGTGTTCTCCGCGGCCGGGGCCATATACATGGCGTTCCTCATACATGCGACGGCCCCCACCGAACTGATAATAGTCACCTACCCGCTCTTCTCCGTCCTCCGGGGGCTCTCTTCCGCCCCCAGCGCCGCCCTCGTCGCGGACGACAGGTCGGACACGGTCACCGGCTTCTCCCTGCTGGTCATGGCGGGGAACCTCGGCTTCGCGTTGGGCCCCGCCATAGGGGGGCTGCTCGTGGCCTACATCGGATACGCGCAGCTCTTCCTCATGAGCGCGCTCACCTCCGTCGTCGGCCTGGCGCTTTCGGCATTCATGGCGGAGGGGACCTACCACCTCCAGAAGGAGAAGCAGAGCTCAAGGCCCGGGGCCGAGGTGGGCGCCTTCCTGCTGCTCTCCCTGCTCGGCTACCTGGTGATAGGCCAGGACCTGGAACCGTTCGCGCTCTTCGCCGGAAACTTCGTGCACGCCAGCACCCTCGAAGTCGGCTACCTCTTCTCCTTCAGCGGGGGGCTGATAGTGGCGGCGCAGCTTCCGTCCATGAGGCTGCTCCGGCGCCACGGTCCGTACCCATCACTCCTGCTCGGCTCCGCCCTGGCCGCGATCGCCTGCGCCTGGATCGGCCTGTCGGGGGACGTCCCCGACCTCTTCGTGGGGATGGCGCTCATCACCCTGGCCGAGATATTCTTCGTCGTCCCCTCCCAGATGTGGATAACGCAAAGGTCGCCCAAGGGGAGGAAGGGGGCGTACCAGGGCTATTTCGCGGCGGTCAGGTCGGGCGGAAGGTCCGGGGCGGCGTGGCTGGGCTCGACCATGATGGGCGTCGGTGAGCCGGGGTACGCCTGGTTCGTCATGGCCGGACTGGCTGTGGCGTTGGGGGCGGGGTACGGGCTCCACATGAAGGCAGCGCGGGCCGGCGCTTCCGGGCCTGGCGAGAGAAACGCTTATCACGTGTAGGGACCTCGTCGGTGCATTTGCATCCGAAACGACGCGGCGCTCCTCTGACGGAGGCGTTCGTCCGGTCGCTCGGCGCGCTCAATGCCGAGGCGGTCGTGGCGGGCACAAGGGAAGAGACGGAGCGGGCGCTCCGCGAAATCGTGGGCAGGCGGCGCCCGTCCTTCACGGTGCTCGCCGGCCTTCCGCCGGAGCCGGAAGAGGCGGCCAGGGCCGCGGTGGGGGATGGGCTGGCCGTCGCCGAACGGCTGGCGCCCGATGAGGCGCCCGGCGTGATTTCGAAGGCCGATCTAGCGATAACGTGGGCGGCCTACGGGGTGGCGGAGGAAGGGGCGGTCGTCGAATTGGCCTGCGACGATTCCCTCCGGCTCGCCTCCTCGCTCCCGGTGCACCATGTGGTCCTCCTGTCGGCCCGGAAGATACTCCCCCGCTTGGAGGATGGCATGGTGGCGGTGGGGAGGGACGTGGCGTCCGCAGCCAGGAAGCCCGTGGCGACGTTCATCTCCGGGCCCAGCAGGACTGCCGACATCGAAGGCAGGCTCCTCTACGGGGCCCACGGCCCCCACAGCCTCTGCGTGATGGTGCTGGGCTGGATATGAACGCCAGGAAGGAGCTCGCCGCCAGGGTCAGGGGTGTGCTGCG
>JAKAPW010000049.1 GCA_021811935.1 archaeon | reverse complement strand
AGCTTCACCTGGTCGACGACGGAGCCGTTGGGTATGCCTATGGAGCCGAGGACCTGGCTTTCGTTCTGCGTGTACAGCTGGTACAGGTCCACCGTGCCCGAGGACGAGGATATGTTGGTCCAGCTATTGGTCACGTGTATGGACACTCCGGAGTACGTGAGGTTCAGCGAGGTGGTGCCGGGCGGCAGCTGGGGCGGGTCGGTCAGCGCCACCACGTACGTGGCGCCGCCCGTCTTCGAGACGAACGAGGGTATGTACATCGATGCGCCTATTATCACGGCCGCCAGCACGAGCGCGGCCGCGCCGTATTTCGTCACGTTGTTCTTGGTAGACATCGTCGTTCTGGCTGCGGTAGGGGGGGTGGGGACTTAATGCTGCGCTTTTGAACGCCCCGTTCTACAGATTTTAAGGATCTGTGGTCCAGATTCCGGGCCATGGGGGGCCGTCCTCGGGGGTGGCGCCCTGTGCTCTCGGACACCGTCGAAAACGGTCCGCCTCGACGCGCACGGGGCACCGGCCGGCCGTGCCGCTCTCATGCGCCGAAGTCCCGACGTCGACCGTAAAACTTCATAAGCGGCCCGAAACGGCCCTATGCACAGGCGGGTGAGCGGGCCTCCGTCCGTTCCGCCTGATAAAACCCGGAGTGGGAGGTCGACAGAATGGACAAAGAAGGATTTCTACCGGTATCGGAAATATTCGTCAGCCTGCAGGGAGAAGGTGCATACGCGGGGACGCCCAGCGTCTTTCTTCGCACGTACTACTGCAACCTGACGTGCACCTGGTGCGACAGCAAGTACACGTGGCAGGGCCAGAACAGCGCGCGGGAGGGGACGGACTATCGGCAGATGAGCCTGGACGAAGTACTGGAAAGGCTGACGGATTCCGGCTGCCGCCACCTGGTCGTGACAGGAGGCGAGCCGTTGCTCCACCAGAAGCAGCTTTCATCCCTGTTCCCCCGCCTGGAAAAGCTGGGTTTCTTCATCGAGGTCGAGACCAACGGCACGATCGCCCCTTCGGCAGAAACGGCCGGCCCGGTCGGCTGCTTCAACGTCTCGCCCAAGATGAGCAACAGCCTCGTCCCCGCGGCAGCCAGGGTCCACGGGGCAGCGCTGAAAGCGTTCGTCGAGTCTGGCAAGGCGTATTTCAAGTTCGTCGTGTGCCAGCCCGGCGACGTCGCCGAGATAGAGGAGCTGATCTCCGCGCACGGCCTCCCGCGGGACAGGGTGATACTCATGCCGGAAGGGACGGACGCCGGGACGCTGGCCGCCCGGGGCAGGTGGCTCGCGGAGGTCTGCAGGCAGCGCGGCTTCA
Organism: archaeon; assembly: GCA_021811935.1. Lineage (GTDB taxonomy): Archaea > Thermoproteota > Nitrososphaeria > Conexivisphaerales > DTJL01 > JAKAPW01. The sequence goes on along the minus strand of JAKAPW010000049.1, from coordinate 9,851 downwards.
GGCTCTCCCCTCGCCTGCACATATTGCTCTTCGGCAACAAGCGGGGGACGTGACGCCCCGCGGGCAGCCTCCGTACGGCGGCCGCTCGAAACAGTTATCTTGTCGGAAGGGTACTGTACACGGATAAATCAATTGAAGTCTTCGGAGCTCGTAGCAAGCAACCTGGTCGGTGCGGATGTCCGTGCGGTATTCGGCCTGCCCGGGCACACCACCCTGGGCCTGCTGGACGCCATCTACAAGGAGCCGCGCCTGCGCTTCGTCCTCGTCAAGAATGAGCAGGCGGCCTCCTGCATGGCCGACGGTTATGCCAGGGCCTCCGGAAGGCACGGTGTCTGCCTGAGCCACGTCGGGCCGGGCAGCGCGAACATGCTCGTCGGGGTGGCGAGCGCCTTCAGGGACTCCTCCCCGATGGTGGCGCTGCTCTGCGACGAGGACTCCGGCGGCCTCGGAAGGGATGTCTTCCAGGAATGGGACCAGGTGGGCGTCTACAGCAAGGTGACCAAGTGGGCTGCCCAGGCAAGGAGCGCCAAGGAGGTCTCGCGGCTGATGCGGTTGGCCTTCGTAAGGTCGATGATGGGCAGGCCCGGGCCTGTCGCGGTGGACCTGCCGATGGACGTGCTGAACGACGAAGTGCCCGAGGGCTCGGTCGAGAAGCTCCCCGACTACGGGAACTACTCCGGCAGGGTCCGGCCCGACCCCGCCATGGTGAAGACCGTCGCGGACATGCTACTGAAGGCGGAGAGGCCCCTGCTCGTGGCCGGCGGCGGCGTCGTCTGGTCCGAAGGCTCCAGGGAGCTGGGCGAGCTGGCAGAAGGGCTGGCGATACCCGTGGCGGTCACACACACCGCCAGGGGGACGCTCCCGGACGTCCATCCCCTGTTCGCGGGGATACTCGGGCGCTGGGGGAACACCACGGCGAACGACCTGGCCAGGAGTGCCGACCTCATAGTGGGGATAGGGTGCAGGTTCGCCGACATCAACACGCTGCGCTGGTCCCTCCTCGGAGGGGATACCAAGCTGGTGCAGGTGGACATAGACCCGAACGAAGTGGCCAACCAGTACCCGGTCGACGTGGGGGTGGTGGCCGACGCGAAGATGTTCTGCTCCGACGTCGTTTCCGCGCTGAAGGAGAGGTCGAAGAAGACCGAGGTCTCCGAGCGGCTGGAGAGCATGCGAGCCCACCTGAAGGCGGAGCGCGACTATTACCTGTCGGGCGAGTTTCCCGAGGTGCCGATAAAGCCGCAGAGGATAGTGAAGGAGCTCACGGCCGTCCTGGAGGGCGGGACCATAGTGACCGTAGGCTCCGGCAAGCACCCGGAGTTCGCCAACAAGGTGACCATAACCGAGCCGAGGACCTACCTGAAGTCGGTGGGCTTCGGCTCTATGGGCTGGGCCTTCCCTGCGGCACTCGGCGCCAAGGTCGCAAGGCCGGAAAGACAGGTGGCGGCCCTGGTGGGCGACGGCGACTTCATAATGTCGGCGCAGGAACTGGAGACGGCCGTGCGTGAAAAGATAGCCGCGGTGAGCGTCATCTTCAACGACCGGTCGTACACGTCGATCCGGAGGTTCCAGAAGGAGTTCTACGGCGGGCGCTACATAGGGGTGGACTACGCCAACCCGCGCTACGACGAGCTGGCCAGGCTCTTCGGGGCGGTGGGTCTGAGGGTGGAGAAGCCGTCCGAGCTGCGCCCGGCGCTGCAGGAGGCGTTCAGGAGCGGGGAGCCCGCGGTGGTCGACGTGATCGTGGACCCGTCCGAGTTCCCTCCTGTAAGGTGGGGCATCATGGGCATGACCAGGCGCTAGCCCATCCCTATCATCCTTCTGTATTCCAGGCCGGTGGCCGGCCTCCTCCCGAGCGCCTCGGCCACCTGCACCGCGTTCTGGACCAGTTCCACGTTGCTCTTCACCATCTGCTTCTTGTGGGGATACTTGTACACCACGTCCTCCATGCCGACCCTGACGTTCAGGCCGAGCAGCATGGCCAGCGCCATTATGTAGGTGGAGGGCCTCCCCGCTTCGCTGACCAGTATGAAGGGGTGGTCGTCTATCTCCCTTATGCTTTCGACCAGGTATAGCAGCCCCTTGACCATGGCCCGCGGGCTCTCCATGTGGAAGGTGCCCGGTATCCCCGGCAGGAGGTGCCACATGCACGGCCTGGGGACGACACCCGTGTCTATCAGGTACCTCTTGGCGTTGCCGATGCTTGAGGCGTCGTGGATGTCTATCATCGGCCTCACGCCGTGCTCCCTGTAGTATTCGGCCTGCGCCACCATGGTCCCGGGGAGCATCCCCCTTATTGTCCTCCCGAGCAGCCCCGTGGTGGGGTTGACTATGCCCACGTCGTATATCCCCTCCGTTATGGGGGTGATCGTCTCCTGGAAGGTCTTCCCCGTCATGCAGCCGCCGTCTATCACGACGTTCTTTCCGAACTTCTTCCTGACGGGGTCGACTATCAGACGGAAGTGCCTGGCCTCCGCGCTGGGCCTGCCCGCTTCGTTCCTGGCATGGACGTGGATACCCGCCGCGCCAGCCTCGACCGAAGCGACGAAGGCGGCCGCTATCTCCTCCGGCGTCGTGGGCTGGTTGGGGTTCTGCTCCTTGTCGACGAAGGCGCCCACCGGGGCCACGGTGATCACCACTTCTTCCGGGACGTCCCAGTCCGCGACCTCCCTGAAGTCCAGCCTGACGTCCCTGGACAGCGCCCCGACCTCTTCCGTAAACTTGAGCGGGGGCTGGACGTTCCTGTACCTTTCGGGCAGTGCTTCGCCCATGGGGCGCGTCAGACCGCGGGCCGATATATATTGTGGCCCACGACGCGGGTCGTTCGCTGCAATTACTGCCAAATGACCAACCCGAGCCGACATCGTCAAAAATTTATATATGCATGATTTCATTTATGTACAGATTGAACGTCGGCGTCCAGAACAGGGCCGAAGTTCTAAAGGTCACCAGCGCTTCCGTGATCGGGACCGTCGCAGATTTCTACGACTTCTTCGTGGCGGGGACGGCATCGGCCATCGTGTGGCCGATCGTATTCTTCCCGAAATCCAGCCCGTTCGCCGCCCTCCTGTTTTCGATACTGGCATACGGCGTAGGATACATCACAAGGCCCGTGGGCGGCCTGATCTTCGGCCACATGGGGGACAGGATGGGAAGGAAGTCCACCCTCATCCTGACCCTCCTCACCATGGGGATCGGGACCCTCGGGATCGCCCTGACTCCCGGATACGCGTCCATCGGGATAATGGGGGCGCTGTTGATATTTGTCTTCCGCATCGTCCAGGGGCTGGGCGCCGGCGGGGAGTTCGGCGGGGCCGCCAGCCTGGTCGCCGAGTTCTCGAAGAATTCCAAGCACCGGGCCTTCTGGGTCAGCTGGGTGCAGCAGGGATTCTCCATAGGCATAACGATTTCGGCGCTGCTGTGGACCTACCTGCTCGTGAGCATCCCCCACCCCGAGTTCATCGCCTGGGGCTGGAGGATAGCCTTCTACGTGGGCGTGGTGATCCTGCTCATAGGGGTCGTCCTGCGGTTCGCCATATCGGAGAGCCCGCTCTTCAAGGAGTTCGTCGAAAAGAAGGCGCTGGCAAGCAGGCCGTCGCTCGAGCTCATCAAGACGCAGTGGAGGAAACTGCTTCTGCTTTCGCTGATACCCATCCCGACGGTCGCGGGGGGAGTCTTCGTTACCACCTTCACCATCCCGTTCTCTGCCTCCCTTCACATACTCCCCGCCTTCACCTCTTCGACCGTGGTCTATGGAGGGCTGATCGGCATCTTCACCATAGTGGCCTTCGCCCTCCTGAGCGAGAGAATAGGCAGGAAGAAGGTGATTTACATAAGCGGCCTAGCCCCCGCCCTGTACGCCTTCCTTTACCTCTACATGCTCAGCACGGGCAGCTACCTGCTCGCCGGGATAGGGAACGTGCTCTACATAGTCATGTCCAGGTTCGGCTCGGGTGCCTTCCCCGCCGTGCTCACGGAGGACTACCCCACCAGGTTCAGATACTCCGGCTCCGCGACGTCGTATTCGCTGGCCGCCGTCTGGGGAGGGAGCGTTATACCCCTGATAGCCACCTACCTCAACGGCGCGCTGGGCGGGGCGGCCAAGTCCTGGCCCTACGTGGCCGTCGAGCTCTTCATCTTCTTCACCATCTCGGCGATAGCGGCCATATGGGTCTCCGAAACCAGAAGCAAGGACATGGCGTACTAGCCCCGGGCCGCCGACGAAGTCCTTTTTAGACACGGACGGCATCGGGAGGCAGAATGCCCCTTGAGGACTACCTGATACCCGGCGAAGAGGTCAGGTTCCAGAGCGGCCGCCCTCTCAACTTCGGAGGCAAGCCGTACACTCTGATAGTGACGGACAAGCGGCTGATCATGTTCGCCAGGAGGGGGGCGCTGGTCAAGAAGGACGACGTCCTGTCCTTCAAGCTGGACGAGATGCACGGGGTCAAATACAGGGAGTCGGGCAAACTGATGAAGACAGGCATGCTCGAGATAGAGGCGAGGTCGCTGCTGCAGCTGCAGGGAAGCCCCCTGACCGTCAAGACGCTCTACCAGCAGCTCATGATTTTCCTGTGAGGATGCCGGAGTTGAGGCCCGAAGACGCCAGGAAGGAGGTCGTGTCGAAGGTCGCCGCGGCCTGCGGCTTCGAGGTAGACGAAAGCACGCTTTCGCCCGGCACCAGGCAGGCCATAAGCAGGCTCGCCGCCACCTTCAGGGAGCTCGTGATGGCGGAGCAGATGCTCCGGCTGGAGAAGAGGAGCCACGGCCGGGTGGCCATGAAGATAAGGAAGGGCCTTCGCATGGCGGAGGACGAGAAGGTCGTGCGTTACGGCTCCGACGCGGAGAGGCTCCGCTCGCAGCTCAACGACGGCGTCGGCGCGGTCGTCAGGCAGATACTGGACGAACGGGAGGCCGGCCGCCCCCCTGGGCCGGCGGCGCTGGAGCTGAGGTGCCCGAGCTGCGGGGCCAACCTGGACCCGGCCTCGACGGGCGCGGTCAGGTGCGCATACTGCGGCACCGAATGCGACATGGAAAAGCTCGGGGCGCCCTAGGGCGCCGCGCGCCTAACTGGACTTCCCGCCGCGCACTTCGTGCTGGAGCGCCTCGTGGGCGCTCCTCACCTCTTCCACGGACGCTTCGTCCTCCAGCGTGGTCACGTCCCCCGGCGACCTGCCGGCGGCCACCGCCTGGACGACGCGCCTCATTATCTTCGCGCTGCGCGTCTTGGGCAGCTTCGAAACGAAGAGCACTTCCCTGATGGCCGCCACCGCCCCGACCTTCTCCCTGGTTATGTCGTTCAATTCCTTCTTCAGCCCCTCGCTCGGGGTGTAGCCCTGCCGCAGTATGACGAAGGCGACCGGCACCTCCCCCTTGACCTCGTCAGGGACGCCCACCACTGCGGATTCGGCCACCGCGGGGTGCTGAATCAGAGCCGATTCCAGCTCGTAGGTTCCGAGCCTGTGCCCCGCCACCTTGATCACTTCGTCCGCCCTGCCGAGGATCCAGAAATAGCCGTCCTCGTCCTTTACGGCGTAGTCGCCTGCGTAGAAGACGCCGGGGAACCTGCCGTAGTAGACGTCGACGTACCTCTTGGGGTCCTTGTATATCGTCAGCGGCATCCCGGGCCACGGCTTCCTTATCACAAGATAGCCGCGTTCGCCCGCCTCCTGGGCCTTGCCCGCCTCGTCCAGGACGTCGGCGTCTATCCCGGGCAGCGGTGGGCCGTTCGTCCCCGGCTTCATGGGGACCATGTGCAGCCCGGGCAGGTGGCTTATGAGTATCCCGCCGGTTTCGGTCATCCACCATGTGCTGCCGAACGGCACCTTCTCCCTGCCGACCGCCTTGAAGAGCCACCTGAACGCCTCGGGGTTTATCGGTTCGCCGACCGAGTGCATCAGCCTGACCGTGGAGGTGTCGTGCTTCCTGACCCATTCCTCTCCGTTCCTCATCCATCCCCTGATCGCGGTCGGCGAAGTGTAGAAGACGCTCACGCCGTACCTTTCGATGATGGAGGCCCACCTGTCCGGGGCCGGGCAGTCGAGCGCCCCTTCGTACATGACCCCCGTCACCCCCTCCATCAGCGGCCCGAAGACTATGTACGAATGGCCGGTGACCCAGCCTATGTCCGCGCTGCACCAGTAGACGTCAGTGTCCCTGACGTCGAAGACCCAGTTCATCGTGGCGTGGAGCAGCGTGAGGTAGCCTCCGATGTCGTGCACCTGCCCCTTCGGCTTGCCCGTGGTGCCCGACGTATAGAGGACATAGAGGGGGTCTTCCGACTTCGTCCTTTCCGGTTCCACGAACGCGTTGACGGGCACTTCCTTCAGCGCCGAGTCGTAGAACTCGTCCCTCCCCTCCCGCATAGCCGTCCGGCCGCCGACCCGCCTGACCACCACGACGTTCCTGACGGCCGGGGCCTTCTCAAGCGCCCTGTCCGCTATCGGCTTGAGGTCGAGCACCTTCCCTTTCCTCCAGACGCCGTCGGCGGTGAACAGTATCTTCGCGCCCGCGTCGTTCAGCCTCTCCGCCAGCGCGTCGGAGCTGAATCCGGAGAAGACCACCGTGAAGACCGCCCCTATCCTGGCGGCGGCCAGCATCACGGCGGGCAGCTCGGGTACCATCGGGAGGTAGACCCCGACCGTGTCTCCCCTCTTTATGTTGTACCTGTGCTTCAACAGGTGGGCCAGCCTGTTCACCTCCCTGTACAGGTCGTAGTACGTGAGCGTCCTGACCTCCGTCGGCCTCCCGTCGGCCGTGGGCTCCCCTTCCCATATCAGCGCTACCTTGTTCTTGCGCCATGTCTTCACGTGCCTGTCCAGGCACAGGTAGGACGCGTTGAGTTCCCCCCCGACGAACCATTTGTAGAAGGGCGGTTCCGAGTCGTCGAGGACCCTGTCCCACGGCCTGAACCACTCCATTTCGCGGGCCACCCCGGCCCAGAACTCCCTGGAATCCTCGACGCTCTTCCTGTGGACCTTCGCATAGTCCTGCGCGGTGGTCGACTTCGACCTGTCTTCGGGGAGTATCTTTTCGTCGAACGGTAAGGTCCAGCTTACCGACAAGTCGTCACGCAGGCGCCCCGCATGGATATAACTCTTTAAGCCCTCTTGGCCCTGGCAGGCTTCCGCGAGAGCTTCTCGAGCTTCTCCACGCGCTCCTTCAGTGCCCTGTTCTCCTCCTTGAGCTTCTCCAGTTCGTCCCTCACCTGCCTGAGCTCCTGCCCCCCGGACGACGCGACGCTCCTGAGGGCGTTGACCGCCTCCCTGAGCGCCCTCTTCACCCTGCCGTCCAGCTCGGCCGCCGCCGCCCCGTCTATCGCGGGTATCGCCCTGACCTCCTTCAGCTCCACCAGCGCGTCGGCCGCCGAAGACCTGACCCTGAACCACGGGTCCTTCAGCAGGTCCACCAGCAGCTCGTAGACGTCCTGCTTCCCCGCCCCGAGCTTGCCCAGCGCGGCCGCGGCCGCCTGCCTCACCTGAGGAGGGAGGCTCCGCGCCGTCCTGGCCTTGACCAGAGGCAGGGCCCTTTCGTCGCCCATGGCCGCCAGACCGTCTATCGCCCCGACCTGCACCACCTCCTGCCATGATGGCCTGGAGAGCGCGCCCACCAGCACGTCGTAGTGGGCCGCCACCTTGGTCCTTCCGAGCCCCCTCGCCGATTCGGCTTCCACGAAGTAGCTTCCGTCCCCCTTCTTCAGGACGGCGGACAGCGCGGCCGCGGCCTCCTCCTTCCTGAACCTGCCGAGCGAGGCCATCACGGCGCGCCTCGCCTTCGGGTGCTCGACCTTGACGTCCAGCAGCGCCTGGAGGGCCGCGTCCGTGCCTATGTCTGCCAGCGCCTTCGCGGCCGCTGCCCTCACGCCCCAGAACGGGTCTCCTCCCAGTGCCTTCTTCAGCGCGTCCACGGCGTCCAGCCCGCCGTCCCTGGCCAGGCCGCGCGCCGCCTGCACCCGGCCCGCCACGCCGTCCGATTCAAGCTGTCTGAGCATCATCTCCCGCGGCCTCTGGAATTCCAGCGTCTTGAGCAGCTCGAACTCCGGGTCGACCGTGACGAAGAGCGGCTTCGACCTCAGAGGCACCACGAAGCTCTGGTCCTTTTCCGTCACGTCCAGCAGGCGGGTTTCGGGACCCGAATCGTATCGAAGAAGCACCTTGAGCTGGAACCGGAATGCCTCCTCCTCCTGCTTCTGCTGTACCCTGACCACGGCGACGGACCCGTCCTCGGAAGAATAGGTGACGGAGAGCACGGGGTGGCCCGGCCGCCCGACCCACTGTTCGAAGAAGCCGTCCAGGCTCGCACCCGTCGTCTTCTCCACGGCCCTGGCAAGGTCCGACGTCTCCACGGAGCCGAAGGCGTTGTCCTTGACGTACGCCCTCATCGACCGCCAGAAGTCCTCGTCTCCCAGCCTGGCCCTGACCATGTTCAGCACCAGGCTCCCCTTCTGGTAGAGGTGCCTGTCGAAGAGCTCGGTCGCCGTCTCGTAGACGTTGGTGACGATCGGCCTGGCATAGTGCCTCTCCATCTCCTCGACGTAGGCGTCCAGGTTGCCCATCATGGTGTAGACGAACTCGTCCCTCCCCTTGCTCTCCTCCGTGTACAGGGCGTCGAAGTAGGTGGCGAACCCTTCGTTCAGCCACGCGTGGCTCCAATGCCTGCAGGTCAGCAGGTCCCCGAACCACTGGTGGGCCAGCTCGTGGGCGACCAGGGGGGTGCTGCTCATGTCAAGGTGAGCGCGTTCGTCATGGAGGGTGGTGTCGGTGAGCGTGGTGCAGGACGTGTTCTCCATCCCGCCGAATATGAACTCGTTCACCACGGTCTGGGAATACTTGGCCCACGGGTAGGGCATCCCCGTCCTTTCGACGAAGAACTTCATTATGGCAGGCGTTTCACCGAAGCTCCTCTTCGCGTCCTCCTCCCTCCCCCTGTAGACGTAGTAGTAGAGAGGGACGCCCCCCGCGTCCTCCTTCATCTCCACGTACTCGCCCGCGACCAGGCTCACCAGGTAGACGCTGTGCGGCTCGTCCTGGACCCAGTGGAACGTCTTCATCCCGCGCTCCTGCACCACCCCCTCCAGCCTCCCGTTCGATATCGCCGTCATCGAAGCGGGTACGGTCGCGGTCACCTCGCTCGTCACCTTCTGGACGGGGGCGTCGATGCAGGGGAACCAGAACCGGGAGTCTTCGTCCTCCCCCTGGGTCCAGAGCTGTGTCGGCCTGTCCGGCTTGTCCTTGTCGGGCACCCTGAAGTAGAGCCCCTTCCTCGGGCTGCCCTCATATGCGACCACGACGTCGAAGGCCTCGCCGCCGCGCGAAGAGGGCTCCACCACCAGCCTGCCGTCCGTGTGGCTGAAGGCGAGCGCCCCCTTTCCCTTCTGGCTGACGGACCTGACCGTCATGTCCCGCAGGTCCAGCGCCAGGGAAGAAGGGCCTTCCCTCCTGGCCCTCAGCGTCAGCGTCGCGGAGCCTTCGATCCGGCGCCTTTCGAAGTCCGGCCTTATCTCCAGCGCTATGTGCTGCAGTTCGAACGGTCTGTCCGGAGGATAGTGGCGGACGGAGCCGGAGACGGGGAAGGCCTTCAGGGAAGATGCCGAGCAGCCTGACTCATTCACGGACGGCGTCTTCCGCTTTCAGTTATTTAAGCGAATAACGCTTCATGGCTGCTGTTTGAGGTACCTCTGGTACTCCTCCCAGACGGCGTCCTCCACCTTCTGGAAATAGAGCCGGGTGGCGAAGGGCATCTTGGGCAGGTTCTTCTCTATGGCCTGGACCAGGAACGGGACCGCCCTCTTCGACGCCTTGAAGTTGAACTTCATGGGCAGGAGGTCGTCCTGTATTATCCCTATGGTAGAT
>JAKAPW010000048.1 GCA_021811935.1 archaeon | reverse complement strand
TGCGTGCGGACATACGCGTTCGAGGGAATGGTTTCTCAGAACGGCCAGATGACTGTCAAGTACTCTGATGGGATGGAGGCGGTAATCATCTCCGATGGGTCCATCTTCCCCCCAAAGGCGGCCCGCCAGGTACGCCCGGGCGTACGATGCATATGCTTCATGCGCATGTCACAATGACTTATAAGGCAGCCAATCCAACAGGCGGGGGAATGCCAGATGTCGCTATTATCGACATAGCGATTGCCGATATCGTGTTCAATAGATATAATTCTCGCATGAAATACTCGAACAGCAACATAGCAAAGCTCGCTCGTTCTCTGGAGCAGAATCTCCAGCTTTCGCCCGTCAAGGTTCGGCCTTCGACCCGCGGGCATGGGAAATACGAGCTGGTCTATGGCCATCGCCGGGTACTCGCCGCGAAGAAGCTCGGATGGCCGACGGTCAAGGCGATGGTGGCCGACGTGACGGAGGCGCAGATGATCGCCGAATCGTTGATTGAAAACCTCCAACGGGAGGAACTGTGCGACTTTGAGAAGGCGATGGTGTTCGAAAGGCTTCACACGGAGTTCGGCCTGACATACGTCCAAATCGGCGAAATGGTCGGTCTTTCGAAACAGCATGTATGCGACTACATCGCGATGCTGAGGTTGTTCGACCCGGCCTATCTCGCGGAGAACCCCAACATCAAGGAGTTCTTGGGCAAGATTACGGAGCACCATGCGAGAATCCTTGCGCGCGTGGGCGACACGGAAAGCAGGGCCAACATGATCCAATTGACAGTGGCCGAAGGTCTCTCGGTAAGGGACCTCGGCAAGATCATCTACAGACTGAGGGGCTGGTTCAAGGACGCACGAGCCGGGAACGTCGAAAGGGCGTGCGGGAACAGGGCAGAACAGGAACAGATCCAGGAAATCTCGCGAACGGTGGAGAACAAGTTCAGGTTCGCACAGCTGGGGGACTACGCCAATTTCATCCGGCTCTACCTGTTCGACGAAGGATATTCGGTGTACCCCCTGATCGAAGGGGACCTGGCAAAGGGCCCGGATGCCGTCTCGTTCAAGAAGCGATGGTTCTACGGCTTCATGCCCAGGGTTTCCTTCCAAATCGAAAGCCTGCATGTGGACTTCGCCTCCCCCGAGGTCGCGGTCGTGACCACACTGCTGTGTTATTCCGACAAGAAGAACACCAAGAAGATAAGAGCCAGGGGAAGCCTGGTGATGCTTCGCCGGTCCAGCGGGTGGAAAATCTACCATGAGCACTGGTCCAATCTCAATCAGGGGGCGGACGTGCTGGGTCCGTTGGACATGAACGTCATCAGGATATAGCGGCGACAGGGCTGCGAGCCTGCCCTGCCGTTGCTCCATGGTCCTGCCGGCCGCGAAGAGCCAGCGCGTCTCCTTGCCCGCTGCGATCGGGCCCGGCATACTCCTGCAGGAGCTTTCGCCCTGGAGGCTCGGCTGGGAACCAACTGGAGATGTGTCCCCGGGCCTTCCCGACACTGTCCTTCCTCATTGGACCGTGTGGCGGGCTTTCGACACGCGCAAAGTTCGAAGATACGGATGGGCTGCTAGGTCGCTATGGACGTGTACAGTTGGGAAGTTATCATATTCGTGCCCTCGGCGACGCTCACCTTTCCGGAATACATGTCCGGAAACTGCGTGGTCACATAGGCCGATATCTTGGGGAAGTACGACACATAGGAAACATACGGAACGCTATGCACGATATTGGTAGATATGTCGGCAAGAATGCCCGCGTACTGTTGCTCCGAACTGCTTGCGTATGAGAAGACGGAATATCTGAAGGGAAGCAGGCTGTCAAGGGTGAAATAGTACTTCCCTTCCGAAGGGCTTGTGGCGAAGGACAGGAAGGCCAGGGCAGCCGGAAGGTTCTTGGAATATTTGTATACAGCCAGGGCCGTGCTCGAATCTATCGTGGTTCCGCCTGGATAGTTGGGTGCCACCGCCCAGTCACCTACTACGGTGCTCCGGTTGGGATTGTTCATCCAAAAGGCGGGAGGCGCCCAGTCAAGCATCAATGCGGCATCTCCGCGCGCGAACATTCCGGGCGCGGTCTCGAACGAAGCCGATAAGGGATTCTCGCTCGCGTTGACGAGCTGCACATAGGCGGACATGGCTTGCTGCCCTATGGTCGAATTGATTAGCAGCTTTCCGTTGGACATGAAGACGCCCCACTGCGCAGTCACGGGGCCGTACTGGGCCGCGTTCGCGGCCCGGAGGCTGGCCAGGAGCGAGCCGTACGTCTGGATCATGTCATACGGAGCACCGTCGCTCATCACTATTATTCCGTACTTGCTGCCGTGCTGCCCGTTGAAGAAGTTCGCAGCGTCAATCAGCTGCTGAATCGTCAGTGTCGTGCTTGCAGGGCTGGGCAGGGGATAGCCATACTGCTGCTGGAACAGCATCTGGTTGGTCGCGTTGCTGAAGAAGGAGGGTCTGTAATAGAGAAGCATCACGCCAGTCGATTCTGGGATGCCCAGCTGCACGCCACTCAGGCTATATTGGTCCATGGCGGACTGAATCATGTCGGTGGAATTCCAGGACGACGGGAAGTAATGGGAGTTCGACAAGTATGGCGAGATATCGAGCATGTAGGGCTGCAGTATTCCTATGAACCCGGGGGCCACGCTTATCACGTCGAAGGACGACTGGTTCGCCTGGAAGGCCGTCTTATAGGCGGCTATGCTGCTGCCATACGGCTCCCCTATTATGTTGACCGTAACGCTCGGATATTTCGCCATGAAGTCTGCCGCTATCTTCTTCAGGGCGGCGTCGTTGAAGCCGGAGAAGGCGACGACGTTGACCGTCCCGGACACGACAATCGCGGTTTGCTTGGGCGATAAGAATGAATAGTACGCCTCCACCCCGCCGGCCACCACTACCAGGAGCAAGATCAGCGCCGCCAGGGATATCCTTGAAATGGATCTTCTCTGCGCCAAGCTGAAACGACACGCCCTTGAATCTTATTTAAGAGTATTTGACGGGCGGGTGTTTCCAGTGAATCCAAAGTGGGCAGCGGGATGTTGTATCTTTCCTCTTTTTTTATGGCATCATGCGCCACGACGCGGCCTCCACAAGCCAAATATACGATGGCCCGGGCCGTGAACCAGAATGCGGACCTTTCAGGAGCTCGCCGACAGATGGATAGCGGGCGGCGGGGAGCAGCTCGAGGACACCGACCCGGCCGACCCGTCCCATGTGCTCGCCGGATTCAGGCTGTTCACGAAACATGACGCGGAAGCCGCGGTCGAGACGGCCGCCTCCAAGTTCGGCGAGTGGTCGTCCACCCCCGCCCCAAAGAGGGGGGCCATACTTCTGAAGGCCGGAGAGGTCATGGAGTCCATGCTGGAAGAGCTCGTGGAGCTCATGACCATGGAGGAGGGGAAGACGCTGGCGGACAGCAGGGCGGAGATATCCAGGAGCTGCGCGATATTCAAGTTCTACGGCGGCCTCGCGTACAAGTACGGCGGAGTGACCCTGCCTTCCTCCGACGCCGACTCGAGGATCATGACCTTCAAGGAACCTGTCGGCGTCGTGGCGGCCATAACCCCATGGAACTTCCCGTCGTCCATACCCGCCTGGAAGCTGGCTCCGGCCCTTGCGGCGGGAGACGCGGTGGTGTTCAAGCCGGCCACGAAGACCCCCCTGATAGCGGCGAGGATGCTGGACGCGCTGGCCGCCGCGGGGCTCCCGAAGGGCGTGCTGAACCTGGTGGTCGGGCGGGGAGGCTCCGTGGGAGACGTCCTGGTGTCCCACAAGGACGTGGCGGCCGTCTCCCTGACGGGCTCCACGTCGGTCGGGATGCGCGTCCACAACCTGGCGGGCTCGAAGGACACCATGTCCAGGGTCCAGCTGGAACTGGGCGGCAAGAACGCGCTCTACGTCGACTCCGACGCGGACGTCCCGCTGGCGGCGGACCTGGCCGTCCGGGGGGCGTTCGGGCTGACGGGCCAGTCGTGCACCGCCACGAGCAGGCTGATAGTCCACGAAGGGGTCGCCGCCTCGTTGAAGGAGAAGCTGCTCGAGAGGGTGAAGAGATGGAAGGTGGGGCCGGGGAACGCGGACGGCGTCAACATGGGGCCGGTGGTCGACGCAGAACAATACAGAAAGGACGTGGAATACATAGAGGTCGGGAAGAGGGAGGGGGCCAGGCTGATTCATGGGGATGGCGGGCCTCCCGCCGGCGCCGGCCTCTACCTGGGACCCTCCATATTCGACGATGTCTCGCCCGGTATGAGGATATTCGACGAGGAAATCTTCGGCCCCGTCCTGTCCATAACGACCGTAGGTTCGCTGGACGAGGCGATAGGGCTGATCAACTCGGTGGACTACGGCCACACCGCCGGGATAATATCAAGGAACTTCCGCAGCATCAACCTGTTCATAGACAGGGTCCAGGCGGGGGTGATCAAGGTGAACAAGCCGACGGTCGGGCTGGAGCTTCAGGCCCCGTTCGGGGGGTTCAAGAGGTCGGGGGCCGGCACCTGGAAGGAGATGGGCGAGGAGGCGCTGGAGTTCTACACCCGCGAGAAGACGGTCTACATGGGCTACTGAGGGCGCGTTCGTGCAGCGCGGGTCAGTCCATCCTTCTGCCGTCCTTCGCGTCGAAGACGTGGACCCCTTCGTGCTGGATGCTGAAGCCCACCGTCTGGTTCAGGGAGACGGAAAGGTTCGGCTGCGTCTGCGAGACGATCTTCGTGCCGTTTACGTCGAGCGTCAGGAACTGGACGGACCCCATGGGCTCCTGCAGATAGACCCGGGCGGTCCAGCCCCCCTTCGGCGGCTTCGCGTGGACGACCACGTCCTCCGGCCTGACGCCGAGGTATACCTCCTCCGACTGTGGGGCGTCAGAAGAGACGGGCACCTCGAATATGTTCCCCTTGGCCACGAACTTCGCGGAGCCGTCCGCCTTGACGATGGCGCCCGGGACAAGGTTGATGGGGGGGCTGCCGACGAAGCTGGCCACGAACATGTTCGCCGGCTCCCTGTAGACCCTGTCTGGCTCCGATATCTGCTGCAGGACGCCGTGGTTCATGACGACCATCCTGTCGGCCATGGTCATCGCCTCCGCCTGGTCGTGCGTGACGTACACCGTGGTCACCTTCAGGTCCTTCTGCAGCCGTTTGAGAAAGCCGCGCGCCGTAACGCGGAGCTTCGCGTCCAGGTTCGACAACGGCTCGTCGAAGAGGAAGACCTTCGGGCTCCTCACCACCGCCCTGGCCACCGCCACGCGCTGCTGCTCCCCTCCGCTCAGCTGCCCCGGCTTTCGCGTAAGCACATGGCCTATCTGGAGCACCTCGGCCGTCTCCTTGATCCTCTTGTCTATCTCCTCCGCGGAGAGCTTCTTTGACTTCAGGGGCATGGAGATGTTGTCGTAGGCCGACAAGTGGGGATACAGCGCGTAGTTCTGGAAGACCATGGCCACGTCCCTCTCCTTCGGCAGCTTGCCGTTGACCAGAACGTCGTCGATGAATATTTCGCCCGTAGTCGGCGTCTCGAGCCCGGCCACCATCCTGAGCACGGTGGTCTTGCCCGAACCGGACGGCCCGAGCAGGACGAGGAACTCCCCGTCGTTCACGGTCAGGTTGAAGTCCTTGACGGCGTCGACGCCGCCGAAGGCCTTGTTTATGCTCGATAGTCGCAGCTTCGCCATCCGACGACCCGGACGCCTGTCCGCTTTAAATCGTTTTCAGGGGCGGCGCCCTACGCCGGCACGGCCGCCTGCCCTGCAAGCTCTTCCTGGAGCTTCGGGACGCTCAGCCGCCGGGGGGACGTGCCGAACCTGGCGCACAGGGCCGCCGCCGTCCCTGCGGCCTGTCCCGTCACCATGGAGGCGGGGATTTCGCGAAGGCCAGCCCTGAACATCAGTTCCCTTTCCGCGGAGATGCATCTTCCCGCGACGAGCATCGAATCGACCTTCTTCGGGACCAGCATCCTGTACGGGACCCAGTACTTCCATTTGCCGTATTCCACGTATCCGACCCGGTCGTCGAACTTCTTCCCCTCCGCCGCGTCCTGCAGGGTCATGTAGTACTCGCCAAGTATCCTTCTGGACTCCCTGACGCCCACCTGGCTGGCCGTCGTCGCCAGCGTCGCCTTCTCGAAGCCCGGCGCATGCCTCCTGAGCACGGAAAGGAGGATGGACGCGTGCCTTCTGGCCAGCCTTTCCGCCTTGGTCAGGTCTTCGGTCGCGACGCCGTTGAGTCCCTCTATGGTCCCCCCCCAGATGGTCACTTCGTCCTCGTGGACCATCGGGGCGGCGCAGACGCCGGGCTGCCCGTCGTACTGGCCGAGGCCTATGGACCAGTCCACCTCCTTCTGCTCGATCGCCGTCCTGAGGAAGTCCTTTATGCTCGGGTTGAGGTATTTCTTCGCCCTGGACTTGTCCACGTTCCTCAGGTTGAACATCAGAGTCATGGGCAGCGTCTTCCCCTTTTCATCGCCGAAGACGTACGGGGCCCCCGCCTTGGACGCCACGTCTCCGTCTCCCGTCGCGTCTATAATGACCTTGGCCAGTATCGCCCGCCTTCCGGACTTGTTTTCGACGACTATGCCTGTGGGCTTGCGCCCCTTGCCAAGCACGCCGACGACCAGCGTGTGGAGCAGCATGTCCAGCCCCGCCTCCTCCGCCAGGTCGAGGCAGACCTTCTTGATGGTCTCCGGGTCCCACGACGCCCAGAAGGCCCTCTCCGTCCCGATCGCTCCCGCCTCCCGCATGCGGCGCTCGACTTCGAGGCCCACCCCGCGGGCCACGGGCGGTATGGTGTCGACCAGCCCCGCGGTGGCCATGCCGCCGAGGAACCCATATCGCTCCACGAGGAGGACCTTGGCGCCGGCCCGTGCGGCGGATACGGCGGCGACGGTCCCCGCCATGCCGCCCCCCGCGACCAGCACATCGACCTTACTTGATATCTCCGTCCGTCTGCTGGGTTCGGTAACGTAATTCGGCAATCGTCAGTTGGCTGTTCGTCTACCGGTTATTAGCTTTCTGGAGCGGTCTCCGACCTGCCCCGTCCTTCGCCTCTTCGAAGGAAGCCTCCTGAAAGCGGTCGAGCCGAGGTCCCTTCCGGCCCCAGGCGCCAGACCGGCACCGTCAGGGTCGACCCGCCGCATCCCGGAGAGGACGACGGCCAGCCTGGTCGCCGCCAGCGGTTCCGCAGGGCCGGCGTGCTCACATTCGTTCCCGTCGGAGAACGAATATGCACACTATCAGTTCCCGGATGGAAACGAAAGACGGCGCCCCCGTCCCGCGGACCCGGGTCACGGCCCGTCCTCATGCGCGCGCCCCTCCTCCAGCAGCTCGTACTGGAGGGAGTACATCCTGGAGAAGGCGCCGTCCTTCTTCGACACGAGCTCCCGGAAACTCCCCTCCTCCACCACCCTCCCGCCCTCGAGGACGACCAGCTTGTCCGCGAGCCTGACCGTGGACAGGCGGTGCGCTATTATCACCGCCGTCTTCCCGTCGAGCAGGGGGACCAGGGCCCTCTGAAGCCTGACCTCGGAGACGGGGTCGACCCCCGACGTCGCTTCGTCCATGATCACCACCCTGGGCCTTGCGAGCATCGCCCGCGCGAAGCACAGGAGCTGCTTCTGCCCCATCGAAAGGTTGGTGGCGGACTCGCTCAGCTGGGTCGAGTAGCCCTGGGGGAGGGAGGCGACGAAGTCGTCCGCCCCGATGGACCTGCAGACGTCCTTCACTTCTTCCTCGGTGGCCTCCGGCCTCCCGAAGCGGACGTTCTCGATTATCGAGGCGGAGAAGAGGACCGGGTCCTGCGGGATGTACCCGACCGCCCCGCGGTAGGCGCGGGCCTTCATGGACCTGACGTCCGCCCCCCCGAACACGACCCTCCCCTTCTGTGGGTCGTAATAGCGCAGGATCAGGTTCACCACGCTGGACTTGCCCGCCCCGGTCGGGCCCACCAGGGCCACGACCTTGCCCGCCGGGATCTCCAGGCTCAGGTCGGTGAGGACCGGCCGGGCCGGGTCGTAGCCGAACGTGACACCCTCCAGCCTTATCCCGGGCGCCCCGTCCTGCAACTGCGACTGCCCGTCCTCGGGCTCCTTCACCTCCACCTCGGCGCCCATCAGCTGCAGCACCCTGTCCAGGCCCGTGATGGCGGACTGGTAGGAGTTGTAGAAGGTGGTCAGCTGGATGATGGGGGTGAAGAAGCCGTTCACGTACAGCATGAAGGTGACGAGCGTCCCGACATCGGCCCGCCCCGCGAAGATCAGCGTGGCGCCGTACCAGAGGACCAGGGCTATCCCGCCCGTTTCCACGACCTGGACGAGCGCGTTGAAGAGGGAAGTGAGCCTGTTGGCCCTGAGGTTGGCCTGCAGGTTCTCCTGGTTCGCCTCGTCGAAGCTGCGGCTGACCCTCTCCTCCTCGACCATGGCCTGGGTCACCCGGACCCCGGCGATCCCCTCCTGGAGCTTCGCGGTGACCACGGCGATCTTCTTCCTCGTCTCGACGAAGCTCTGCTGGATCCTCCCCTGGAAGGCCAGCGTCAGCAGCGCGAGGGGGGGCAGGACGGCGAGGGAGGCGAGCGTGAGCCCCAGGTCCAGGAAGGCCATTATCGCCACGCTGAGGACTATGAGGACGACGCCGCCCAAGACGGCTGGGAGCTGGAAGGTCACGAAGTCGGACAGGGCGTCGACGTCGTTCGTGATGTACGACATTATCCTCCCCGTCTCCCTCCTGGAGTAGTAGGACGCGGAGAGCCGCTGCAGCTTGACGAACGCGTCGTTCCGTATGTCGTTCATCGCGCTCTGGGCGATGAGCTGCATGTGGAAGCTCCGCCTGTTGTCCGCGACGTAGTTGAGCGCGTAGAGGCCGGCGTAGAGGGCCATCAGGGCGAGGAGGAGGCCGTAGTCCCCCGAGATTATCGCGTTGACGGAACGGCCGAGCAGGATGGGGCCGGCCACGCCCATGGCCGTGACGGCCAGGATGCCGGCGGCGGCGACGGCCGAGCTCCTCCTGTATCGCAGTATGTACCCCAGGAGGCTCGCCGCCAGCTCCCTGTCCGTGAACTTCCTGAACTTCCTGTCGCCCGCGTCGTCCGTGTTGAAGAAGGGGTGGGACATGCCGGCTCATGGACCCCCGGCGGCGGGCGGCGCCCCCCCGGCCGTCTCCTCCTGGGGGCCGAGCACGGACCTGTAGAGCCTGGCGTAGGGGCCGTCCCGCCCCGCCAGCTCCTCGTGCGTCCCCTGCTCGGCGACCCTGCCGCCTTCGAACACCACTATCCTGTCGGCCAGCCTGACGGTCGAGAGCCTCTGGGTGATGATTATCGTGGTCCGTCCGGCGATCACCGCCTTCAGGGCGGCCTGGATGGCCCTCTCCGTCCCCACGTCGACGCTGGAGAACGAGTCGTCGAGGATCAGTATTCGGGGGTCGACCAGGAGCGTCCTGGCGATGGTCATCCTCTGCTTCTGCCCGCCGGAGAGCGTCACCCCCCTCTCGCCGACCAGCGTGTCGTACCCCGCGCCGAGGCGGCCTATGAACTCGTCGGCGGACGCCAGCTTCGCCGCCGCGACCACCTCCTCCAGGGTGGCTTCGGGCCTGCCGTACGCTATGTTGTCCCTCACCGACGCCGAAAAGAGGAAGGCGTCCTGGCCGACGATGCCTATGCTGCCCCGGAGGGACTTCAGCCGTATGTCCTTCACGTCCCGCCCGTCTATCATGACGCGCCCCGCCGTCGCATCGTAGAACCGGGGGAGGAGGTTGGCGAACGTCGTCTTGCCCGAGCCCGACCCGCCGAGCAGGACCACGGACTCCCCCGGCCCGATGACGAGGTCGACGTCCTTGAGTATCAGCCTGTCCCTCGTGTAGCCGAAGGACACACCTTCGTACCTGATCTCGCCCTTCAGGCGCGACGGGTCCAGGTCGACGGCCGCCGGGGAGTCCTTCACCTCCACCGCCGCCTCGGTGGTCTGCAGCACCCTTTCGAAGCCGGCCATCCCGTTCTGCAGCAGGAGGATGAGCTGCCCCATGAACCGGACGGGCCCCGCCAGCAGCGTCAGCAGGTTGGCGGCCGCGACCAGCCCCCCTATCTGGAGCGAGCCGAGGATCACCTCCCCGCCCCCGACCGCATAGAGCAGGCCCAGGTCCAGGTTGATCACCAGGACGAACAGGGGGATGTAGAGGGCCCTGGGGCGCGCCGCCCCTATCAGGTCGTCCCTGTAGCCGCCGCTCCTCTCCCTGAACTTGGTCGTCTCCCTGTCCTCCGCCCCGAAGGCCCTGACGACCCGCATGGCCGTTATGTTCTGCTGCAGGGCGGAGTTCAGCGCGCCGTAGTCCTCCCTGGCCCTCCGCCAGAACGGCGTCTGGGACCGGCTGAAACGCCAGCTGAGGTACAGCAGGAGGGGGAGGGCCAGGCCGACGATGGCGGCCAGCCGGAAGTTCAGCGAAAGCAGGGAAAGGACGACCCCGCCCATTATGAACACGTTGCCCAGGAGCTGGGCGGAGCCGAAGGTCAGGAAGCGGCGGACCGCCTCGACGTCCGCCGTGGCCCTGGCCATCAGCTGGCCCGTCTCGTTGCTGTCGTGGAAGCTGAAGGACTGGCCCTGGATGGCGCGGAAGAGGCCGTTCCTCATGTCGTAGATCATCCTCTGCCCCAGGGCCTGCCCCCCGTACCCCAGGCTGAACTGGAAGACGGACGAGAATGCGCTGATGGCGACGATCTCGACGGCTATGCCAGCCACCCGCCGTATGGGGGATTCCGCGACGATGGCCGTGACCGCCTCTCCCGTGAGCACCGGCACGATTACCCGGAGGTACGTCAGCAGGACGACGCTGACGAGCATCCAGGTCAGCAGGGGCCAGTACTTCCTGGCGTATCGTGCCAGCTTCAGGTACTTGGCCGCTGGCATCTGCCTGAACGGCTGCGTTGCGCATGGATAAAAATCGATCTGACCGCCGGGCCCCGATGGGGAGGAAACCGAAGCGGATGCCCACGAGGGTGCCCGCCTGTCCTTACCTCCTTGTCCTGGCCGGCCCGGACGTGCATGCAGGTGGGCTCGGCCCGCCGACAGAGCGGCCCGGCAGCAGAGGTCGTCCCTGAACATACGTTCCCATATGCACGTCCGGATTCGGGGGGCCGACAGCATCAGTCCGACCCGCGCCGGGCGTGCCGCCGGTGGACGGGTACTCGCACCCTGTGCGTCGCCGGGAGGCGTCCTCACTCGCGGCCGCAGAAGCACGGCGCTCCGTTGGGCGTCTTTTCCAGCCGCCGT
>JAKAPW010000047.1 GCA_021811935.1 archaeon | reverse complement strand
GGGGTGACGGTCCACCTCTCGGGAGACGCTTCCTGCAGTTACTTCTGCGACTATCATGACACGGCGGCCGGCGGGCAGGGCCCCTTCTACACGGTGGAGCCGAGCCCGTGCCAGGCCGGATGCAACCAGTGCACCACCGACCCCTTCGACACGCTGACGCAGGGGTTGGCCGAAGAAATGGTCGAGCTCAAGACGGACATGGAACCGGGCACGGGATGGGTGATCGGCAGCGAAGAGCTCTGCGACTATTGCCTTCCCCCGGACGAAATACTGCAGGGAGATAACAAGGCGATCATGGAGTACGGGGTGGGCGACCGCGTGGTGGGTTCCGCGGGGCTCGAAAGGGTCGAAAGGACCTATGAAAGACGGTTCTCGGGAGAGCTGGTCGAGATCAGGGCGGAAGGGATGCTTCCTTTCAGGGTGACGCCAAACCACCCGATACTCGTCGCGCGGGAGTCGCGCCTTCCTGTCAGGGGGAGACCCGCACGCGGAGTCCGCCACCCATTGGACGCGTCCTTCGATGCACCGGCATGGAAGAAGGCCGAGGACCTCTTGGAAGGGCATGGCGTCCCATCCCGAGGCGACTGCCTGGTGGTCCCGAAGCTGAAGGGGACGGTCGAGATGGACACACTCCCGCTCGAGCCTTGCATGGAGCGGAGGGGATATCGCGGGGGCAAGACATCCCTCCCCCTGACGGGGGACACGGCATGGCTCCTCGGGACGTATGTCGCCGCAGGTTCGACCGACGACGCCCGCCAGCTCGGCTTCGCTCTTGCCGAGGACGACACAGGTGTTCAGGAAAGGCTCGCCTCCATACCGTCCCGGGTCGGAAGCCAAGCTCCCGGCGGGAAGCGCACGGTAGTCTGCGCCGACCCAAGGCCTCTCCTTGGGCTGTTCAGGGAGATATGCGGGGGTCCCCAAAGATGCATTCCCGATGTGATACTCCACAACAAGGACGAAGGACTCCTGCGGGCATTCCTGGACGGATACGTCGCCGGTCATGTCACGCCCGACGGGCATCTTCTGGTAGTCACGACTTCCAGGCTGCTGATCCAGCAGCTCCAGCTCGCCTATGCCCGTCTCGGACTGTTCCTGAAGGTGGGGAAGACTCGGACCGGAAGGAGGGAGGGCGTGCCGGGACGGACTGCAGGCCGCCATGACAGGTACACGGGAACGCTGGACCTCGAGCCAGGGAGGGAGGGACGCACGCGGCTTCACGGGGACTTCCTCTACGTTCCGATACGGAAGCTCGCCCGGATCCCATACGAAGGCAAGGTCTACAACATCGCGACAAAGGACCATACCTATCTCGTGGCCAACGCCGTGGTCCACAACTGTGACAAGCACTTCGTCTGCAACAGGATAGCGTCGGGGGAGTACGTCAACGCCTGGTACGACGGCAAGCTCGGAGGGTGCTGGAAGGGCGAACCCGGCGGCGGGCGGCCTGGAGGCGCGCCGGGTCCTTGAAAGTCGTGGTCTTCGGAGCGAGCGGAAGGACGGGCGGGCTGGTCGTGCGGGGGGCGCTCGAACGCGGGCATGACGTGGTGGCGTTCGTCAGGGACCCGGCCAAGCTGCGCCTGCAGGACACGCGCCTCAGCGTCGTCAAGGGGGACGTCTTCGACTACGACGACGTGCTGGCCGCCGTCTCGGGGAGCTCGGCCGTCATATCCGCGCTGGGCACGGGTTCCGGCGTCAGCGTCTGCACCGAAGCGGCGAAGAACATAGTACGGGCGATGAAGGAATCGGGCGTCCGCAGGCTGATCTGCGTATCGGTGCACGGGGTCGGCGATACGCGCGGAAGCGGCTTCTTTCCATGGCTGGCATGGGCCGTGCTGAGGAACGTGATGGAGGACAAAGAAAGGATGGAGGAAGTGATACGCGCGAGCGACCTGGACTGGACGACGGTCAGGCCCACCGCGCTGACCGGCGGCCGCAGGACAGGGAAATACAGGGTCGGCGCGAGGCCGGGCCTCCTGTCGAGGATTTCGCGCGCCGACGTGGCGGATTTCATCCTCCAGCAGCTGGACGACCGGTCGTTCATCCGCAGGGCGCCCACCGTCACAGGTTGACCCTCGGCGTCGCGCGGTCCATTTTCTTCGTCATCTAGTAAAATCTTTTAGACAGGGGCGGCTTGGGTTGTTGCGGAAAGCGATGAGTGTCCATGCTTCTATTAGGCGCGTAAAGACGATCTTTTCCGTCATCGCGTCCCCGAGCAGGCTGGACGTCCTGAAGATCCTCAACACGAAGGGGCCGATGACATATTCAGAGCTGAAGACGCTCGCCGGCTTCAAGGCGAAGAAGGAATCCGGCAAGTTCGCTTATCACCTGAGGAAGCTGTTGCGCCAGAGTCTGATAGCCCAGAACAGGGCGGAGAGGAAGTATATGCTCACCACCCTCGGCAGGCTAGTTTTGAACTCGGCCAAGCAGATAGAGGAGCAGGCGCTGCTGGAGAGCGGCAGGCTCTTCGTCAGGAGCAGCAGGCACAAGATGGAGGAGTTCACAACGGACAGGATAACCCATTCCCTTGTGACCGAGGCGGGGATGCCCGTCGAGCTGGCGCAGAGGGTGGCCAGCGAGGCGGAGTCCAGGATATACAAGTTCCAGACGGCCTACCTCACCGCCCCGCTAATCAGGGAGCTGGTGAACTCCATACTGATAGAAGAGGGGCTGGAGGAGTACAGGCACAGGCTGAGCCGGCTCGGGATGCCGGTCTACGACGTCACGGAGGAGTTCGAGAAGGTAGGGCAGAGCCAGTACGGCCTCGAATCGCTGGTGAATCGGACCGCCAACTCCGTGCTCTCCGAATATCTGCTGCTCATACAGCTTCCCAGGGACGTGGCGGACAGCCACCTGTCCGGCGACATCCACATATCCAACGCGGGGTATTGGAGCCTGAAGCCGGACACGCTCTTCGTGAACCTGGCGGCCGGGGACGCCAAGACGCTCTCGTTCCAGGGGAAGTTCCCCTACATGCCCGGCCCAGACTTCGGAAAGGGGACGGCGCTGAAGATGATGCAGACGAACTACCTGCTGACCAGGGAGGCGGGCAGGGACATCTACTATGCGGGGTTCTCGGAGACGCTGGCCGGGGCGGGCACCGAGGACGCGAAGAACATCCTGGCCGGCCTCACCTATTCCTATCTGCAGAGCGGGGACGGGCCCAGGATGGTGCTGGAGGTCGACGGGCGGAGCAAGGCGACCTTCGACAGCATAACGTCCGCCTATCTCCAGTACTGCAGGGCGACCCCCGTCCCATCGATCTGCCTGGCCGTGGTGAACTCCTCGTCGATAGGCAAGTCCGGGTTCGACGCGCTGGCCGAGGCCACACTGAGCAACGGAGTGCTGGTCTTCAACAACGACCCGGAGACCAAGCGTTCCGTCTCCGGCTCGTCGGTGGAGAACTTTTCGAAGGCCGGCCCGATGGTTCTCGATTCGGTCTCCGTGAACATGCCGAGGATAGCGCTGGAGGCCCAGAACGACGACGTGTATTTCAGGGCCAAGACCACGCTGCAGCTGGAAAACGCGGTAAACGCACTGAAAATGCGCAGGAGGCTCATAGAGTCCAACTTCAAGGGAGGCCTGCTGCCGTCGCTGAGCATGTGCGACGGGATGGTCTACAGCGAGTCTCCGTACCTGCGCATAAACATGACCGGCCTGAGGGAGGCGCTGTCGCTCGTCGAACCGGACGCGTCGAGCGAAGAACTGCTCGAACTGCAGAGCGAAACGATCCAGACGGCCGATGACCATCTCTCCTCGATCAAGGACGGCGAAGGCATGGTCTTCCAGGTCATGCTGACCGTGGACGAAAGCGCCGAGAGGTTCCCCCAGTTGGACAAGGCCAAGTTCGGCAGGGCGAAGATGAAGGGGCTGTCTTCGGACGCCTACGAGCAGGGGGTCGGGCTCTCCTCCGACTCGCTGGGCGACAGGGCCAAGGTGGCGTCCGCCAACACGGTCCTGAAGGAGGTGAAGGGTGGAGCGCTGGTCAGGCTCGAGCTCCCTGTGGGAAGGGGGGAACCCTCCGGCGAGACCCTGGCGAAGGCCGCGTCCGTGCTCAACTTCTTCGTCGCCGTCCCCGAACTTCGCGTCTGCAGGAAGTGCGGCGCCAAGAACGATACAGAGTCGTCCCACTGCTCCCGCTGCGGCGGGCCGATCTGACCTCAGGCTGTGGGGCAGGCGCTCCATCCGCAGATGGGGCAGGTGGAGCAGCCTTCCTTGGCCTCCAGTTCTGTGCTGCAGACCGGGCACTTCTCCCCAGGTCCCTGCGCCACCTGCTGCAGGGCCGACGGCGCGGCCGCCCCGCTCACCGGGACAAGCACCTCCTTCTGCTTCTCCGACGACGGAGGGGCCTGCAGCACCTGGCTCGTTATCGACTGGTCCCTGAACACCGTGACGTCCTTGCACCCCATCCTGTAGGCCTCCAGATAGGCCGTCTTGATGTCCTCCACCGTGGCGGTGGAAGGAAGGTTGGTCGTCTTCGATATGGAGGAGTCCACCCACTTCTGGAAGGAGGCGATCGCCTTTATGTGGTCGATGGGGGCTATGTCCATGGCCGTCCTGAAGACATGCAGCAGCCTCCCCGGCACGTAGGCTATGTTCCTGACGGTACCCTGCTTGGCCACGACCTCCCGCAGGAAGTCGTCGTCGTAGAGCCCCTCCCTCTTCATCACCTTTTCGAAGACGGAATCCACGTAGAAGAAGCTCCCTATCGAGACGTTCTTTTCATAGACCAGGGAGTAGACAGGCTCTATGCCGCTGCTGCACCCCGCTATCATGGATATGCTGCCCGTCGGCGCTATGATCGTGGTGTAGCCGTTCCTGAGCCCCTTCTCCTTTATCTCGTCGGCGAGCGCCTCCCAGTCGAAGTGCCAGGACGCCCTGTCGTGGCTTCCGCTGAAGGGAAGCCTCCCTTCCGCGAAGAAGCTGGACTTGAAGTACGGCAGCACGCCCCTCTCCAGCCCCAGGTCTATCGACGCCCTCTTGGAGTGGTAGTTGATGAACTCCATCGTCTTCTCCATGAACTTCCTCCCTTCGTCGGAGTCGTACTGCAGCTCGAGCTCGAACAGCAGGTCCGCCAGGCCCATCACGCCCAGCCCTACCTTCCTGGTCGCCAGGGTCATGTCCTCTATCTCCTTGAGCGGATACTTGTTCACGTCTATCACGTTGTCCAGGAACTTGGTGGCCATGACAACCGTCTTCGCCAGCCCCTCCCAGTCCACGCGCGCCGTCCCGTCTTCCTCCTCCCTGGCGAACGCGTGCAGGTTCACGCTCCCCAGATTGCACGATTCGTCGGGGTAGAGCAGCACCTCGCCGCACGGGTTCGTGGTGACTATCGGCCCCAGCTCCTTGTAGAACGGGTTGTACTGGTTGACCTTGTCCAGAAATATGACGCCGGGCTCGGCGCTCTCCCATGCCTGGTACGCCACCATGTCGAACAACTGCTTCGGGTTGACGTACCTGACCACTTCTCCGTTGCGGGGGTTGATCAGAGGGTAGGGCTCCCCCGTCTCATAGTGCTTCCAGAACTCGGGCTTTATCAGTACAGATATGTTGAAGTTGGTGAGCGCCTTGTTGCCCTGCTTTGCCTTGATGAACTTCTCTATGTCCGGGTGGTCGATGTTCAGTATCCCCATGTTCGCGCCGCGCCTGATGCCTCCCTGCTTGATCACCTCTGTCATGGTGTCGAACAGGCGCATGAAGCTGACCGGCCCCGACGCCATCCCCGACGTGCTCCTCACAAAATCTCCCTCCGTCCTGAGCTTCGAGAAGTTGTAACCCACCCCTCCGCCCGCCTTGAATATGATGGCCGCGTTGCCCAGGGTCCTCATTATGCTGTCTATCGAGTCGTCTATGTCCAGCACGAAGCAGGCCGACCCCATCCCCAGCCAGTTCCCGAAGTTGGCCAGCGCGGGGGTGTTGGGCAGGAACCTGTGCTCCACCATCAGGTCATAGTACTCCCTTATCTCTTTGGCGTACGAGTCGAAGTCGCCGCGCTGCAGCATGTCGACGAACTCCTTCCACCCTGTCCTCAGACGGCGCTGCGCGTTGAACCGCGCGTACAGCCTCTTGACCGCGTCGACGTGGAATTCGTTCAGCTCGTATTCCCCTATCTTGAGCGCCCGCTCCGGGTCGCCGGCGGGTTCCCTGATCTCCTGCGAGCCGGAGATGTCATACACCCTGGCGTCGTAGAAGAGGCTCGGCAGCGCGGTGTGAACGGCCACCCTGGCGAAGAGCTGCTTCGGCGTTTCAAGGAGCCTGCCGCGCTCGTCCTTCTTCAGGTACCGCGCCTTGAGGACCCTGAGCGCGTTCACGTCGAACTTCTTGTCCACCTCGTCTATCTGCTCCTTCTCCAGCACCTTCATCTTCTCCGCCCTCAGCTCCGTCCTCTTCTGCCTGTAAAGTATGTAGGCCTTGGCGACCTTGGCCTCCCCCTTCTCTATCAGCACCCTCTCCACCGTGTCCTGGATGTCCTCCACCGACGGACGCCGTTCCGCTCCGAACTGCTTCTGGAGCTCGTCGACCACGCCCTCCGTCAGCGAGCGGACCAGCTGCCTGTCCTTCCCTCCGGTGGCCCTGACCGCCTTCCGGATCGCCTCGGAGATCTTCCGCGGGTCAAAGTCTGTTATCCTCCCGTCCCTCTTCCTGACCTTGGTTATAGCCGAACCAGTTTGCAAATCAATATCACCGTGGGAACCGCCTATAGCGCCCCACCTGTCTATTTGCCCGTATCCGTCATCTTCCCTTGACAAAGGGGCATCTCCCGCGCTCCGGCGACGGACGATGTTGGCGGACGGCACCGGGTGATTCGCGTTCGCCGGTCAAAGTTCATTGAC
Source organism: archaeon (assembly GCA_021811935.1). GTDB lineage: Archaea > Thermoproteota > Nitrososphaeria > Conexivisphaerales > DTJL01 > JAKAPW01. The sequence goes on along the minus strand of JAKAPW010000047.1, from coordinate 4,454 downwards.
ACCGTCAAGAGCTGACACCGTCAGGAGCTCAGCCGCAGTATGGCCAGGGCTATGTCCCCGTCCGCTTCCTCCAGCGCCGCCTTCGCCCTCTCCCTGCTGACTCCCGCCTGCGACGCGACCAGCGCTATGTCCTCCTCCTTCGCCTTCGGCGCCTCCACCTCCTTCTCCTCCACGGTGGAAGAAGAGACCTGGAAGACGCGCATCCCCTTCGCGTTTATCTCGAAGACCTGGGCCTGCGGAAGGCGCATCTCCTTGCTGCCAGTGATTATCACCACTTCCTTGACGTCCTCCACCTGCTTCATGTTGAGGCCCATCCTTTCCATCATCCGTCGCGCCTGCCTGTTGTCTATCAACGCCGCCGATTTCGGGGGCGGCCGGCTTAAAGCTTTGTGTCGGCGCCTTCCCTGACGCGCACCGCCACCCCGTGCTTGAAGGAGGTCATGTAGCCGGACGGGACGACCGCCTTCCCGCAGCCCACCACGTCGCCGCGCGAATCGAGTATGGCGACGTCCATCCCTCGCCTTACGTTCTTCCCGGCGCCGAGCACGTGTCTGCAGAAGAGGGTGCGCCCCTTCCGCACGAACTCTACCGCTTCGTCGGCCGCAGTGACGCAGCTCTCCAGGAAGACCTCGCTCCGCCGCAGGTACATGGCGCAGTCCAAAGAGAGCGCTATGGCCCCGCTTTCCTTCACGGTGGCGAACGCCGACGCGCCCATCCTGACCAGCTTCAGTCTCCCGCTCCTCCTGGACCGTACGAAACCGAGCTTCTCCCAGGGGAGGGCCGCGGACGCGCCCTTGCCGTAGACGTAGTCCAGCATGGCGGCGAACTGCCTGGCCTCCGGGTTCAACGTCACCGTCTTCTTGATAAATTTATTAAACGTCTTGCATTATCCGGCACGATACAGATGAGCAGGTGCGAAGTCTGCGGGGGCGCGTCCATTGAACCGGTGAGGGTGGAGATAGACGGGGCGACGATGCTCGTCTGCGCAAGGTGCTCCAAGCTGGGCAAGCCTGCGAAGCAGCCCGTGTCCGTCCCTGCCCCGAAGAACAGGCCGGCCGGGATCTCGTCCGTGTACAGGAGGCAGGCGACGGCCATCCCCGAGGACGGGCCGGCCGTCAGGGAGGACTTCGCAGAAGTGATCAGGAACGCCAGGGAGTCGATGAACCTGACGCAGGAGCAGTTCGGCATGAAGCTGAACGAAAAATCTTCCGTGGTGGCCAAGCTGGAGAGCGGAAAGCTCAAGCCGAACGTCCAGCTGGCAAAGAAGCTGGAACACACCATACGCGTCCGACTCTTCGAGGAACCGGAGTAGCTCGGGATGGGGGGCAACAGCGGCAGGGTGGCGCTGGTCACCTATTCCGACCCCGACGTCGGGCAGGAGGCCTCCGCCCTGGCCGAAGCGGCGGGCTACAGGGTGGAGACGGTGGTGACGCTGAAGAGGCTCCCCCACGGCAGGTATGGGATAGGGGAAGGCAAGGCGAACCTGCTCAAGGAGCTTCGGGAGCAGGGAAGGTTCGACAGCATAGTCGTCGACGACAAGATAAACGCGGCGGAGAACTACAACCTGTCCAAGCACTGCGGATGCAACGTAATCGACAGGGAGAAGCTGGTGCTCGAAATCTTCCTGAAAAGGGCCAACAGCATAGAGGCAAAGCTGCAGGTCAGGATGGCGGAGCTGATGTACGAGCTCCCCAGGACCAGGGAGACGGTCAGCGCGCAGACGGCCGGGGAACAGCCAGGCATGTTCGGCTACGGCAGCTACGAGGTGGAAAGGCACTACAGGAGCATAAAGAACATGATCGACTTCACGAGGAAGAAGCTGAAGAAGATCGAGAAGAGGAGGGAGCTCTTCAGGGCGAGCAGGTCGAGGGCGGACTTCCCCATGGTCTCCCTCGCCGGCTACACCTCCGCCGGCAAGACCACGCTCTTCAACCGGTTGACGGACTCGGACCAGCCGGTCGCGCCCAGCGTGTTCACCACGCTGTCCACCACCACCAGGCGGGCGGAGATGGACGGCGTCAGCGTCCTCCTGTCCGACACCGTGGGCTTCATCAGCAGGCTGCCGCACTACATGATAGACGCCTTCAAGGCCACCCTCGAAGAGCTGAGCTACGCGGACGTGGTCCTCCTGGTGGTGGATGTCAGCGGCTCCCCCGAACTGCTGACATCAAAATACGACGCGTGCATGGGTTCCCTGGCCCAGCTGGGCGTCCCGGCGGATAAGATACTGCCCGTCCTGAACAAGGCGGACAGGGTCGAACGGGACGAAGCAGTCAGGAGGGCTTCGCTTCTCGGCATCGCGGCGCCGGTCATCGTCTCGGCGAAGCAGGGGACGGGAGTCCAGGAGCTGACGGGCACCGTCAGGGACAGGATCCTCGGGAAGGCGCAGAAGAGGGTGACGGAGGTCGTCCCCCAGGGGCCGGCAGGTCACCCGTCGGCCTGAACCACCATCTTGCCGTGTTCCTGCGGGACTATCCTGAGCCTGGGGCCGACGAATTCCCTCACCAGCTCCTTTCCCTGGAAGACCCTGTCGAGAAGGAGGGCCAGCGCCGCTATCTCGGAGTGAGGCTGGTGCCCTATCGCTATGTTGTAGTCCGCCAGCCTGTAGACCTCCGCCGGGACCTTGCCGGCGCCGACCACCACCATGACATCCTTCGACGCGGCCACCCGCCGCAGTTCCTCGTCCCTGTCCACGATGCTCATCCCGTACATAGTGCAATGGACGCAGACCCCCCCCTTGCTCCTCCATTCCCTAATCAGAGAGTAGGGTTCCCTGCACCAGACGGCCGAGAAGTCGCCCCCCCATGCGCCCCTAACGTACCCGCCCGTCCTTTTTACCGAGTCATCTTCGTCCCCCGAATAGAATATGGAATCGGCCCCGAAGGCCCTGGCCACCAGGGCGCAGTGCGTAGTGACCCTCCTGTCCCTGACCCTCCTGTGCCCCAGCCGCAGGACCACCAGGCGACGCAAACCTCTTTCGGCGCAGAAGGAACAATAAGGTTTTAAATCTCTTCTCAAAATAATCGAAGATATTGAAAAAACTCCAGTACGAGGACTCCTTTGTCAAGGTAGCCGGCCTCTTGGGCGGGGACGAATACATCAAGGTCGCCAGGGCGCTGCTGAACAACGAAAACGCTACCGACGAAGAGATAGCCAGCGCCACCGGCCTCAAGATAAACATAGTCAGGCGGGCCCTCTACGACCTGTTCGGCAAGTCCCTGATATCGGGGATCAGGGTGAAGGACCCCAAGAGGGGATGGTACGTCTACCAGTGGAAGGCGCAGACCGACCAGGTCGACGCCTTTCTGAACAACAGGAAGCGGAAGATAATGGAGAGGCTCAAGAAGAGGGTGGCCTACGAGACGGGCCACAACTTCTACTTCTGCGGCACCCAGAGCTGCAAGAAGAGGGTCTTCGAAGAGGCCATAGACCTCAGCTTCAGGTGCCCCGAATGCGACGGCCAGCTCCAGCCGCACGACAATTCGGAGCAGGTAAGCGCGATGAAATGGAAGATAGAGCAGCTGGAAAGGGAGCTGGGGCAGGCTTCCTGACGCCCCTCTTCTGAAGCAGGGCATACACGTCCTTCCGCCCCTCCTCCAGCGCCAGCCTCCTCGCGCCTGTGGTGGCCACGAAGACCCCCAGCGAGTCCCCCGCAGCCTTCAGCAGGCTCAGGCCCGCCAGACCCCGCGGCCTGAGAATCCGCCACGCCCTCCTCGCAGCCCGCCTTTTGTAAGGGAAGTGGTGAAAGCTGGTCACCAAGAGCAGGGAGTCGGCGCACCCGTCCCTCAGGGGCGGGCGGGTGGCGTCGCAGAGCACCGGCTCTATGCGCCCGCCGCGGATCCGGCGGAGCATCTGGATGGAGATGTCCGCTCCGACCGATATGTCGGCCCCCGCCTGCAGCGCCCGCAAAGCCACCCCCGAGCCGCACCCGACCTCGACGACGCACCTGCCGGGCCGGAACCCCATCGCCGCCAGCCGCCGCGCCTTCTGCCCCTGCTCCTCCCGGTACAGCCCGTCGTAGGAAGCGGCCGAGGCATCGTAGCGCCCCATCACGGTCCTGCGTCGCGTCGGAGCGGGCATGCGGCCGCCCCTAGCCCGCGGGAGGCGGGGAAAGGCAGACCCTCCCCGCCACATGGGCCACCCAGTCCGCGCCGACGGGGAACACCTTCCCGCAATTCTCGCACCTGAAGGTCCACCCCGAGTCGGGGCAGACCTCCTTCCTGCCGTCCGGGCCCACTATGCTGACGTCGTGGCTCCTCAGCCTGTGTTTGTAGGCGAAGTAGAGCGCCCTACCCTTCGCCGCCACCCTGGTCACCTGCTTCTTTTCGGTTTCGCAGTACACCGCGTACTTGGCGCCCGGCATGCGTTCTTCCTGGCCCCCACCGGTAGATATCCGTTTATGCGGTCGTTCTGGGGTGTCGAACGGTCGTTCTAATGCCTAGGTTAATCCATGC
>JAKAPW010000002.1 GCA_021811935.1 archaeon | reverse complement strand
ATCTCAGCTCCTTCGGTTTCGCGCGCCGTGTTCCATTGCAGAAGCTGCGGGGAGGAGGTAGTCGGACTTCCGGAGTGGAACAGGCATCGCGGGAAGTGCTACGCGCGCGGCCCGGAAGGGCCGGCCGTCGCAAGATACGGCCTCAGGACGGAGGGCAAGAACCGGATGCGCGACCCGGAAGCTGCGCGGCGGGCGTTGGCGAGCGGCAGGGCCAGATTCCCTGCGGACCAGGGCCATGTATGGCATGGTAGCATCTCAACTCCGCGGTCACCGCCCCACGGGCGCCCATCGGAAGGAATGCTCTATCGGCTGCTCGACGAGTCCGGCGTCCGATATGAAAAAGGGTACGGGATCGTCCCGGAGAGAAGGATGCCGGGTTCCAAGGACCATTATCCGGCCGACGCCGCCGTCCCGGAACTCAAGCTGGCCATAGAGGTCGACGGCCGGTGGCATTCCAGCGACGTCAAGGAACAGGACCGGACGCTCGACCTGAACGGCTGGAGGGTCATCCGGGTTCCGGAATCATATCTTTTCGATCATCCAGAGGAGGTGAAGGCGTTGATACTGGAAAACGTCGAGACTCCCGTCTTGACGAACAGGAGGCAGTGGGTCGTCGTGAGCGGGGTCGGGGAGACGGACCGGTTCGAAAAGGTGTACAGCTTCGAGTGCATCCCTGACCACTCCTACGTCGCCGACGGCGTACTGGTGCACAATTGCGGGTACTGTCAGAACTACGACATAAGCCAGAGGAGGAAGGTCGAGGGCGAAGAGCACGAGCCGCAGGACATAGTGAGCCTCGCCGCCTCCAGGGGATGCGAAGGGATAGCGTACACCTACAACCAGCCCACCATCTTCATCGAATACGCCAGCGACGTCGGAAGGCTTGCGCGCGAAAAGGGGCTGTTCAACATCTTCGTCTCGAACGGGTACGACACGCCGGAGACCGTGGGCGCGATGAAGGACTTCCTGGACTGCATAACCGTCGACTTCAAGGGGAGCGGGGAGACGGGCTTCGTCAGGAGGTACATAGGCATCCCCGACGCGCAGCCTATCTTCAACACGCTGCTGGAGTTGCGGGACAGGACCAAGGTACACATCGAGATAACCGACCTGATAGTCCCCCAGATCGGCGACGACCTGGGGGAGGCGAAGAAGCTCTCCAGCTGGGTATACGACAACCTGGGGCCGGACACGCCGGTCCATTTCCTGAGGTTCCACCCGGACTACAAGCTGATGAACCTGCCCGCGACCCCCGTCGAGACGCTCGAAAGGCATTACGAAGTGGCAAGGGAGGCGGGGCTGCGGTACGTCTACATCGGGAACGTCCCGGGCCACCCCGCGGAGAGCACCTACTGCCCCGGCTGCGGGAAGGTGCTGGTGAAGAGGCACGGCTACTACATATTGAAGTACGACCTGGACCGGAAGAACAGGTGCAACTCCTGCGGATACAAGACGCCGGTGGTGGGCCCCCTGAGCAGGTCCGCCGGCGAGGACAGGTTCATCCCGGTGATGGGCTGAACCGCGGAACCTGAGGCAGACACATAAACAGGTGACCACCTACCGGGCCCATGCCTCTGATAGACGACGAAACAAGGCCCCGCGTGGCCGACCTGCTCTCAAAGCGGATGAAGGACGAGGTGAAGCTGGTCGTCTTCACGCAGGAGTTCGAATGCGACTACTGCAGGGAGAACAGGGAGCTGATGGAGGAGCTCGCCTCGCTCTCCGACAAGGTCAAGGTCGAAGTCTACGACATGGCCAGGGACGCGGACAGGGCCAGGGAGTTCGGGGTGGCAAACATACCCGCCACGGTGGTCGACGGGAACCGCAACGTCAGGTACTTCGGCGTCCCCTCGGGATACGAATTCTCCAGCCTCCTGGACGACTTGATAGACGCGTCCCGGCGCGCCACCGACCTGTCCCCCGCCTCCAGGGAGCGCCTGAAGGCCATATCGAAGCCGGTCCACATACAGGTCTTCGTCACGCCCACCTGTCCCTACTGCCCGAGGGCGGTGAGGCTGGCCCACCAGTTCGCCATGGAGAACCCGGCCATCAGGGCGGACATGGTGGAGGCGACCGAGTTCCCCCACATGGCCAACCGGTACGGCGTCATGGCCGTCCCGAAGGTCGTGATAAACGAGACAGTGTCGTTCGAGGGGGCCTATCCGGAGGCCGCCTTCCTGGACCAGGTCTTTCTCGCTCTGCAGCAGCCCCCCACTTCGTGACCGGCCGTCACTCCGCTGTGAGCCACCTCTCCCCCCATTCCCTCATCGCCGCCAGGACCGCGCGCAGGCCGGCGCCCTTCTGCGTCAGCCCGTACGTGATGAGGATCGGCCTCGTCGGCCTGACCCTCCTCGTCACTATCCGTTCCCTCTCCAGCTCCTCCAGCGAATCGGACAGCACCTTGGCCGAGATGCCCGGTATCATCCTTTCGATCTCCCCGAACCTCTTGGGGCCGTCCAGCAGCCTGTCTATTATCACGGGGTACCATTTCCTGCCTATCAGTTCGGATGCCCTCGTGATGGGGCACCACCCGTCCCCGGTAGCCATGGTTACCGCCACCTTACCGGCTATCGCAGATGTAAGATAACACATATAAAGTTACCTCATGTCAGCTGGTAACCAGAAGTAAGCATAGAGGAGGTGAAACGTTGGCAAGATTGGTTCGGCACGACAGGAACAGGCCGTACGTGGTGAAGGCGAAGGAAGGGGAGGCGCTGTACATGTGCGCATGTGGCCTCTCGAAGAACAAGCCTTACTGCGACGGCTCCCACAAGCAGACGGCGGACGAGGCGGGCGCCGACCTCTACGTCTACGAAGACGGAAAGAGGGTCAGGCTGGTCTCCTTCTACCAGACGGAGTGACGCGCCTTCATATGGCGGTCTCGTCCTCCGCGTTGGACCCTATGTCGATGACCCTGTCTATGGGCGAGACGAATATCTTTCCGTCCCCGACCGAGTCTGTGGTCGCGTTGCTGATGATGGACTCCACCACCTTCTCCACGTCCCTGTCCTTCACGATTATCTCGAGCTTTATCCTCTCCAGGTATTCCTCCTGGTACATGCCGGTCCCCCTCGCGACCACCATGGTGCTCCCTTTCGACCTGCCCCTTCCTCTCACGTCGTAGACGGTGAGGCCTCCTATGCCTATCCTCTTCAGGGAGACGTCCACTGCCGGGAATCTTTCCTTCCTGATGACGGCTTCTATCTTCTTCATCGAGCGGGCTATCCGTCTTCTTCCCTGACTATTATCCTTCCCTCCTTCGGGCTGACGAGGAGGGAGCCGCTCTGCCGGATTAGTTCCGCCACCAGCTCCCTGTCGGAGTCCTTTATCGCGAGCTCCAGCCTGTGGGGGACGGGCGCGTCGCCCGTCCGGGTGAACTCCGCCACCGAATACGCCCTTTCCCCGTGCTGCGACACGTCCAGCCCCTCCTCCTCTTCCTTTTCGTCCACCCTGAGGCCCATCGCCATGTCTATCAGCTTCATTATCGCTATCGTCATGACGAAGGAGTAGAGCCACGAGGCGCCCACGCCCACCGACTGGATGAGCAGCTGCCCCGGATTGCCATAGAACAGCCCGTTGGCTCCGGCGGGATTGGCGAGCGTGGTGGCGAAGAGCCCCGTGGCCAGGGCCCCCCAGGTCCCCCCTACGCCGTGCACGCCCCACGCGTCGAGGGTGTCGTCCACCCTGGTCCTGTTCCTCCAGCCGACCGCGAAGAAGCAGAAGACCCCCGCCAGGACGCCTATGGCCAGGGCCCCCCAGACGTCGACGAACCCGGACGCCGGGGTTATGGCGACCAGCCCCGCGACGGCGCCGGACGCCGCGCCCAGCATGCTCGGCTTCCCGGAGAACTTCCACGTCATGGCCATCCACGAAAGCGCGGCGGCCGCCGTGGCGGTGTTCGTGGTCATGAATGCGTTGGTGGCGAGCGCGCCCGCGGCGACGGCCGAGCCGGCGTTGAAGCCGAACCAGCCGAACCACAGAAGGGAGGCGCCGAGGAGGACGTATGTGGCGTTGTGCGGCTCGAGCCCCACCTTCTTGAAGCCCAGGCGGGGGCCGAGCACCAGCGCCGCGGCCAGCGCGGCGACACCCGAGCTGATGTGCACCACCGTCCCGCCGGCGAAGTCCAGTATGCCCATGGAATGGAGCCACCCGCCCTGCCCCCAGACCCAGTGCGCGATGGGGTCGTAGACGAAGGTCGCCCAGAGCACGACGAACGCGACGAACGCCGAGAACTTCATCCTGCCCACCAGGGCGCCGGTGATCAGGGCGGGCGTGATGATCGCGAACATCGCCTGGAAGATCATGAACGCGGCAGCGGGTATCGTCGGCGCATAGGCAGGGTCAGGCGCCGCGCCGACCCCGTTCAGGCCCGCGAAGGAGAGGCCGCCTATGAGGCCGTGGAACGCGTCGGGCCCGAAGGCGAGGGAATAGCCGAGCAGCACCCACTGGACGCTCACGATGCAGAGGACGACGAAGCTCTGGCCCATCACGGCGAGGGCGTTCTTCCTGCCGACGAGCCCCCCGTAGAAGAACCCGAGCGCGGGCGTCATTATCATCACCAGCGCCGCGGAGGCCAGTACCCAGGCCGTGTCGCCGGAGCTTATGACCAACAAGTCGGGAGACTATTTTAGGTACGTTTATAAACCATTCGGCTTCAAAAGGCGAACAACCGTCCAGTTAATGTGGAGAAAAGTGAACAGTCGCGGTCGGACGTGCGGCGGCAGATGTCGCACACGGTTTATACCGGCGGCCGGCCTGCCGGTGGACCATGGACGCGGAGGGGCTACGGCTGGCGACGTTCGGGGCAGGGTGCTTCTGGTGCACCGAGGCGGCCTTCGGCGAGCTGAAGGGGGTGGAGAAGGTCGAGCCGGGATACTCCGGAGGGAAGGTGGCCGCGCCCACCTACGAGCAGGTGTGCACGGGAGAGACGGGCCACGCCGAGGTGTGCCGGGTGACCTTCGACCCGTCGGCCATAGGCTTCAGGGACCTGCTCGACGTCTTCTTCAGCATCCACGACCCCACGACGGCCGACAGGCAGGGGGCGGACGTCGGGGCCCAGTACAGGTCCGTCGTGTTCTTCCATGACGACGAGCAGAGGCGCGTCGCCCTTGAAGCGATCGGGGAGCTGGAGGCGTCGAACGCCTGGCCGGGCCCCATAGTCACGCAGGTGGCGCCGTTCGAAGCGTTCTACCCGGCGGAAGGTTACCACAAGGACTACTTCCGCACGAACCCCCAGCAGCCCTACTGCCGTGCCGTGATCGCCCCCAAGGTGATGAAGCTGCGGAAGAGCCATCCCGACCTGCTCAAAGGGCGGTAGGCGCCTTACACGCGCTGTGGCCGGCTTTCCTGACCTTCATATTTGCCGAGAGCATGACCGCCTTCGAGGACCCGGATGTATATTCGGCGACGACCCGCAAATCGGGCGGACGCGGCGGCCCCCTCGCGGCGGGCCCCTTACAGCACGGTGCCGTCCGTTCCCGGAGGAGCAGGCCGTCCTCGATGACCTGCGGGCGAACTGTCTCGAATTTCCGGTCGGCGAGCCCCGGTCACCGGTCGCCTTGCGGCGAAGGCAAGAGCCGTCGTAGATGCCACGATTGGCTAGAAGCGCATGGTTGCGTGCAGCGGCGGCGGCGGGGGGTGCCGAAGCGGGCTCCGGTCATTGTTCGACCAGGGCTTCCTTGCTTCTGTCTATTTCGCGTCGCAGGATTTCGTATGCCCTGGGACCTTCATCCCTACCAAGAATAAGGATCGTCTCTTCGCCGATGTATGTGTGGCGTATCTTTATCCCGTCGCGGTAGAGCAACTCCGTAAGGAACAGCCCAAATTCAGGCGTCGTCTCGACCGCAGGAGAAAGACGAATGTTCAACCTTGACAATTTCGTCGTCTCCCTCACGATCTGTATCTTGTCGAGAGACGAACGGATCAAGGAGTTGTACTCGCCCTCGTCGGCAATCAGCTTGATCGAGCTTGAAAGCTGAAATATGTGAATGGGCTCGGCGAGGTCGGGGCTCAGCTCGGCTATTCGCTTCACGATGGGAAACAACTCGGATTTCTTGACACTGATAGTCACATCAACAGTATCGCTGACCAGCGTTATCCTGGCGCCCTTCAGAATGTCCAGGGGTCTTGGCCTGCTTGCCCCGGAGATCGTGCCGGAAAACCTCGTAATTGCGACCACGATCGTGTTGACGCTCGCGGGCTTTCCGGCCAGCCGTTCGACTTCGGGTTTGATTTTCGCAGCGAGGGCGTGGTAATTGACAATCTTCTGTTTGAGGCATTCGTTTACGGCCGGGTCATGCGTTATTATGGAGGCCACTACGGTGGGTATCGACGGGTTTTTGCTCGACAGACCTTACTCACCGCAGGATCGTGAATGTAATATTTAACTATTGATGATAGGCAGAGCTATATACCAGGTAATACCTATTACAGATAGTGAACAGCTATGGACACGAATGAACAGGAAAAGCAGTCAGTAACAGCGGCCAAATCAAGCAGCCGGATCAGGGAGTATCTCAGGCGGGCGAAGGCCAGATTCCAGGCCAAGCGAAGCGATGAGAACCGCGGTGAATGACAAATGGCAGAAGCTTCGTATGTGACGACGTCTGGCGGGCAACAGGTCCTCATCCTGAGAGAAGGTACTTCTCAGAGCCGGGGAAGGAGAGCCCAGAACAACAATATCTCGGCAGCCAAACTGATCGCGGAAATAGTGAAGACGTCGCTGGGGCCCAGGGGCATGGACAAGATGCTCGTGGATTCCATGGGGGACGTCACCGTGACCAACGATGGAGCTACAATGCTGAAGGATATGGACATCCAGCACCCGGCCGCGAAGATGATAATCGAGATAGCCAAGGCGGTGGACAACGAGGTGGGCGACGGGACCACTTCGTCGGTAGTCCTGGCCGGCGCCCTCCTTGGGAATGCGGAAAAGCTGCTAGAAAATGGCGTCCATCCCATGGTCATCGTCAACGGTTACAGAAGAGCAGCCGATCAGGCCCAAAAAATCCTGGACGAGATTTCTGTCGGCATTGAACCCGGGGACAGGGCCGCCCTGACGAAGATTGCGAGGACCAGCATGGCTTCGAAGATGATTTCGAAAGAGAGCGAGGGGCTGGGAGCGCTCGTAGTCGACGCACTCCTTCAGGTCGTCGAGAAGACGGCCGACGGGGGCTTCAGAGTAGACCTTGACGACGTGAAAGTCGATAGGAAGGTGGGGGCCTCTCTCAAAGAGACCTCTCTCGTAAGGGGAGTCATCCTGGACAAGGAAGTGGTCCATTCCGGGATGCCGAAGCGAATAGAAAAAGCAAGGATAGCGCTCGTCGATTCGCCTCTCGAAATAGAGAAGACGGAGTTCGACGCGAAGATAAACATCAGCGACCCGGCACAAATCACGCGATTCCTCGAGGAAGAGACGAAGATGCTGAAGGGCATGGTGGAAAAGGTTTCCGCATCCGGAGCCAACGTGCTCATCTGTCAGAAGGGGATCGACGACATGGCCCAGCACTATCTTGCCAGAGCCGGCATCCTGTCGATAAGGAGAGTGAAGCAGTCCGACATGACCAAACTCGCAAGGGCCACAGGGGCAAGGGTCGTGACCGGCCTGGACGGCCTATCCGAGGAAGACGTGGGGCAGGCCGGTCTCGTCGAAGAAAGGAAGATAGAGGACGACAAATGGACATTCGTCGAGCAGTGCCGGAACCCGAAGGCCGTCACGATCTTCGTCCGAGGCGGAAGCCAGAGGGTCGTCGATGAGGCCGAAAGGTCCATGCATGACGCCATCATGGTCGTCAAGGACGCTCTCGAGAAACCAGCGGTCGTGGGCGGTGGCGGCGCGGTCGAGGAGGAATTGTCCTACCGCCTTATGACGTGGTCGAACACCCTGCAGGGAAGGGAGCAGCTCGCCGCGGAGAAGTTCGCCGAAGCCCTGGAGTCCATACCCCTCGCGCTGGCCGTGAATGCGGGATTCGACCCTATCGATGTTCAGGTCGAGCTCAGAGAAAAACATGGAAACGGCAAGACGTGGTACGGGGTCGACGTGCTCGGGAGGGGTACCCGGGACATGTTCGAGAAGAACGTAATCGAGCCGGTATCGGTCAAGGAGCAAATCATAAAGTCGGCAACGGAGTGCACATGCATGCTCCTAAGAATCGACGACGTGATCGCGAGCAGCAAGAAGGGCCCGTCGATGCCTCCTCGCGGACCGGGAGGTCCCGGCGGAATGGAAGGTATGGAGTAAGGGCCGGATTACCGCCAAGGACTCGGAGATGAAACCATGCCACGAACAGACAGCGGCAGATGCTGCCGGACGGGAGGCGACAGGAACGGACCACGCCTCCCGTTCAATCTCACCGGCCGCGGATGCGCAAGCGGAAATCGGTCAGAGGCACGCATCGAGCCGACGCCGTCGATAGGGAGCGCTTCGTCAAGATGAGTCGGGCAGGTGCCGACGGTCTGCAAGAAACTCGGAGGGAGGGCGGCAACCGACCTTCCGGTAACAAGGCGACGGTAGTGACCTACAGCGATGAATTTGCGATTCAGGAGGTGAAGGAGCTTGCGAAAGCCGCAGGTTACACGGTCGAAGCGCTGATTACGCAGAAACAGGTGGTGAAGTCCGAGTACGGAGTCGGAGTCGGCAAGGCCGAAGAGCTAAAGGAAATGATGATTCAGAACGGGTCCAAGACGATCATAGTAGATGAGCGTCTGACGTCATCCCAGGCCTACCGACTCGCGACGGTGACACAGGCGGAGGTTGTTGACCGCGAAAGGCTGATCCTGAACATCTTCGCCAGGAGGGCCGTTACCACGGAGGCAAAGCTCCAAGTCCAGCTGGCAGAACTCCGATATGAAATGCCACGCGCAAGGGATGCCGTCCGGTACTCCGTCAAGGGAGAAAAGACCGGATTCATGGGGCTGGGAGAGGCGACCGTGGACGTCAAGTTCAGGGCGCTGAAGCGCCGAATGGCGACGATCAAGGAGAAGCTTGTCAAAGCCCAATCCAACAGAACGATCCAGCGGGTCGAAAGGAGGAAGCTCGACATGCCTTTTGTCTCCATGGCGGGCTATACCAGCAGCGGGAAGACGACGCTCTTCAACAGACTGGCCTCGGAGACGAGGGAGGAGTCACCCGACCTCTTCACCACGCTTACCACGACGACACGTGCGGTGAGCTTCGCCGACCCGAAGAAGAAGGTGATGCTCTCGGACACCGTGGGCTTCGTTTCGAGGCTTCCGGCCTACATGGTGGAATCGTTCAAATCGACTCTGGAAGAGCTCACCTACGCGGACCTCGTCCTCTTGCTGATCGACGCGAGCGAGGACCAGGAGAGCCTGAGTATAAAGCTGGAGAGCTGCAAGGACATATTGAACCAGCTGAAGGTCGATTTCAAGAAGATACTGCTGGTCCTCAACAAGGTCGACCTTCTGGAAAAGCGTGCCGGCGCGGGCGAGGTCGAGGGAGGGAGCCTTTTCGAGGGCTTCTCAACCGTCAAAGTCTCCGCCGCCAGGGGAGACGGGATCCATCAGCTCAAGACCCGGATAATCGAGAGGACCTACCCGAGACTCGAGGCGACGCTGGGCAAGGCTCAACGGATGAACTAGCGCCAGCGCCCCGGCGCGACGAACCGCGACCCTCAGGGACGAGAAGGCCGCGTGTTCTCCAAGGCCAGGGTCGTCGTGGAGCACACCATATCGAGGATAAAGACATCACGGGGCAGGAGTTCCGGAACAGGTTGAGGAACTATGACGTGATGACGGACATGGTCTCCGTCAACACGAGGATACTCGAAGTTCAAACAGACAGGTCCGGGGTGACTCCACTATGGGCTCTGTAGAAACCCTACGAACAAAGAATAAGCGAGGCTCACTATCCTCGCAGCGTTGTAGGAAATTATTTTCAGCCTGATTTCGTTGCCTCCGCCTTCACCGACCTGACCTCGTCCTCTTGCAGGTTCGTAATTCTTTTTTCCAATTCCGCATTGCATAATCTCGTCTGAAATCAGAGGGTATCCGAACGCCGCCCTGAATGCCGTTAAGTTTAATAGTAATCCTATTATCACAAGAGGAAAAGGTAATGGGATTGAGAGCACGGGTAGCACGAAGATACCAGATAACCATCCCTGAAGAAGTCAGAGACGAAGCGGGACTAAAGGTAGGGGATACTGTGAATGTAAGGAGCGAGAGCGGAAAAATAATCATAGAGAAGATAGGCGGGAATTGGGAAGCGATAATGAATGAGACGAGAGGCATGTGGAAGGCTCACCCTGCCTTCAAAGACATGAAAGACGCCGTCGAGATCGTTAACTGGCTGAGGCAGAAGAACAGGGACAGATGACAACTACCACTTACTCGTTGGACACAAGCGTGCTGATTAGTCATCTGAGGGGCGATAAGTTCGCAGATGACACTGACAGGTTCTTCCGACGAGCAGTCGAGAATAAAGCGAAACTTGTCATGCCAGATGTTGTCTACTCTGAACTTTATACTGGAATATACCTTTCTGAAAATCCGAAGTCTGAGGAAGCGCGGGTTCAGAAATTTCTGGCTATCATAGGTATCGAAGTGAGGACGTCTAGGTCTTTGAAGACTGCAAGAAGAGCAGGCGAGCTTTATTCAAGACACCTTGGTGCCCGAGCCGGAGTTCGAAGAATCCTTCCCGATTTTCTAATAGCCGCTCAGGTAGAGGCAACTTCCGAAGCCTTTGTGACATGGGACGTCTCTGACTATCAGAATTTGGGACTGAAAATCCCAGTGCTTCCTCCGAGCCGTGCATAATGAATGCGGACAGGATTGTGCGTGGTCTCGCCGATTCTGTCAACTAGCGACGACAACTTCCGCTGGTGCCAGCAATTCATGCGATTCGCATACAGATGAGGCGGGCTCGGTGGGTTCCGGCACATTTTTGTGTCGGGCCCTCTTTCCATTCGCACCTAACTTAGCCATTGTACCTAATCAGTAATCTGCATCGGTATTAATGCATCACTCTCGCGCCACTCTGATTAGTTAGGTTAAGCTTCTCAAGTGGAGTCTATGAGCCGTGTCCAAAGTGGCCTTACGCACAGGATTCAAATGGAATTTTCAGTGGAATCCTTCTGGGAAGAATTGCGTCTGCCTCCGCACTATTGCACTATATCCGTGTGTAAGGAATTTCTCGAAAAGCCATTAGTTCATTAGTCAGGCTCAGCGTACTTCAAGGCGGGTCAGAACTTTCATGGCAGTCAAGGTGATCATCTTGCTGGGTTGGCCGGGCTGTTCAAGAACAAACGAGGTCATATCCTGTGAACCGGGATGCTTCTTACTCCAGACCGCCAGGGCGGCCGATTCTTCCGGGCGGTTAGCGTCAAGGTTCCATCTTCCGTCTCTACGTCTCTTTTCCTTGAGCAGCGAAACGGCGTATCCCAGTCTCTTGTCGCCAGAGTAGCCCAGGGCTGTCATGAAGTCCAGCCCCACGAGAAGATCGTAGTAGTGGACTGGATAATGGAAACGGTACCACTGCTCCCAGCGGGCTCCCTGCTTCTGGAGCTCCCTCTCCAGGAAGAACTCCGCGCCCCTCTGGCAGGCGAGTTTCATGCTCCGAGTCCATTTCTGGCGAGGGTACACCACGAAGGCGCCGAGAGGTTCCCAGGAGTCGAGAGTCCTCCCGTGGTAAGGGGCTTTCCCAAAGTTCCAGCAAGACCATCCGCCGAGCTCCGCCTGATTCTTCACCAACCACTCGAAGGCCCTTTTCACCTTCGGATGGTCCACGTATCCGAACTTGATCATGGCGCGAGCCGTGTTGCCCGTGATGCAGAGGTGACCGCCGCTCCGTCCGCTTTGGCTGAATCCGCCGCCCTTGGACGCATTGCGTTTCATCCATAATTGACAGGCTCTGTCGATTCTAGGATTTTCCTTTGTGAGACCGAGGTCGGATAGAATCAGGAGCATCCAAAAGGTCGCATGGAACCTCGGCATGAAGAGGGTCTTTTCGTGGAACCAGCTCCCGCCTGGCAGTTGCTTACCCAGTATATCCTTCGCCCAGCCAATCTTCGTAATGTTCTCCCTAACGCGCTTTACCTCGGAATCCCTCTCTGTCCTCCCAAGCAGTTCGGTCAGAGTCAGGTATCTTATCGATGGTTGGCTCTCCTCAAGGAGCCAATCGATGACCGAGCTCTTCGGGTTCACCTCTCTCGCACCGGCGCTTTGAGCAGGGTGTTCTCTCTCAATACCGGGCCATCCTAACTAGACAAAGCTAGCATTCCCTCGACGAGCTCTTCTGGTCTAGTTATCATGGGCCAGTGGCCCGAGTCGATTATCCTGTACGGTCCGCGCAGTATCCCTTTGAGTGCTTCATCTTCGCTGGAGGGGCCGGATACTTGCGATAAATACCAGGAGAGTGTGTCACCCCCCTTACAAAATATGTACGCCTCCTTCACCGAATCAAACTTCTCCGAGAGCACAATCGGGTCTCGGAGGTACCTGACTGGACAGGGGGTTGCCTTGGATAGCATCCATTCGCGGTCAGCCCCTTGAACGTCCTTTCCGACGACCTCCAGGAAACCTTCAGGAAATGGGACCTTTAACCCGTCGACCGGAAACTCGTCAGGGAAGTTGCCCTGTGGGGTTCTGACCTTGTTAGGAGAATATCCGTCAAGGTAGAGAAGTATCCTCACCTTCTCGGGTTCTCGGTCCGCCACAGCTGCCGCCACCTTCCCAGCAAAGCTGTGCCCCACTAATGCGAAATCGTCTAGGTCATTGTATTTGATTACGTTCAAGACGTCCCGGATTGCGGTCTCCATGTTGACGTCCTCCGTGGCGAGATGGGCCCGTTCGGCTTCTCCGGTTAAAGTGACTGGGTACGCAACATGGCCCTTTTTCCTGAGCAGGGGGACCACCTTCTTCCAGGCCCACGCTCCCAACCATGCGCCCGGGACCAAGACAAATTCTGTCAAGACCAGCTCAATTCTAAACTACGGTATATATCTCTCTCTGCAATGAGGGCTCTGTTCATCGTCCGGCTCATGGGTCCACCTGTTAGCCCTTGGCTCATAGATTCCGGTTGGTGATGCATCGGGCAGAGATGGTATCCTATCGAGGAGCGCCTCGGCTGAACTGACGGCCCTAACCAGTTTATCGCGTTCTGGGATGAGTATTCCGTGAGATTCACAATACCCCAACATCCAACGGAATTGGGAGACCAAGATTTCCAGCAGCTCCTCGTTGAGCGCGGTAGTTTTGGCGACGAGGCGAAGATATTCCGAGTCTTCAAGGTTTACCCTACCCATACGCTCGCTCTCCAGCTCCATCACAAGGTCGGCTAGGAAGTTGAAGGCCTACCTGCCCCCTGCGTCCCCTCTAAGCCTGTCTGAGCATCTCTCTTGGGCTGGTTCCCATCCGATGGCAGGTGCTGCCGAGCCTCCTGAGGTAGACATCTGCGGTTATCGGCGAGCCCCTTCGGACGTTGTCGTACCACCTCCTCAGCTCGCTGTCGGCCAGCAGCCCGCTGTACCTGATCCTTCCCTCGACCGCCCCTTCCATGCCCTTATGGGAGGAGGCCGAATTTAAGGGGGGGTTCCGGCACAAGAATGTAGCGGGCCCGGTGGGATTTGAACCCATGACCTACTGCTTAGGAGGCAGTCGCGCTGTCCATACTGCGCGGGTTGTATTCATGACCACAAACCCACTGCGCTACGGGCCCGAGAAGGGACGCCGGAACCGGCGATTTTAAGCCTTTTTGATGGAGCGCGCCGGACATTCTTCACGAAAACTATAAAACTCCTATCCCGGAGGGGACTTCTAGGGTGATTTGTGAGGATGAGCCCTGAGCAAGGTGTTGCAGGCAAAGCGAACTACGTCAGATTCGAGACCCCGAAGGAACTGGTGGAAGCGGCATACGAAGCCGTGAGACAGGCCAGGCAGACCGGGAAGGTCAGAAAGGGGACGAACGAGGCTACCAAGGCCATAGAAAGGGGGGTGGCCAAGCTGGTGGTCGTCGCCGAAGACGTCGACCCGCCCGAGGTGGTGGCCCATCTACCCCTGCTGGCCGAGGAGAGGAAGACGCCCTACCTCTATGTCTCTTCGAAGCAGCAGCTGGGCGAAAGCCTTGGGATCGACGTCCCGTCCGCCGCCTGCGTCATAGTGGAGACCGGCGAAGCCCAGCCCCTGGTCGAACAGATACTCTCCTCCCTGTCAAAATCCAAGTCGAGCTGATGCTGAATGGAGGGCTCTTCAGAGAAGACCACGCCCGCCGAGGTGATACAGGTGGTGGGTAGGACCGGCGTGGCGGGCGAAATAACCCAGGTCAGGGTGAGGATAATGGAGGGGAAGGACAAGGGCAGGATCCTGACCAGGAACGTGAAGGGCCCCATACGCGCCGGGGACATCCTCATGCTGAGGGAGACGGAGCGCGAGGCGCGCAAGATAAAGTGAGTGCTGCTTGCTGAGCGTGAAAAAGTGCTCCTTTTGCGGGAAGGACATCATGCCCGGGACCGGCCTGACGCTGGTCAAGAACGACGGGTCCGTGTTGCAGTACTGCAGCTCGAAGTGCAGGATGAACCACCTGAAGCTGCGCCGCGACCCCAGGAAGCTGAAATGGACGACCAAGCACGTCAAGGGAGGCAAGGGGCTGTGACTGACAGGACGCTCATAGTCGTGAAGCCGGACTGCGTCAGAAGGGGCCTCACCGGCGAAGTCCTGGCCAGGTTCGAAAGGAAGGGGCTGAAGCTCGTCGCCCTCAGGATGCTGCAGATGGACAGGGAGAAGGCGGAGGAGTTCTATTCCGTGCATGCCGACAAGCCGTTCTTCGGGGAACTGGTGCAGTTCGTAACGTCCGGCCCCGTCGCGGCCGCGATGCTGGAGGGGCGGGACGCCGTCTCGGTGGTCCGGCTGATCATCGGGAGCACTGACTCCGCGAAGGCCCCTCCCGGGACGGTCAGGGGCGACCTGTCGCTCGGGTTCACGGACAACTGCATCCACGCTTCCGATTCGAAGGAAAGCTTCGACAGGGAATCTAAAGTTATATTCGGGTAGCTCCGAGGCCACAGGGAATGACCGGGTGTGGAGTCGACGCTTCGTCAGCCCATAGTGGTGGTGCTAGGTCATGTGGACGCGGGCAAGTGCGTCGGGCCAGACGTGATGCTGGAGACCGCGGACGGGCGGCTTCTGCGGGCGCATGACGCTTTCGAAGGATACAGGAAGGGCCCCAGGCTCCCGCACCCCGAAGAGGTGTACGCGGCGAGGGGCCTCCGCCTGCTGTCGCTCTCGCCGGACGGCCGCCTCTCCGGTGCGAAGGTCACCCACGTGTGGCGCAGGACCTCCCCCGCTGCGCTCAGGGTCAGGACCGACGCGGGCCTGGACATCGTGGTCACCGAAGAGCACCCCTGCCTGGCGCTGAGGCCGGACGGGCGGTTCGCCTACGTCAGGGCAGACCGGCTCGAAACCGGAGACCGCCTCCTGGTCCCGCTGGGCAGGAGCGCCCGGCGGCCCGGCTGGCGCGCCGCCAGGACCGCCCTCTTCGAATCCCTGGCCGACGGCTTCTCCGCCCGCCCCGACGCAGGCCTGAGGAGTGTCCTTGCGGAGCGCGGGGCAGGCTTCGTCGACGGCTGGATACCCGTCCGGGAGGTATTGGAGCGCCTCCCCCCCGGCCGCGGCCCGTCCTTCGCTTCGGCGCACACCGTCTCCGTCAGAGCAGGGCAGTGCGCCGTGCCCTTCCCGAGACGGAGGGAGGAGATGAGGCGCTTCTTCCGCTTCATGGGCTCCGCCCGGTCGGACCCGCTGGCCCTCCCCGCTTCGTCCGGCCCGCCGCGCTTCCTGCAGGTGGCCGACGAGGAGCTGACAGCCGAATACGTGGCCGGGGCCTTCGTCGCCGCGGAGGGCGGGGCCGGTTTCAGGCACAGGGGGAACGGGGAACAGGCGGCCTGGCTGGCCCTGCTGCTCCCCCGGGTGGGCATCCTCCCGGAGTGGCGCCATGGCTCACTCCACATTTCGTCGGCGGACGGCCGCCTGCTGGGGCTGGGCCGCGGCGCGGCCATGGGCGGCCTGCGCCCGACGGGGGAGGGGCTCGTCCTGCTCGAGGAGCGGCGCTACCTGGGAGATTCGGTCGGCCTCGCGCGCGTGACGGGCAAGGACAGGGTGCCGGGCCCCTGCACCGTCTACGACTTCACGGTCGAAAAGAATCACAACTTCGTCGCGAACTGCATGGTGGCCCACAACACCTCCCTCCTCGACGAAATCCGCGGCACGGCGGTCCAGGTCAGGGAGGCGGGCGGCATCACGCAGCACATAGGCGCCAGCTTCTTCCCCCCGGAGACGCTTGCCGAAATATGCGGCCCCCTGGTGGGGCTCTTCGGCGGGCAGGTCAGGATACCGGGCATCCTGGTGATCGACACGCCGGGGCACGAGGCGTTCGCCAACCTCAGGAGCAGGGGAGGCTCGGCCGCGGACATAGCCATCCTGGTGGTGGACATCACGAAGGGCCTGGAGCCGCAGAGCTTCGAATCGATCGAGATACTCCGCAGCAGGAAGGTGCCCTTCCTGGTGGCCCTGAACAAGGTCGACCTCCTTCCGGGCTGGAGACCCAAGCACGGCAGGCTGGTGAAGCAGGCGGCGTCGGAGCTCGAAAAGGTCACGGTCGACAGGCTGGACGACGCCATATACAGGGTGGTGGGGCAGCTTTCGACGCTCGGGTTCAGCAGCGAAGCCTACTACAGGGTGAAGGACTTCACGAAGGAGGTCTCCATAGTGCCTGTCAGCGCCGAGACGGGCGAAGGCATACCGGAGCTCCTCGCCCTCCTGGTCGGGCTCACCCAGCAGCACATGGCACAGAAGCTGGTGGCGGGCAAGGGGACAAAGGGGATAGTCCTGGAGGTCAAGGAGGAGCCCGGGCTCGGGGCGACGGCCAACGTGATACTGACCGACGGCGTCCTGCGCGTCGGGTCGAGGGTCGCGGTCGCGAAGAGGGACGGGGCGGAGATACTGAAGGTGAGGGCCCTCCTGATGCCGAAGCCGCTCGACGAGATGAGGGACCCACGCGACAGGTTCGAGCCGGTGCAGGGCGTGCGGGCGGCCGCGGGGGTCAAGGTGACGGCCCCCAGCCTGGACGGGGTCCTCGCCGGCTCCCCCCTCCTGGGCCTGGACGACGGGATGAACGAATCCGAGGCCAGGGCCTCGGTCTTCGCCGAGGTGAAGAGCGCCTTCGTCGAGAAGGACCAGCTCGGGGTGGTCATCAAGGCGGACACGCTGGGGACCCTGGAAGCGATAACCGCGCTGGTCAGGAAGAACGGCACGCCCATCAGGATCGCGGACATCGGGCCGGTCAACAAGAAGGACGTCATACAGGCCTCCAGCGTCAGCAATTCTGACAGATATCTGGGGGTGGTGCTTTCGTTCAACGTGAAGATCTTCGAAGACGTCAGGAACGATGCGGAGACGAGGGGGGTGAAGCTGTTCGAGGACAGGGTGATCTACAGCCTGATCGATTCGTACGAAGCCTGGAAGCTCCAGGAGAGGGAGGAGGAGGCGAGGGCCACCCTCTCCTCCGCCGTCTTCCCGGCCAAGTTCACGGTGCTCAAGGGCCACGTCTTCAGGAGGAACAGCCCCGCGGTCTTCGGGGTCGAGGTGCTGGCCGGGAAGCTGGCCCAGAAGGCGCCCGTCATGAACTCCGAGGGGAAGGAGGTCGGGAAGGTCCAGCAGATACAGAACGAAGGGTCCCAGGTAGCCGAGGTCGAGGCCGGCGGGCAGGCGGCCGTGTCCATGAAGGAGCCCACCATGGGACGGCAGATAAGGGAGGGCGAGACCCTCTACACCCTCCCGGCCAGCAAGGACGCCAGGCTGATGCTGACCAAGTTCGAAGACAGGCTGACGGTCGAAGAGAAGGACCTCCTCAAGGAGATAATCAAGGTGAGGAGGAACGTCCAGACGCTCTACGGATACTGATCGCTCGGAAAACGTTATATCTACATCGTCTTTGCAGCTTGGCAAGAGGCAGGAAGAAAGAGTTTGCCAGCGTTTCTCGTGGTCCTTTCCGACCCGAAGACCAGGAAGTCGGCCAAGCTTGAGATGAAGGACCAGAAGTCCCAGTTCTTCGTCGGGCTGAAGATAGGGGACGTCGTCGACGCCGGCGCCGTCGGGGTGAAGGGCAAGATAAAAATCACCGGGGGGAGCGACAGGTCCGGCTTCCCCATGAGGCCGGACGTGCACGGAGGGGTGAAGAAGCACGTCCTCCTGGCCGGCCCGCCAGGCATAAGGGGGGCGAAGAAGGGCTTCAGGAGGCGCAAGATGGTCAGGGGGAACACGGTGACCGACGACATCTACCAGATCAACGCCTCGCTGGTCGAGGGGGAGCTCCCGCAGGCGGAACAGCCCGCTCCGAAGCCGGCCTAGCGCCACGGCCCAACGTTTATCAATAGTACGACTGGATATCCTGACACTCATGTCTCAAGCCACCAGGAAGATACCCAAGCAACCCGAGGTGAACATAGGCACAGCGGGGCACGTTGACCACGGCAAATGCCTTGCCTTTGACGAAACAGTGGTTGTGGACGGGTCCCCGATCACCGGCAGGGAGCTGGCGGCCCGCGCCGAGGGGTCACACCTGTGCGACTTCGACGGCGGCTCCTTCTTCTCCCTGGAAGGGGCCACGGTGGCGGGCCTGGACGACGGGCTGCGGGTGGTCAGGACCTCGCCTTTCCTCTACGTCCAGGAATATGCCGGCGCCATGTACACCGTGGAGACGTCCTCGGGGCGCAGGGTCTCGGTCACCCCCGGTCACCCGCTGCTGTCAGAGGGGCGCCGCGGGCTGGCGTGGACGAAGGCCAGGGAGCTGGGCGAGGGGCAGGGCATAGCGTACGTGGACGGCCCCGGGATGGAGGTCGAGCGCGTGTCCAGGATATCCGTCCGCCGCTACGAGGGGCCCATCTTCGACCTCACCGTGCCTCCCTTCGCGAACTTCGTGTCGGGGGACGGCGGGATAGTCTGCCACAACACCACGCTGACCGAAGCGCTCACGGGGAAGTGGACCTCCGCGCACAGCGAGGAGCTGCGTCGCGGCATCACCATAAGGGTGGGCTATGCCGACGCTGCGGTCTACCGGTGCACCGGCTGCAGCCCCCCTGCCTGCTACAACACGGCCGGCGAATGCGACGGCTGCGGCGGAGAGGCGAAGCTGGAGCGGGTCATAAGCATGGTCGACAGCCCGGGGCACGAAAGCCTGATGGCCAACATGCTCTGCGGCGCGGCGCTCATGGACGGCGCGCTGCTCGTGATAGCGGCCAACGAGCCCGTGCCGCAGCCGCAGACGAAGGAGCACGTCCAGGCGCTGCAGATGGTCGGGGTGAAGAACATAGTGGTCGCCCAGAACAAGGTCGACCTCGTCTCGTACGCCCAGGCGCTGGAGAACATGGAGAGGATAAGGGCCTTCCTGGACTCCTATGGCTTCAAGGACTCGCGGATAATACCCATATCGGCCCAGAAGAGGCTGAACATAGACGCGCTGATAGAGGCGATGGAACGGGTCATACCGACCCCCCCCAGGGACCCGGACTCCATCCCGTTCATGTCCGTCCTGAGGTCCTTCGACGTGAACATGCCGGGGACGCCCATAGCCGACGTGAAGGGCGGCGTGGTCGGGGGGACGCTCATGAAGGGGAAGCTGAAGACGGGGGACGAGGTCGAAGTGAAGCCCGGCATCTACGACTCCGCCAAGGGGAAGTACACGTCCGTGGTCACCAAGGTGGTCAGCCTGGGGACCAGCGCCGGCCTGGTGGACGAGGTGCACCCTGGGGGGCTCGTAGCCATCGGCACGTCGCTCGACCCCTCCTTCACCAGGAGCGACTCGCTCGTGGGGTGCCTCATAGGCCCGCCGGGGACGCTTCCGGAGGAGCTGGGCCAGGTCGAGATGAAGACCTCGCTCTTCGGCTCCGTGGTCGGGGCGCCACAGGCCATAAAGGTGGAGCCGATCAAGATGGGCGAAGTGCTCCGGCTGAACGTGGCCACCGCCACCACGGCCGGCTCCGTCGTCCAGCTCAGGGGCAACGTGGTCACCGTGAAGCTGGCCAAGCCCGTATGCCCCCCTCCCGACGCGAAGGTCGCCATCAGCAGGAGGGTCGCGGACAGGTGGAGGCTCATAGGGTCGGGCGTCCTGACGACGGCATGATCGTCCTGCTCGACACCAGCCTGCTGCTGCTCATGGCCGAGAAGCCGGTCGACCTGGACCGGCTGGTCGAGCTCGTCGGAAGGTTCGATTTCGCCGTCCCCGCCACTGTCATGGCGGAGCTCCGCTCCATGACGGCGGGCACGGGCAGGCGGTCCAGGCTCGCCCGGTCCGCGCTGTCCTTCGCTTCGAAGCAGAGGCAGGTGGACGCGGCGGGAGAGGTCGACGGCTCCCTGGTGGACCTGGCCTCAAAGGGGGGGTCCGCCGTGGCCACCATGGACGCCGAGCTGATCGGCAGGCTCAGGGGCAGGGGGGTGCCAGTGCTGACGCTCAGGGGGGACAGGTTCGCGCTGCTGGGACCGGAACCCTAAAAAAGTTTAAAATACGTGCAAAGGGACGATTTGCGCGGGATTTTTGGTGGAAAGCATCCATAGAGGTTCGAGGCGACATTGTTTCAGCTCATATCCTTGAGCGACGTGGTGAGGATTCCTCCCGAGAAGTTCAACGGCCCGCTGGCGGAGGTGGCCGTGGAGATCCTCAAGATGAGGTACGAAAGCACGCTCACCCCCGAGTTCGGCTACATAATCCTGGTCAGCGACGTGTCGGTGGAGCCCGTCGGCAAGCTGATTCAGGGTGACGGCGGAACCTACCACAGGGCCACGTTCAGCGTCCTGGCCTTCGAACCCAGGCTGCAGGAGATAGTCGAAGGGGAAGTGGTCGAGATAACCGAGTTCGGCGCCTTCATCAGGATAGGCCCCGCCGACTCGCTGCTGCACATATCCCAGATAATGGACGACTACATTTCGGCGGACCTGAAGCAGGGGATAATTTCGGGGACCAACAGCGGACGGAAGCTCGCCGTGGGCTCGAAGGTGAGGATAAGGATAACAGCCGTGAGCCTGAGCAGGGGCATCTCGATGGGCAAGATAGGCGTCACCTGCAGGCAGCCTTTCCTGGGCGCGCTGGAATGGATACAGGAAGACACGGCGAAGAAGGAAGGGGGGCAGAAGAAGAAAGATGCCTAGGGAGCTCGCCTGCAGGAAGTGCCTTGCCGTGACCCAGGGGAGGGTCTGCCCGGTGTGCGGCTCAGACGACCTCTCGGAGAACTGGAAGGGCCTGGTGATCATGTTCGAGCCCGAGGGTTCCGACGTGGCCTCGACGCTGAACCTGAAGAAGCCTGGAAGGTACGCCCTCCAAGTGAGTTAGCTCTTGAAGGACCTTGTCCCGGACGAGGGTCTCCGGGCCAGGCTCAGGGAGCCGCTGGGCACGCTCATACCGGACGCCGAAGTGGCAGCCTACCTGAGGTCCCTCCCGGGCCGCCCCGTCGTGGCGGTGGGCGACCGCACCGCGCTGCGCTGCATGGAGGCGGGGCTCGAGCCGCTCCTGCAGATAGTGGACAACAGGGAGATGAGACGAAACGCCCCTCCGCTGCCCGGCGACGGGTCGGGCGAAATCAGGGTGGCCAATCCGGCCGGCCGCATAACGGAGGAGGCGACGCGTGCCATAGAAGGCGCGCTGGCGGGGGGGCGCAGGACCAGGATAGTCGTGGAGGGGGAGGAGGACCTGCTGGTGCTCCCCTGCGTCATGCATGCGCCCCGGGGGGCGCTGGTGCTCTACGGGCAGCCCGGGGAGGGGCTGGTGGCGGTGGAGGTGGACGGCGGGAAGAGGGAGGGCGTCCTGTCCCTGCTTCGTGAAATGGGGTGGGCGGCAGGCCCATGAAGCGCGCCGCCGCTCCTTTTATAAAGGGTAGACTTTTAGGTGGAGGTCTGAACGGCCCATGAAGAGGCTCGAAACCAAGGATAACCCGGCGCTCGGGCGGAAAGAGGTGACCTATCTCTTCGAGGAGTCCGCGGGCCTGCTCACCAGGACCCAGGCGCAGAAGATGGTGGCGGCGGACCTGTCCACCGCGGAAGAGCTGGTGGTGCCGATGAGCCTCAGGTGCGGCCATGGGTCCAAGGATTTCGTCGGAAGGTTCTACGTCTACCCGGATGCCAAGACGGCGCGCAGCCAGCTCCCGAAGTTCGTCTTCGCAAGGAACCTGGCCAAGGAGGACAGGAAGAAGCTCCTGGACGAAATGAAGAAGAATAAGGCCCCCAAGGTGGCCGCCCAGAAGAAGTAACGGTTGCGTGATGTCTGATTGTCCGAAGAAGCAGCAGAGGTGGAGGCTCCGAAGCCGCGCGCGGCCAGGAAGCCCAAAAAGAAGAAGGTCAGCCCCAAGGTCTACAAGTTCTACCAGGTCAAGGACGGCAAGGTGGAGAGGCTGAAGAGGGAATGCCCCCGCTGCGGCAGGGGTGTCTTCATGGCGCAGCACGCGGACAGGTACTACTGCGGCAGGTGCAGTTACACCGAATGGGCCGGCAAGCGCCCCGCCGGACGCTGACTCACAACAGGCCCTGCTTCGCCGACCTGAGGACGTCGGGCTGGACCAGCACCTGGAACGGGAGAGTGTAGGCCTGGTCCTGCGCGCCCCGCAGGACGGCCGGGTCACCCTCCTCGACGTACGCTGACGCGAACGCCCGTCCGAACTCGAACGCCATGAGCGGGTCGTTCATGGTCATGCAGCTGTAATACACGAACTCGGCGACGTCCCAGGCGTAGTCCCCCCCTACCCTGCACTGCTCCAGGTCTATCAGGGATATCTTCTCCCCTTCACAGAGTATGTTGCTCGGCTTGGTGTCGCCCACGCTCATCCTGGCCCCGTGGACCTTCGAGAGGATTTCGGCGAACCTGCGCACCCAGGAGAGGACGGTCGGGTCGAGGGGTCCCTTCCCGGCCGCCATCTCTTCGAGCGACACGCCCTCCAGATGCTCCCTCACCATCACCTTCTCGTCCGGCACTATCGCGTAGACCAGCGGCGTCCTCACGCCGATCTCCCGCAGGGAGAGCATCCCCTGGTACTCCATGCTCAGCCTGTGCATAGGCCTCGATTCGAACGACTTCGCCGAGATGGCCACCAGGTTCGCCACGACCCACTTGAACGACCATATGTCCTGGTATCTCTTGACCACGAACTTCTTCAGGCCCGCGGGGCCGGTCACCGTATGGAGCACGACGGAGGAGAAGAACTCGCCGAACTGGTGGGACTGGTGCCCGTGCGGCTCCCCCACGCCGAGCTCCGCCATCACCTCCTCCAGCCAGTCGCCCCCGAAGAGGAGCCTTCCTTCCCTGACCGAGAGCGAGCGGCGCGGTTCGGACAGGTCCTCCGGGACGGTCATCTTCGTCCTGCTCCGCCCCAGCTTCGACGCAAGTTCCCTCAGGGCGACGTCCACGCCCACCCCGCCCGCCAGGCCGTGCGTCAGATACTGCCTGATCCCCCTCTGGGCCAGCCTTATGGTGGACGAAAACGGCGGGAGCCTGATCCTCTTCTCCGCGTCCTCCGTCATCATGTAGCCTCCGTCCACCATCCTCAGCAGCCCCTCCCCGCAGAGCCCGTCGAGCGCCCTGGTGAAGCCTGCCAGGGTGAACTCCAGGTTTCCTTCGGCCACCGGCGGCGAGTACGTCTTTATGTAGCTGTAGGTCACCGGCGGATATATCGCCCCCCTCTTCTTCAGCTTGTTGAACAGGAAGTACTTCGGGTGGAATATGATGCCCTTGGCGAGGGGGCCCAGCTTCTCTATCGCCTCCTGCACCGATTCGATCACTATCCGCCGCTTGAGGGACAGCTCGGGGGCGGCGAAATATTCGCCCTCCGTTATCTCCTCGTACCTGTTGAGCAGCCTCCCGCCGGCGAACTCCCCCAGGGCTGCCTCGGAGCAGTCCCTGTTGAACGCGTCGCCCTGGACCAGCAGGGCCGAGAAGTACAGGCCGTCGTGTTCCCCGTACGCGTACTTCGCCTTGGGCCTCTGCCTGTCTGTCACGACCAGTATGTCGTAGTCGCTGTCCTCCCGCGAGTAGCCGGAGACCCTCGACCCGTAGGCCGCCACGGCGAGCACCTTGCTCTTCTTGGCCGCGATCGTGGCCGACTCGGTCAGCTTCTTCCTTTCCCGTTCGGAGAGGACGCCCGCGGAGGTCAAGCGGGCCGCCTCCCGTCCGTCTGCAACGAGGATATCCGCGCCAGGGCCGCCGTGTCCAGGTTCGCATTAGTTATGGCGGTCACCGGGATCTTGACCGCGTTGTCGTCGGGCCTGACGGCCACGCACGGAAGCTTCTTCCCGAGCCAGCTCCTCACGACGCGCCTGTTCAGCGGCTCGTCGACGAAGCCTTCCACGAACTTCCTGTTCATGGCGGTCAGGAGGCTCCTGTACCTGCCGAAGACCTTCTCGGCAGGGAAGGCCTCCTGCATGTCCTTGTACGTCGCCTCGAACATCGTGGAAGGCGAAGGGGAAGAGGACGGGGCCGTGGAGAACCTCCTGATCAGCTCCAGGTAGTGGGTGAACTCGTGCGCCGCCACGGCCTGCAGCGTCTGCTTCGAGGCGTGCAGCAGCAGGGGGGCAGTGAACTCTATCAGCAGGTTCAGCCTGCCGGCCACCACCACCGGGACGTTCCTCGCGTAGTAGACCCCCGTCTCCCCCACCTCCGCTTCGCTGCGGACCAGTATCAGCAGCGGCATTATGTAGTATGGCGGATAGACCGTCCCGGACGCGGCCTCCACCTTCTCCACGGCCTCCTCCAGGACGGGCAGCCTCGATTCCAGCATGTCCGCTATCTCCTTCGGTATGCCCCCTCCCCTCTGGGCTTCGTGCACCTTCCCTAGACGGTCCACCCTGAGGGGCTGCATCGAACGGGCAGTCGGCGCACGATGGAGAAAAGCGTTTCTGTTGGCGGGCTCATCTTTATATCGGCTCTTCCGGTTGTCCCAGGCCTACGATGAGACGAAAAGACCTCCTGGTCGTGGCCCTGGGCGGGAACGCGCTGCTCCGGCGAGGAGAGGAAGGAAGCTTCGAAGAGCAATACCGCAACGTCAGGTTCGCCGCTTCCAAGGTGGTCGACCTGCTCCAGAAGGGGTACAGCATAGCCCTGACGCACGGCAACGGGCCGCAGGTCGGCGCGGCCATGCTGAGGCACGACGCCGCTAGCAAGCTCCTAGGCATCCCCCCCTTCCCCATGGACGTCTGCGGCGCGGAGACGCAGGGCTTCGTCGGATACATGATCCAGCAGGCGCTGCAGAACGAGCTGGACAGGAGGGGGCTGAAGACCAGGGCGGTGAGCGTCGTGACGCGCGTCCTGGTCGACAGGAACGACCCGGCGTTCGGCAGGCCGACGAAGCCTGTAGGCCCCTACTACACCGAAGAGGAAGCGAAGGAGATCCAGAGGCAGCGGCCGGACGAGCGCTACAGGGAGGACTCGGGCAAGGGGTGGCGCCGGGTGGTCGCTTCTCCGAGGCCGAAGGACATCCTGGAGAAGGAGGCGATAAGGAAGCTGGTCGAGTCGGGTTTCGTGGTCGTCTCCGCCGGCGGCGGGGGGATACCGGTGGTCATGGAGGGCGAGGTCCGCGGGGTCGAGGCCGTGATCGACAAGGACCTGGGAGGCGAGCTTCTGGCATCACTGCTCGAAGCAGGCAGGCTGATAATACTCACGGATGTGGACGGCGCCTACGTCGACTACGGGCGGCCGGGGCAGAGGAAGCTGGAGAGGGTGAGCTATTCGGAGCTCAAGGCCTATCACGGCGAAGGCCACTTCAGGTCGGGAAGCATGGGTCCGAAGGTCCAGGCCGCCATGCGCTTCATCGAGGCGGGTGGGGAGGAGGCCGTGATATCCCACCTGGAGCTTCTTTACGAAGCGGTGGAGGGGAAGGCGGGCACGCACGTCCTTCCCGACGCGGCCAGCTAGGCCGTGACGTAGGTAGGGACCTTGGAGCCCGTCCTCATGGCTATGAACGTCTCCGTGTGCTCCACTCCCTGTATGTTGCCTATCTTCGAGGAGACGGTGCCGTGCAGCTCCTCCAGCGTCTTCGTCTTCAGCGTTATCACGAAGTCGAACCGTCCGGTGACTTCGGCCACCGACCTGACTTCGTCCAGGCCCATCAGCTCCTTCAGCACGGAATCCCTCATCTTGGCGTCCGAGTTGACGCCTATGTAGGCCTGGACCTTGTAGCCCAGCAGCTCGTCGTTGACCTCTATCGTGAACCTCTTGATCAGGCCGCGCCTGATCAGCCTCTTTATCCTGCTGTACGCCACGGAGGAGTTGACCTGTATCTTCTTGCTCAGCCTGGGGACCGACTGGTTCGTGTCTTCCACCAGTTCTCTTAGGATTTTCATATCGAGTTCATCGAATTTATTCATAACGCCCGCGATGCGTCACAGACCCATATATAAACTAACTTGCGAATCTAATTATTCGGGCGGCGACTATTGCGGCTCTATGGTCGAAGGGGGCTTGTTCGATATCGCGTAGGACACCATGGCCACCCCCGCGACCTCGTTGGTTATCCTCCTGCTGACCCTGTCCAGCAGCGCGGCGGGAAGCCGGGCCCACTCCGCCGTCATCCCGTCGCTGGACCTGACCGCCCTGAGCGTCACCAGATGGCCATGCGTCCTGGAGTCGCCCGTCACGCCCACCACCTTGTCGTCCCCCACCACAGCGAAGGCCTGCCACAGCCGGTCGTGCAGCCCTGCGCGCTGCAGCTCTTCTTCGAAGACTGCGGAGCTCTCCCTGCATATACGCAGCTTGTCCGGCGTGACCTCCCCTATCACCCTCACCGCCAGCCCGGTGCCCGGGAACGGGTGCCTGGACGTGAAGCCGCCGGAGAGGCCCAGCGCCGACGCTATCTCCCTGACCTGGTCCTTGTACAGCTCCCTGAACGGCTCGAGCACCTTCAGCCGGAGCCCGCCGGGCAGTCCGCCGACGTTGTGGTGCGACTTGATCTTCGACGCCGGGCCGCCCGACCTTCCGCTCTCTATCACGTCGGGGTACAGCGTCCCCTGCGCCAGCCACTCGAAGGGGCCCTCCTTCCGGCTGAACTCTTCGAAGACGGCCGCGAACTCCGACCCTATGGCGAGCCTCTTCTCTTCCGGGTCCTTCGTCCCCTTCAGCGCCTTCATGAACCTCTCGGAGGCGTCCACGTGCGCCACGTCCAGTCCCAGCCTGTCCTTCAGGAGCTCCATCACCGCGGCCGCCTCCCCCTTCCTCAGGAGGCCGTGGTCCACGAAGAGGCACTTGAGCCTGTCACCGACCGCCCGTCCCACCAGCACGGCGGCCGTAGTGGAATCCACGCCGCCGCTCACCGCGCAGAGGACCCTTCCGCCCCCCACGCTGTCCTTTATCTCCCTGACCTTGTCGCCGATGAAATCCCCCGGCTCCCATCCCCTCCGGCAGCCGCAGACGTCGAACGCGAAACTGGACAGTATCTCCTTCCCGAACTCGGTGTGGGAAACCTCCGGGTGGAACTGCAGCCCGAAGATGCGCCTCTTCCCGTCCTCCATCGCTGCTATGACCCCGTCCTCCGACCGGGCCACCGGGACGAAGCCGCGCGGCGGAGAAGCCACCGTGTCGGCGTGGCTCATCCAGACCCTGAAGCTAGGGCGGACGTCCCGCAGTATGGTGGACCCCTTCTGGACCCTGACGCGCGTCCTTCCGTATTCCGCGGCGACCCCGGTAGTCACTCTGCCGCCCAGCTCCCTGGCTATCAGCTGATGGCCGTAGCATATGCCGAGGACGGGTATCCCGATGCGCAGCACGCCCGCGTCCATGGGAGGGGTCCGCTCGTCGAGGGTGCTGGCGGGCCCTCCGGACAGCACTATGCCCCTGGCCCCCCTCCTCGTCACCTCCCCGGGGGATACGTCGCTCCTTGCCAGCTCGGCCTTCACGCCCAGGTCCTTGAGCCGCCGCTGGATCAGATGCGCGTATTGGCCACCGAAGTCGAGGACCAGTATGTCGCACCGGGCCGCCACAAGCACCCCGCCCGGAAGGTGCGTATATAAGCCTGCCACAAGGTGGGCGGGGCATGGACTGGCTCGGCCTTGTCAAGCAGGACCTGCTCAAGGCGAGGGTCGTCAAGATCAGGCAGGGTCGGAATGCCTACGACTACATAGTCAACCCGCTGAGCTCGGGCGTCCCGGCCATACCGAGCGAAGCGCTCTGGGGCTGCGGCTACGAGGTGGCCAGGATGCTCGACATCAAGGCAGCGAACAAGATAATGGCGCCGGAGGCCATGGGCTTCCACATAGGGGCGTCGGTGAGCATGGTGACCGGGGTCCCGCTGCTGATGATACGCAAGCGCTCCTACTTTCTGCCCGACGAAGTCAAGATAACCAAGAGGACGGCCTACGAGGAGTCGGTCATGTACATCAACGGGGTGGCGAAGGGGGAGGGGGTGGTGCTGGTGGACTCCATAATAGCGACCGGCGGGACGCTGGTCGCGATAATCCGCGCCCTGCAGAAGATCGGGGTGAAGGTGGTGGATTGCGGCGTGGTGATAGAAAGGGCGGGCCTGGCGGGGGCGGAGGAGGTGGAGCGGGAGACGGGAGTCCGCGTCAAGACCCTGCTGAAGGTCGACGTGGTGGACGGGAAGGTCGTCCTGGCCGGGGAAACGTAAGGAAGGTATTTGAGCATGACAGGGCGACTGCGCAGTGTGAAGGTCGGACGGAGGGCGCTGATGGTGGCCCTGCCGATAGCCCTGATCCTGCTCCTGGTGTTCGTCCTCCCGCTGAGCGTCCCCGGGGGGATCAGCGTATCCTCGGCCACGCTGTATTCAAACGCGGTCGTCCCGCTCACCGCGAATCCGAGCTTCGAGCAGGGGACCAACTCCTGGCTGCTGCAGAAGGGAAGCGCGCCCTCCATCACCATAACGTCGGGGAACGCCCTCTCCGGCTCCCATGCCGTCTTCATCAGCGCGGCGGCCGGGGACAACGTCACGTCCTTGAAATATAACAACGGCTCGACGCTGCCCGTCAACCTGAACACCTCCATGGTCTTCTCGCTCGGCATGAAATACGAAGGGAAGGTGAACGCCACCCAGCCCAGCTTCCTCGACGCCGTCCTGACGGTCTCCTACCAGAACCTGTACAACATCACGGTCATCGTGGTCTTCGCCAACTCGTCCGTCTACGGGAACCAGACAGGCATCGTCCCCACGGTGGACGGGACGAGCCTGGTGAAGCAGATATCCCCCGGAGGCGGGTGGCAGACCTACGTGCTCCAGCTGGCCACCCAGCGCATGATCACCATCTACCAGAAGTTCCTGGCGTTCAAATACGGGTACACGACCACGGACTCCAACCCTTCGCACTACCTGCTCGAATCCTTCTACATCCATCCCTCGAACGCCATATGCTACCTGGACGACGTCGGCATATACAACATGATGCCCGCCCGTCTCGTCCTCACGGTTTCCAAGCTGACCCCGCTGCCTTCGGACATGATGATCCGGGCCATCTCTGTCAACGGCTCGTCCGCCGCCTATTCGTACTCCTACGGCACGTCCACCGACACCTACACCGTCTGGCTGAACATGCCCGTCGTGGTCGGGAGCAGCTACGACATCAGGGCGGCCACCATGACGGGCTCCTCGCTGGGGTACGACCTGGTCGTCCAGAAGGGCCCGGCATCCATATGACGGCCGTCCGGGGAAAGTCCTATGAACGGGGGGCGGCACCCCGGCTCCGGATGAGCGCACCCTCCCATCCGCGTCCGACCCCCCGGGAGCTGCACGGGCACATCCGGGGGCGCTGGATAATAAGCGACGTCTCGCTGGGCCTGTCGGACGGCCTGGTCACCAACCTGGCCTTCCTGGCCGGGTTCGCCGGAGCCGTGCCGGACATCGCCGTGATACGGCTGGCAGGGATAGCAGCCATGATAGCGGGGGCCGTATCCATGTTCTCCGGCGGCCTCCTCAAGGGCCGGTCCGACTCCCACCTCTTCCAGGTGGACTCGGCCAGGGAGTCCAAGGAGATAGAGCAGGAGCCGGAGGAGGAAAGGCAGGAGCTCAGGCAGTTCTACATGGCCAAGGGGCTGACCCGGGCCGAGGCAGACACCGTGGTGAGCAGGGTCACGTCCGACAAGAAGGTCTGGCTGGAGGACATGCTGATGCACGAGCTTCACCTCCACAGGGGGGACATAAGGAACCCCTACAAGGTCGCCTCGACCATAGGGCTTTCCTTCCTTGTCGGCGCGTTCGTCCCCCTGAGCATATACCTCCTGCTGCCTTCCAGGGCGACGGCCGTCCCGGCGTCCGTGCTCGTCTCCCTGGTCTTCCTCTTCTTTACGGGCTTCATGAGGGGGCGCCTGGCCGGGAGGACGCTGAAGCCCGCGCTGGAGATGCTCCTTGTCGGCGCGGTCGCTTCGGCCGTACTCTACATCATAGGCAG
This sequence comes from archaeon, assembly GCA_021811935.1. Classification (GTDB taxonomy): domain Archaea; phylum Thermoproteota; class Nitrososphaeria; order Conexivisphaerales; family DTJL01; genus JAKAPW01. The sequence continues at coordinate 18,427 of JAKAPW010000002.1, read as the reverse complement.
CCTCCTGGCGTTCGTCTGAGGCATGTGAGGCAAACGATAAATACGCGGCGGGAGGCGGTCGTTACAGACTTGATATCGCTGGTGGGTTCGCGCGAGGACGGGAGACGCGGCGCGGCGGGGCTCCCGAGCCAGGAGACCAAGGTGGTGGGGAGCACCCTCCTCAAGCGCGGCTTCGCCCACATGCTGAAGCACGGCGTCATAATGGACGTCACCAACGCGGAGCAGGCCCAGATAGCCGAGGACGCGGGGGCGGTGGCCGTGATGGTGCTCGACAAGCTTCCCTACGACATCAGGAAGGCGGGAGGGGTGGCCAGGACCGCCAGCCTCAGCGCCATATATGAAATCCTGAAGACGACCACCATACCCGTCATGGCGAAGTGCAGGATAGGGCACACCTACGAGGCCAGGGTGCTGGAGGACGCGGGCGTCGACATGATCGACGAGTCGGAGGTGCTCACGCCGGCGGACGAGGAGAGGCACATCTGGAAGTGGGACTTCACGACCCCCTTCGTGGACGGCGCCCGGGACCTGGGCGAAGCGCTCCGCAGGATAGAGGAGGGCGCGGCCATGATAAGGACGAAGGGCGAGCCGGGGACGGGCAACGTGGCCGAAGCGATAAAGCACGTGAGGGTGGTGAACGCGGAGGTAGCCAGGCTGAGGGCGTTCCACTCCGCGGGCGACACACAGGAGCTGCTCAAGACGGCCAGGGAGATGAGGGTGGCCTACGAACTGGCGCTGGAGACGGCCAAGCTCGGAAGGCTGCCGGTGGTCAACTTCGCGGCAGGAGGGATAGCCACGCCGGCCGACGCCGCCCAGATGATGCAGCTCGGGTGCGACGGCATATTCGTGGGCTCGGGCATATTCAAGAGCGAAGACCCCGCGGAAAGGGCCAGGGCGGTGGTGCTCGCCACCACCTTCTGGGACGACTCCAAGACCGTCGCCGAGGCGCAGAGGATGGTGGACGAACGCAAGTCCCTGCTCGGCATGGACTCCAAGCAGACGGACCTCAGGATGCAGGAAAGGGGTGCCCAGCTCTGACGCTCAGGATAGGCATATTGGGCATACAGGGGGACATAGAGGAGCACGTCCGCGCCATAGCGCAGGCGATGGAAGAGGAAGGGGTCCACGGCGAGACCACCATGCTGAAGACCCCGGAATCGGTCGACCTGGCCGACGGCGTGGTCATACCGGGGGGAGAAAGCACCGTCATGGGCTACCTGGCCTCCACCAACGGCACCCTCACCAGGCTCAGGCAGAGGATCGCCGAGGGGCTGCCCGCCCTGGGGACGTGCGCGGGGGCGATAGCGCTTTCGGCCAGGGTGGAGGACAGGGTGGTGGGCCCGACGAAGCAGCCCCTGTTCGGGGTGCTGGACGCCACGGTGCGCCGCAACGCCTTCGGCAGGCAGCGGGAGTCGTTCGAGACGGCAGTCTCGATACCCAAGCTGGGAGAGAAGCCCTTCCGCGGCGTCTTCATACGGGCCCCGGTGGTGAGCTCCGTGGGGGAGGGGGTCGAGGTCCTCTCCAGGCTGGACGAAGGGATAGTCGCCGTCCAGCAGCGCAACATACTCGCGACGTGCTTCCACCCGGAGCTTTCGGGGGACACCCGGCTGCACAGGCACTTCCTTTCTCTGGCCAGGTAGCGCAACAGTTCGACCATCAGGTCAATTCTTGTTTGTCCTCCTGACTAAATAAAGGTCGGGGCTACTGTCCGGAAGAGGAGAAGATATTTGGGAAGAAGCACCATCCTCTTCGGCTTCTGGATCATAGGGTACGCGCTCGGGTTCATAGGCTTCCTCTTCGTCTACAAGACCAACCTGCTCCAGGGTCTGTACTCCGTCATGCTTGCGCTCCTGGGCAACGCCCAGCTGGTGGACGCCTCGCTGGTCGGCCTGGCGACGTCCTTCTTGTCGCTGGCCATGATAATAGTCTGGAGCTACAGCAAGAGCCCGTAGAACTGCAGGACCTGAGACAGGAAGAAGACGATGTAGCCCGCGGCCATGTAGCCCGCCAGCGGGACGCCGTACGACGCCACGACGGTGGCCCCCCTTCCTCCGTAGTCCTTCAGGGAGTCCCACGCCTTGCTCGGGTTGCTGTCCAGCCTTACCGTCTCCTCGCCCATCAATATCTTTCGCGGGATCCAGACGTTCTGCCCTGCCGCGTCTTCGACGCTCATCCTGGTCTCCATCCTGAACGACCTGTGCTTCATCATCATGGCCGCCATGTGGGTCAGGGCCACCGCGCTCGCGGCCAGGAACTGGAGGAGGGGGGAGAACGGCGACGACCCTATCCCCATCGCGGCTATGGCTATGGAATCGGCCTCCCCGAAGAGGCCCGCCGCCCAGGAGACGGCTGCGATCGCGGCCACCAGCCCGAGCCGCGCCGCGGCCAGCCACCACAGCCCCCCCGCTTCGTACAGCATCACGGGCACGGCGACGGCGGCCGGTATCCACGCCCAGTCGGCCACAAGCCTGTCCTTGAAGTCCTGGTATATCACGAGCGCGAAGGTGACCGAAACCAGAGCTTCCGCGAACAAGCCGCCCTCTAGCTGCCGCCGCTCCGGATATAACGCTTGCCACAGCGTGTTAAATCTCCCTGCCCGCTGACCGTCCATGCGGGTTTCTGCCAGATGGCCCGTCGTGCACGCGCTTTCGGCGGCGTCCTTCGGCGGGGTCCTGCTTCTGGAGGCGGGCCTCCCCCGGTACGGCCTCTCCCTGCTGGAGGCCGCCCTACTGACGGTGCCGGCCTCCCTGGACCTCGGGCAGGGCAGGTCCAGGTACCTGCTGCCTGCGTACTTTTCGGCCGCGGCAGCCATGTCGCTCTTCTCCAGCCCGCCGTTCGCGCCCCTCCTGCTCCTCTGCGCGTGCGCGTTCGCGGTGACGCCGCGGGCGGCGTGGGGGGCGAGGATGGCCCTCAGAGACGCGCTGGCCTCGCCCCCGCCGGGGCGGTTCGCGCTCTCCCGGGGTTCGCACGGCAGGGCGATCGCCTCCAACCTTTCGCTGCTCGGCGGGGGGTCCGTCGCCCTGCTGTCCCTCCGACTCCCCGCCCTCCTCCCGCCGTCGATCCTCCTCGTGCTGGCCTCCCTTCTCGTCGCGTTCTGGGGGGCGGACGGCTGGAGGGAGCTGGACTACGAAGCACCCTTCCTCCTTCTCCTTTCGACCTACTATTCGGAGACAGGCAAGGGAGGGCTGGAGTCGGCGATAATGTCCTTCGGGCCCAGGGTCGGAGCCGTCTTCCCCGCCCTGCACAGGGTCAGGCTCGAATATACGAAGCTGGCCGCCTATTTTTCGGACAGCTACGCGCAGGCGCTCGAGAGGCTGAGGGGATGCGTCCGCCACGAGCTCATTGCCTCGTCGATAGACGGGTATCTGACCATGATAGCGTCCGGCGGGGACAGGCACGGATTCCTGAAGGACAGGCTGGACGCCGTCATGGCGGAGACCGAGTCGCGATGGCTGGAGAGGACCAAGGGGACGCGCGACGCGGTGGAGGCGCTCCTCATCGGGCTGTCCCTGAGCCCGGCGCTCCTCGTCATGCTGTCCGCGATAGGGCAGGTCGGGATGTACAACCTTTACTACGTCGCCGCGCTCCTTCCCTTTTTCGTGGTCCTGGTCATGATACTCCTGGACGGCTGGGGGCCTTCGCTCAGGGACAGGGTCGAGATAGGGAGGCACCTGTCGGTGGGGATGGGCGCCGGCGCGCTCTCCTATTTCGCGCTGCGGGCCCTTCTGCACGGCCCCTCGCTGTTCCTGGCCGCCCTGGCGGTCGCGCTTTCCCCGGCCGCCGCGCAGTACGCGCGCCAATTCCTCGGGGCAAGGAGGGACGAAAGGGACCTGCTCACCATGGCGATGTACATGGTGGAATCGCTCCGCCTGGGCAAGGGGACGGTGGAGTCCATGGAAGGCGCCGCGGAGGTCGTCAGGGGGACGGGCTTCAGAAGCATGATAACGGCCTTCCTGGCCCGCGTCGCGAACGGGGAGGCCCCTCCTCTGGCGGGGGCGCTGACGGAGTCAGATTCGTGGCTCGTCAGGGCGTCCTTCACGGCGTTCGGCTTCGCTGTAATGCTCGGGTCGGGCGTCGCGCCGATGGAGAGGTTCAGGGACTTCCTGCGGAGGCAGGTGAACACCTGGAGGATGGTGCGCAGAGAGATGCTGTGGGCGGTCGTCCTGTCGGCGTCGATGCCCCTCGTGGCCTTCGGCGGCGTGTCGGTGGTGTACTCCATATTCGGCTCCTTCTCCGGGCTGCCGGGGACCGGCGTCTCGCTCCCGCAGGGCTACGTCACCCTCGCGTCCTACGTGCTGGTGGAGATAGCCGTCCTGACCGGGATAGTGTCCAGCAAGCTCGCGACCTTCACGGTCAGGGCGGTGCCCGTGTTGCTGGCCACGGCCGTGACGGCGCTGGTGTCGATGCTGTTCTATGGCTTGGCCTGACCCGTTCTGCCGTTATATAACGCAGCGGGATTGGCCGGGGGTAATGGGATATTGAAGAAAAGGGGCATCAGCCCTCTGATAGCTACCGGGATACTGATAGTCGCCACGCTTGCGCTCGGCGGGCTCTTCTTCACGGAGGCCAGGAGCATCTTCGCCTCCTCCATCAGGAATCCGTCCATGTCGGTGACGGATTACACGGTCACTCCGGACATGTCCGTCTTCAGCGTGAACGTGCGCAACGACGGCGACGTGCCTCTGAACATCACGGGCGCGTCGCTCAGGGCGGGAGGGGAGACGTTCCTGCTCGTCCCCGGCCACAACATGACCTTCCTGAATGCCGGGCCGTCGCTCCAGCCGGGGGACGTCGCGTCGCTCTGGCTGGACGTGGCGGGCGGACCTCACCTGGCGGACGGCTCCTCCGTGTACCTTACGATCTTCGGCGGCGCCGTGTCCAGGACCTTCCAGCTGATCGTCCAGTAAGTAGGGAGGGGTGGGCTTGGGCAGGGTCGGGCTGGCGGTCGCGCTGACGGTCGTGGTGGGGGTCTCCGGGCTCATCATCCTCCCCCTGTTCCTTCATCCGGGCTACCAGCTTCCGCCGATGTTGCCGGCCCTCCCGTTCGGGCACGCGTAGGCAGGGGAGGGGGGGTCGACCTTGGCCAAGGCCGCCGTGTCGGAAATACTGTCTTCTGTCATAGTCCTGGGCGTCATGATAGGGCTCTCCTCCATGATGTCCACAGCCTACTATTCCTGGCTCAAGGAAAGCCAGGCCACGGCGCTTGCCAGCGTCGGGGAACAGGTCGCCCTGGCAGGCTTCGGCGTCGACATCGTGTCCGTCCACCAGAACGGGAGCTACTTCTCCGTGGGGCTGTTCAACTTCGGCCTGACCCGGCCGTCGGTGGCAGCGGTCTATTGCGGCCCGTCGCGGGCGGACTGGAAGCTCTGGGACCCCGTCACCGGAGCCCAGCTCGGCGCGATACCCAGGGGGCGGCTGGCGATCCTCACCGCCGCCTGCTCCGCCGGGCTGGTGATAGTCTTCGACCAGGGGGTGACCATGCGCATTTGAGGAGGAGGGCGGTCGGCCAGATATTCGCGGCGGCTACGCTGGCCCTGATGCTGGTGGCCACCATGGCCGTCCAGCTCAGCGTGATGCAGGGCATGGCGCAGGTCCAGAGGGAGAGCTCTGGGCTGCAGACGGTCCACGACGAGAAGCAGTCGGAGCGGCTCGTGCTCGCGCTGGCAGGGGGCGCGCTGAACATATCGAACGGCGGCTCGATCCCGTCCACGGTGATGTACGTCCGGTTCGAGCCGCAGGGTCAGCTGCAGTACGTCAACGCGACGATGCAGTCGGAAGGGTCGTTGACGCTTCCCGCCCCCTCGGGCGCCACTTCGGCGTATGCCATAACGTCCCTGGGCAACTCCTTCTACACCACGCAGGCGGGGTACGGCACGACCTCCTCGTACTCCCCCGGCGCGCGGTTCTTCTTCTCTCCTAACGGGGCGAACGCCTACTACATAATCGACCCCGTCTCCACGGGCTGGGAGATAAGCTCGTTCTACCCGGACGGCACCCCAAGATGGACCTCGTCCTACGCCTCCAAGGCCCCCTTCTATGCCACGGCGTCGACGATGGGGCTGGTCCCCTCGCCGGACCCCGGCTACACGCTGACGTACACCGAGTGGCATTACAACAGGTGGCACCTCGACGTCGGAAGCCTCGCGGAGCAGTTCCCCACGGCCCAGTCGATGGTGCTGACCAACCTGTACGGGTATTCCATCACGGCCGGGACGCCGGGGTTCCTCGTGTCGGACCTGCAGTACAGGTACTACAGCTCGACGTCGTTCACCTTCTGGTTCGTCTTCCATCCGTTCTCGCCACAGGTGACGCCCGGACCCGCGTTCGACCCCGGCCCCTACCCGACCGGACCGAACGAAATAATGTACGGCTACTACGGGCAGGCGTACAACGGCAGCGACGTCATACAGATGGGGGCCGGGACCGCGTCGTCGCTGATGATGAACGAGTTCCCGAGCCAGGGGTCGTTCCCGGGGAGCGCCTTCTACATGAGGGTCTACTCCTGGAACGGGAGCGTTTCTCTCCTCAGGCAGTACAACCTGACGCGCGACTATCCGGGGTATCCCTACGTGCTGGTCCCCACCCCTCCCTGGACGCCCACGATGGCGGTGGACGGCGTCTACGCCGCGGTCGTCGTGCCCATGAGGACGCAGACCACCGTCACCGTCTTCCTCGACGTGTATGACACCTCCACCGGGGCGCTGCTGGCCAGGCGCGTCCTGTACCGTGGCGGCTACTCTCTTTCCATGCTTTACAACTTCCGATTCGCCTTCCTGGACGCCCAGCGCCTGCTCGTGACGATACCGCCGTCGGGCGTCGCCCAGGTCCTCGACGTCGCGGCCAACCTGTCCGTGGCGTCGACAGCCCCCCTCGCCTCCTTCTTCCCCTACTCCAAGACCTACCCCTCCTTCCCTTCCTCCTACGTAACCACGTCCACCATCCCTGACATCTACATACTGCCCAACTCCACGCTGGCCGTCGCCACGTCCGGAGGCATCCTTTTCTTCAACTACTCCCTGGCGTCCACAGGGCGCGCGGCCCCCTCCTACAGCATCCCCCAGCCCGGCAGCGCCGACCCCATCCTGGTGCAGGGGACGGGCTGCTATGCCATGCTCCTTCTGGGCGGCGGGGGAGCCTCCGGCCTCTGGGGGCAGGGGTGTTGAGGCAGCCGAAGGACGGTCGGGCCGCCTACGCCATAGTGCGGCTTCCGGACGAGCCCCCCGCGGGGGCGGAGCCCCTGGAAGAATACGTGGTCCACTACCCGATAGGGCCCATGGAACCCGTCCCCCTGAGGGTCTCGCTCTACGCCTGCGAAGGGGCGGGCCACTACCTGGTCAGGGAGCCCGAGCTGATGCCCGGGACGAAGGCGGTGGTGGAGGAGGCCATAGCCACCTCGCCCTCGTGGCTCGCCTCCTCGGACGTGATAGAGGTCGACCCGGTGGGCTACATGATGGCCAACCTGAAACGGAACAGGCGCCTGCTGGGGGTCGGGGAGGACGAGATTAGGACGGTCGCCTACTACCTCCACAGGGACATATTGGGCTACGGCCCCCTGGACCCCTACCTGAAGGACCCGTACCTCGAAGACGTCTCCTGCGAAGGGCCGGGCAGGAGGATAAGGCTGTGGCACGCCAGACACAACCGGCAGGAGTGGCTCGAAGGCGGCCTCTTCCTGAACTCGGCCTCCCTCGATTCGCTGGTCATGAAGCTGGCCAACCGGGCGGGCTCCTTCGTCTCCTCCGCCCAGCCCGTCACGGACGCCACGCTCCCCGAAGGCCACAGGGTGACCTGCACCTGGAAGGGCGAGGTCTCCAGCTTCGGCAGCAGCTTCTCCATACGCAAGTTCCGCGCGTCGCCCTACAGCATCGTGGAGCTGATAAAGTCGGGGACGGTGTCGGCCGAGGTAGCCGCCTACCTGTGGGCCCTCCTGGAGCTGAAGGGGTTCGTCATGATAGTCGGGACGAGCGCCAGCGGGAAGACCACGCTGCTCAATTCGCTGGCGGCGGTCCTGCACCCCAACTGGAAGGTGATAAGCATAGAGGACGTGCGCGAGATAAACCTGCCGATGCAGGGCTGGAAGGCGCTGCATACGAGGCCGGGCTCGTCGTCCGGGCTCGGGAGGGTCGACCTCTTCGACCTAGTCAAGCTGAGCCTGCGGGAGAGGCCGGACTTCGTGATACTCGGGGAGGCCAGGGGCTCCGAGACGTTCACCCTCTTCCAGTCCGCCCTGACGGGCCACGGCTCCCTCACCACCTTCCATGCCACGGACGAAGACTCCCTGGTCGGCAGGCTGACCCAGCCCCCGGTGGGCATCCCGCAGGGGATGCTGTCGGCGATCGACGCGGTGGTCTTCGTCAGGAGGGTCCAGGGCTCCAGCCTGAGGGTGGTGCAGCGCGTGTCCGAATACCACGCCGCCGGGTGGAGGACGATCTTCCGCAGGGGGGAGGGCGCGTACGCGGGGAGCTGGGAGCACTCGACCGCCCTCCAGCGGAGGGCCGAAGGGAACGGACTCTCCCCCGGCGCACTCAGGGCATCGATGGAGAGGAGGGTGGCCTTCCTGTCCCGGCAGGTCGGGCTGGGTCCAGCCGACGGCAAGGAGCTGGCGAAGGTCCTGCTGGCCAGGTACTACGCGCCGGTCGACTCATAGAGCGACCTCACCTTTTCGATGGTGTCCGCGTCCTCCGGTCTCTTGTCGCGCCTGACCGCCTTGATCCTCGGGAAGCGGAGCGCGAAGCCGCTGGAATGCCTCGCGCTCCTCTGGACGGAGTCGAACGCCACTTCGAGGACCACCGCAGGCTTCACCACGATGCCGTTCCACACGTCGCCCACCTTGATCTTCTGCAGTGCCAGGGTCATCTCCCCTATCTCCGCGTCCGTCAGCCCGCTGTAGGCCTTCCCTATCGGCTTCAGGTCCCCGCCGTCCCATATGGCAAACGTGTAGTCAGAGAGGAGGCCTGCCCTCTTCCCGTTCCCCCACTCCGCCAGCACTATCACGGCGTCCAGCGTGTCCATCTCCTCCTTCAGCTTCACCCACAGCCCTCCCCTCCTCCCGGGGGTGTAGCCCGACCCGGGGTCCTTCAGGACCAGCCCTTCGTATCCCTCCTTCCTGCTCCTGCGGAAGCGCTCCTCCGCCTGCGCTTCGTCCTCCACATGGAACCGGTCAGCCGGCCGCAGGTCGCCTCCCAGGTCCAGCCCTTCCAGGGCCCTCCGCCTTTCCGCCAGCGGGGAGCGCAGCATGCTCCTCCCTTCAAGGTACAGCAAGTCGAAGACGTAGTAGCGGAGGGGCACCTCCTCCATCATCCGTTTCCCCACGTCGCGCCTGTGCAGCCTCTGCTGGAGCTTCACGAACGGTATGTGCCTCCCCGCGTCGAAGCCCACCACCTCGCCGTCCAATATGGCGCTGACCCGGAGGGAGGAGAGGGCGGACGAGACCTCCGGGAAGGATGCGGTCACGTCCTCCATGCGCCTGGAATACAGCTTCACCCCCTCCTGGAAGCGGTGCGCCTGCAGCCTGACGCCGTCGTACTTGTGCTCGCCGAAGACAGGCTTCCCGAAGTGGGCCATCGCGCTCCTGGCGTCGGGGAGGGGGAGCGGGAGCATGAACGCCACGGGTGTGAAGGCGCGGGGGGAAGGCTCCGACACATCACCCGAGGCGAGCCTGTCGGCCAGCGCCCCGACGTCCCCCAGAATCAGGTACCAGTCCCTGACCCGGCCCACGGCGAATGCCTTCCCCAGCGCCTCCAGCACGGTCCCTTCCGTCGCGCCGGTGCGGAGCTCTCCGGACAGTATCTTGATGAGGTACTTCGCTTCCACGCCGCTGCACTGCAGCAGCAGGCCGACCAGCACCTTCTTTCTGCGTTCCACGCTCCCGCGCCCGCCGGCCTTCGCCAGCTCGTCGAACGCGGCCTGCAGCCCGGGGACGGTGAGCTCCTCCCTCTGCAGGGGGACGGACTTCTTCCCGCCCTTCATCAGCTCCTGCACGAGGACCCCCAGGTCGCCGTGCGAGAGGTAGAGCTCCCTGATCGCCCCCGGCCCTGTGTCGAAGACCTCCCTGACGGCGTCGTTGACGGCAGCCCATCCCACGTTGGTCTTCCCACCCGTCCCCGCCATGAACCTGCACGCTATGGGGAGCGCATCGCGCGGCAGCCCGGCAAGATACTCTGACAGGAGCCTGACCTTCTCGTTCCTGCCCCTGACGGAGGCGACCGCTTCCAGCGTCCGGCAGAGGTCCGAAAACCGGGCCCCCTTCGTCGGGCTAGTCAAGCTCCTTGACCATGAGGCGAGCGTCCTCGCCGTCCCTGTAGTAGTGCCTGAGCGTGTCCATTGTCTTGAAGTCCATCGCCTCGTACAGGGAGACGGCCGCCGTGTTGGTGGCCCTGACCTCGAGGAACGCCTCCTTGCACCCCTTCTCGACCATCGCCTTCAGGGCCTCTTCCATGAGCAGCCTTCCCAGCCCCTTGCGCCTGTGCTCCTCCAGTATGGCGACGGAGACGACGTGCCCCTTCTTGGTCAGGCTGAACCCCTTCACGTTGGAGAACCCGAACTCCGTCCTGTTGATGACGTAGCCGACCACCCGCTCCCCCTTCACCGCTATTATGAAGCCCTCGGGGAAGTTCTCCAAGAGGTCGTAGTAGAACTCGTCCGAATAGTGCTCGGGCAGCGTCCTCATGTTTATGTCTATCACCTGCGAGACCTGGTGCGGCAGGCACCGCCTTAACTCGTACTCGCCGAAACTCTTCAACACTGTCGACTGCAACGTGAGGCCCGACTCCTGCCCAGTCGTCACGGCTTGGTTTTAAGTATTGATGGTCTGTCCGTCCGACATCATCATGGACGCTTCGGGGAGCACCGTGGCCTTGACCCTCCAGCCGTGCTTCCTCTCCACCGCCTCCAGCGCCTCTCCGAGCGAGGAGTGGGCCGACATCCCGAACCTCTTCTCCACTATCGACTTCGGCAGGACGGAGACCAGACGGAGCGAGCCCGCGCGCCGGAGCTCCCTGAGCGCAGCCTCGTCTGCCCCGCCGCTCCCCTTCTGCGCCGGGGTCCCGTCGGCGAGCCCCCTCAGGTAGGCCGAACCGAGGCCGCGGCCGCATTCGGCCACGACCACCACCTCGGCGTCCGCGGCGACCGCCCGGAGGTTGTTGGCCGCCACGGCCAGCGCCTTCGACAGCGTGTCGTCCTCCCCCCCGCAGCCGATTATGACGAACCTGGAGGGCTCGACCCGCATGCGCCTTTTCGAGTTGAGGTAGTCCGCCGAGGCAGACTTCGCGGACGCGGCGTCTCCGTACGACAGGTGTGCCACCCCCCGGGGGGCGGAGACCGCCTCCAGTGCCTTCATGTCCCGCAACTGCGAAGCCGCCCTCATGGCGAACCAGAGCGGGTCGGTGTCGGCCCCCGGGGAGACGCTCCCCTTCCACCGCTTAAGCGCCTCCCGGCGCAGGCCGAGAGCTTCGACGACCAGGGGGGCGGACCCGTAGAAGCCGTAGACCGGGTCGAACTTCGCCTCCGACACGACGAGAAGCCTGCCGTCGACCAGCGCCGAGTCCACCATGAACATCTGCCCGTCCACGGGCCCGAACTCCACCCTTCCGGCCGCCGGCTCCTCCCCGCCGCCGACCGTCCTGATCGGCACCGGCCCCCACTGGGGCGCGAGCCTCTCCAGGACGCGCCTGGCCGCAGGGCTGCCGTCCGTCACCACCAGCCCCGGCCTTTCCACCAGGCCCAGCTGTGACAGCACGTCCTCCTCCGGCAGGGCCTTGTCGGCGACCCCCACCACTTCCGACAGATGCTCCGCCTTGATGTTCACCACTATCTCCACATCCCCGTACGGCAGCCAGATCTCGGGCATGGCGCTCCGCCTTGCTCCGTCCAGCAGGAAATATATTGGCCTTTGCACTCCGCGCAGTCCGCGCAGCCGGCGCCGACGAAAGGTGGCCCGGTCTCACGATATGGTTAAATCCACGGCTTCGCGCTATCCATGAAGAGAAGTTGCTATTTCCGGCCGATGTAAAGGCCAGCCAGCTGACGACGTTCCTGAGGGTCATAAGCTATTCGGGCGGAACGATGGACGTGGCCAGGGTCGCCGACGAGCTCGACATGGACCTCACTCGCCTCATCCCCATACTGGACGCGGCCGAGATGCTCTGCCTGGTGAAGGTGGAGAAGGGCGAAGTGAAGCTGAGCAAGGCGGGCCAGGACCTGCTGAGCGTCAGGAAGGGCCGCCTCCTGAGGATACGGGAGGCGCTGACCAAGGTGGAGCCGTTCAGGACGGCCGTCGCGATGAGGGGCCGGTTCACCGCGGACGAGCTGGCCCAGGAGATGGAGGCGCGGAGCATAAGGTGGCACCATGAGGACGAAGTCAACCACGCCATAGTGGACGAGTTGCTGATACACTGGGGGATATACGCCGGCCTGGTGGACTACGACGGCTCGTCTTCCACGTTCACGGTCAGGCCCTACGTGAGCAGAGAGTAGATCCTGTCCGTATATTCGTAGAATTCCTGCGATTTCTTGTTCCTCGGCCTCGGTAGCCCTATCTTGACGTCCTGCACCACCCTGGAAGGCCTGTCCGAAAGGACCAGCGCCCTGTCGGCCAGCTCCACCACCTCTTCCACGTTGTGGCTCACCATCACCACCGCCTGTATGGGGGATTCCTGGCTTATCAGCAGCGAATAGAACTCGACCCTCAGGTGGTCCGCCGTAAGGGGGTCGAGGGAGCTGAACGGCTCGTCCATCAGCAGGATCTGCGGCTCCAGGGCCAGCGCCCTGGCGATTCCGACCCTCTGCTTCATCCCCCCGCTGAGCTCCCCGGGGTACGCCTTCTCGAAGCCCTTCAGGTTGACGTCTTCGATCGCCTTGAGCGCCTTCTGCCGCCTGACCTCCTCCGGCAGGTCCTTGCAGAGCAGGGCCAGCAGGACGTTCTCCAGCACGTTCTTCCAGGGGAGCAGCGCGAAATTCTGGAATATCATGAACACTTCGTCGACGGGCGAGTGGATCACCTTCCCCTTCACCCGAACCTCCCCTCCCGTCGGCCGCTGCAACCCGGATATGATCCTCAGCAGGGACGACTTTCCGGCGCCCGACGGGGCGACTATGCCCAGGAACTCGTCCTTGCAGAGCCCGAAGGATACGTCCGATATTACGTCGAGCTTCTCCTTCTCCAACTCGTAGCTCAGGCTGACCCGGCTCACCTCCAGCAGCGGGCTCTTCACGGCGGCCGCATCCCTGCTCAATGTCTGCAAAGAACCACCTAACCGCCGTACGAATACCTCTTCGTCGTACGGTTGTAGAGCCTCCTCCAGACAGCTATATTAAAGGTGACTATGAACAGAGACATGGTCAGGACGCAGAGGCCGATCAGCGTGATGTTCCCGCCCTGCGTTGCCAGGTCCAGCAGCTTCCCCAGGCCGAGCGAAACCTGGGTGATGGGCGTCGCGCCGCCCCCCCTGGTCGAGACCACGTAATATTCCGCTATGATGAGGGTGTTCCATGCCCCCCCGACCGCCGTTATCGAGCCGGTTATGAAGGACGGCAGCGCCGCCGGGATGTAGACGTGCCGCCAGAAGTTCCAGCGGCCCACCTTCAGCAGCCTGGCCGTGTCCCTGATTTCGCTCGGGATCGCCCTGACACCGGCTATCACGTTGAATATCAGGTACCAGACCATCCCGAGGAATATGACTATCGCGGCCGTGATTTCGCCGCTGAAGGGGAGGGTGCTCACGAACAGCGCCACGGGGAAGAGCAGCGCCGAGGCCGGGACCGCCGAAACGACCTGCAGCAGCGGCGTGACGGCATGGAGCGCCCTGTCGCTGACGGCTATGCATATGCCCAGGGGGAGGGCTATCGCCGCGGTTATGGCGTAGACGTACCACACCCTCAGGAACGAGTACGCCATGGCCACGAGCACCTCCGCCTCGTCCGCCCCGAGCTGCCCCAGGTTCATGTTCGGCGCGGCGCTGAAGGCCGCCGCCACGGCGACCGCCGCCAGGAGCGCCAGAAGGACCACCTGCACCGCCCTCACCAGGCGTCGGAGGTCGGTCGACCCCTTCTGGAGCTTCACCGACGGGATGCGCAGGTGCCTCCCCCTCGGGAGGGCGGAGGAGACCTTCGCGCGCGTCGCCGCGTTGAACCATGAATAGAACCTGTAGATGGGGTCCTTCTTGGGGGGACGGCTCTCCTCTCCGAGCTTGAACTTCTCCGACCACGAAGAGAACTCGCCCAGGAAGAGGAACCTCGTAAGCATCACGGCCGCTATCAGCACGCCGATCGCCAGGGCGTAGTCCCCCCAGCGGTGCTGGGAGGCGAACGTGGCTATGTCCACCCCTATGCCATGCTTTACGCTGTACGCCGAATTCCCCAGCGAGAACATCTCGCTGGATATCAGGTAGAAGAGGCCGACGGACCAGGAGGTGGCCGAATTGTACGCCACCTTGCCCCACGTGGCCGGGATGTAGAGCTCCGTCACCCTCCGCCACAGGCTCATCCGCTCCATCCGGGTCAGGTCCAGGTAGTCCGCCGGTATCGACTTGACCGATTCGTAGACGGAGAAGGCGATGTTCCACGACATGCTGGTGAATATCAGGAAGGTCACCGACAGGTTGACCCCCAGGGACAAGGGGAGGTAGCTGACGAAGACCACCAGGACTATCGGGAAGAAGCCGAGTATCGGTATCGACTGCAGGACGTCCAGTGCGGGCAGGATCAGCCGTTCCGCCGTCCTGTTCCTGCCCGCCGCTATCCCCACGCACCAGCTGAAGAGTATGGAGAGGGCCAGGGCCACGAACATGCGGACCCAGGAGTACGCGGTGTCTACGACCAGGCCGGGAATCACGTCGCTCAAGAAGACACAGCCTGCCGCAGCAGACCCGACGGGCATTATAGGAGTTACGGACGGCGCGGCAGCGTGCGCGCCAGCTCCTCCAGTATCCTGAGCGTCAGCCCCCATATCGTCCTTCCCCCGAACGTGCAGGCGGGCCTGGTCATCGTGGTCCCGCGCATGGAGACTTCCGCGTCCTTCACCACCAGCCCCTCCAGAGGCATCCAGAAGGCCTCCACGATTTCGGCCGAGGGAGAAGGCCGCAGCTCCTCGCGCAGGAGGCCCACGAACGGGTAGACGCGGAGGGAGGGGAAGGACGAAGGCGTGAGGGGTTCCATGTAGCCCAGCACGTCCGAGACGCTGCAGGCGTCCGCGTTGGTCTCCTCCGCGAATTCCCTGCAGGCGGTCCTGGCCAGCGTCTCGTCTCCGCTCCTGTACCTCCCCCCAGGGAAGGCAACCTGGCCCGACCAGGGGTCGTCGCTCTTCATGGCCCTCCGGACCAGCAGCGTCTCGCACGCCCCGGTGTTCGCCCTCAGCAGGACGAGCACGGCCGCGTCGTTCCTGCCCCTGCCCGCAGGTGAAGCAGAAACGGGGGAGAGCAGCCTCTTCAGGGATTCGGCAGGAAAGGGCGCGAGCGGCATCCGGACCACCCCAGACGGAACCCGCTCAAAACCGTTGCATCGGCAAAGATGGAGAAAGATTTTAAGAATGCCCGTCCTGTATGGGCCGGTATGCCAAAACATTACGAACTTCCGCAGCTGCCGTACAAATACAACGAGCTGGAGCCGCACATATCCGAGAAGATAATGCAGCTCCACCACGACAAGCACCACGCCGCCTACGTCAACGGCGCCAACTCCGCGCTGGACAAGCTGGCAAAGGCCAGGGCGGGGGAGATACAGGTGGACACCCGGGGCGTCCTGAGGGACTACAGCTTCAACGTGAACGGCCATGTGCTCCACAGCATATTCTGGCCGAACATGGCCTCCCCGGGGAAGGGGGGAGGAAAGCCGGGAGGGAAGCTGGCGGACGCCATCGACAGGGACTTCGGGGGCTTCGACAAGTTCAAGGCCCAGTTCAGCGACGCGGCGAAGACGGTCGAAGGGAGCGGCTGGGCGCTGCTGCTCCATGACGGGGAGACCGACCAGCTCGTCCTGACCCAGATAGAGAAGCAGAACTTCATGCACCTGGCGCAGATGCCCATCCTCCTCGGCATTGACGTCTGGGAGCACGCCTTCTACCTCGACTACCTCAACGACAAGGGCAAGTACGTGGACAACTGGTGGAACGTGGTCAACTGGTCGGACGTCGACTCCAGGCTTTCCAAGGCGTAGTCGGTTCTTTTTGATCGGCCGGGCCGCAGCGCCAGCTCCGCTCAGCCGTGCCTGTACCTCACGCCGTGCCCGCTTCTTTCGTGGCCGAACGTCACCATCTCCTCCGGGCCGATGGCCCCGCACGTGCCGCAGGCCACGCACGCCACGTGGTCGAAGCGGAGCCTCCCCTGCCCCATGTCATCGAGCGTCTGCCGGAAGGCCGCCGCCCGGTCCTGCGGCGACGATTTGAGGTTGTGCAGGTACAGGTCCCTGAACGACGCGAAGACGCCCTTGGGCGTGAGCAGCGTGTAGCAGTTGACCGGGCATGCGGGCACCCACGGCTTTGTCGGGTCCCCTGAACAGAGCCGCTGGTCCACCTTTATGTGGCTGTACGACCTGTCCTCGTCGTACGCGAGCAGGCCCGTCCGCTCCTGTATCCTCTGGGAGGCGTCGGTCTCGGCCTTCCCGTCATCGACGGGGGAGAACTTCTCCTTCTTCGCCAGGAGCCCGGTGGAGAAGATCACCTTGGGCAGGACCCTGTAGACCAGCCGGCTCTCGGACAGGAGGCTGTCCCTCTTCGACCTGCCGACGTCTCTGTAGACGGGGGCGAGGAGCCGCCGGTAGCGGCCCGGGTCGTCCGCGAGGTACGCCTCCGCGGCCATGATGCCGGACGCGATGGCCCGCCGCATCCCGTCGATGAGCGCCCCCATCTTCACGAAGGTCCCCAGGGCGTCCCCCGCGGCCATGAAGCCCGGCGCATACGGGGTCTCCAGCAGCGTCCCCCGCGGGATGTTGTGGGCCGAATACTCCAGCAGCTCGGCCCCCTCCAGCAGCCGCGCTAACTTCGGGTGGCCCTCCATCCCCTCCAGTATGTCGAGCGGCTTGCCCACCCTGTCGAACCTCTGCGTGGTCGCCTTCACCACGGAGTCGAGCGGGGAGACCACCCCGACCGACACGGAATCCCTGTTCGTGTAGAGGAAGCCGCCGCCGGAGACCCCCCGCATGAACTCCCCGAGGAAGAACATCGCCCTCCCCTCCCCGGCGCGCAGGTCGAACCGCTGCTCCAGCTTCTCCGCCGGCAGGCGATACACGTGCTTGACTCCATGGTACAGCTCCCCGGGGGTCAGCCGTCCCCTGAGCCCCGCCTCCTGCACCAGCCCGGAGGTGACCCCGGAGCAGTCCACCACCAGCCTGGACGTTATCGTGTCCCTTTCCGTCCGGACGCCGGCGACCCTTCCGCCTTCGAAATGCAGGTGCTCGACCGTCGTTTCGGTGCAGAGCATGGCCCCCGCCTCCACCGCCTTGAGCGCCATCCACCTGTCGAACCCCCTGCGCAGGACGGAGTAGTCGTGGCCGCTCTCCAGGCCGGTGCTGAAGAGGCCTATCCTGGACACCAGCGACCCCCGATGTATCCTGTAGTAGGAGAAGGCGTCCTTCCCTGGGTCGGACAGCGCGAAGACCTCGTGCGAGACTATCCTCCTTTCGACGGGCGCCTCCGCTTCGAACCCGGGCAGCAGGTCCCCGAGGCCGTATCCATCCCGGTAGCTGCCGTAGACCACCCCGCCGGACACGTTCCTCTCCCCGGGTATCTTGCCCTTCTCCAGCAGGAGGACGTTCGCCCCCTTCCGGGCCAGCGTGAGCGCGCAGGCGGAGCCGGCGGGGCCGGCCCCCACGACCACCACGTCGAACTCAGGCCAGGCTGCCACCGCTCTCCAACCTCTTCAACACCTCGGGCAGGAACTCGTAGAGGTCCTGCAGCACGGGATAGTGCGCTATCTGGAATATGGGCGCCGACGGGTCCGTGTTGACGGCCACTATCTTCTTCGACTTCTGCATCCCCACCCTGTGCTGCACCGCCCCGCTTATCCCCAGTGCGATGTAGACGTCCGGGCTGACTGTCACCCCCGTCTGTCCGACCTGGTTCTCCACGGTGAGCAGCCCCTCCAGCTCCTTCAGTTCGGCGTATATCAGGGCGCGGGAAGCGCCTATCTCCGCCGTGAGCCCGTAGAGCCTCCGTATCGTGTCCTTCAGCCTGGCCGCCATGTCGTAGGCCTCCCTGGGGTTCCTGGGGTTCCCCTTCCCGTCCCTGAGTATGCCCAGGCCGAGCCCAATCACCACCTGGGCCCCCGCCATGTCCACCCTGGGGGGCGGGAGCTCGGCTATCCCCCTCACTATGGCCCTGTGGTCCGCTTCGGCCCAGTCGTAGGGGTAGGCCTCCACCTTCCCCCTCCTGGCCCTGTCCTCCGGCAGCGGCTTGAAGTTCCCCGGCCTCACCGTGGCCATCTGCGGCCTGTGCCTG